>JAYABH010000032.1:0-80458 GCA_037343695.1 bacterium | reverse complement strand
GCTGGCCGGGAAAACTTTATATTTTTTCTCTGTCCTCTTGACGGGGCGCGGTTCAGAGAAAGCGGCGCCCTTTTTCATTTCAAAAAGGGCGCTGGTAGCAGCACCTGTATTTGTGGGCCGGAGCATGATCGCTCCGGCCTTATTTTTTTACACACGGGAGGAGTTATATGAGCATCAGCGCAGAAAAAAAGAACCGTTACCTCAGAGAGACAGCGATCGTTCTTGCCCGAGAAGGATTTCACACGGACAGAACTCAGACTGGCGGGCTGCGTGTCCTGCTTGACGGTGCGCCGCTGTGCGAGGTGACCGAGAACGGCGGTGTTGCCTATCGAAATGAGGATATCAATGAGCCGGAACGGATCAATGCCAAGGATGCGCTGCCGGTGGTCAGATTCTTTTCCATGATCCTAAATTCAAATCCCCTCTGGAGCGCTGATTGAGTGATATTATAAACTCTATAACAGTTATAGAGTCAAGAAAAATCTGAAAATTTCGCATTTGTGATGACCGGCGGATCTTACTTTCCCGCCTTTTTTCGCCCGAGAAGCGACTGCGCCGGACTGCGATTTGACCGCGATCGCGAAACAGCCCGGAGACCTTGCAGCGCAAGGCCTCCGGGCTGTTTTTATCATGGAAGACTGGGAATGCCTGACAAATTTTTGCGGCGGATCGACAGCGATCAGACGACTTTGCTCTCTTCGTCCAGCAGGGGAAGCGGCTCCATCGGAATGTCCTCAACGGAGAGCATGCTTTCCATCAGGTCGATGTACTGCTCTTTCGTCAGTACGGCTTCAAAGCTTTCGATGATGGCTTTGGCGCGGTCGCCGCCGTTTTTCAGCAGCTTGTAGGCGGTCAGGGCGAATACCTTTGCGGGGATGACGTAGGCGTCGTCGATATCATCCAGTTCGACGTCGGGCGTATGCAGCGCGCCGCGGAAGCCGCCGGTGTTGAACTGCAGCAGCGGCATCAGGCAGCTGACGTCTCCGTAGTCGCCGGAGCTGGTGGAGTGGAACTCCGGACCGGTGCAGGTGATGGGCGTGTCGCCGCAGACGTGCGAGAGCGCCTCTTCGATGACGCTCGCGTCCTTTACGGGAACGATCGGGAGATTTCCGGGGAGGTTGGTGATGGTCAGGCCGCAGCCGGTGGCGACGGCGCCCGCGCGCAGGGAGCGGTCAACCTTTCTGGCGGCGTCCATATAGGCGGGGATCGTTTTGCCGCGGATGGAATACTCCAGGCGCACGTCGTCGGCGATGATGTTCGCCGCGTCGCCGCCCTTTGCAATGCAGCTATGCACGCGGATCGTGTCCTCGTCGCGGAACGATTCGCGCTGAACATCCACGGCGTGCATGGCGATATTGGCTGCGCTCATGGCGTCGATGCCGCGCTGCGGCTCGCCCGCCGCGTGGGCGGCCCTTCCGTGGAACTGCACCATCTTCGTGACAAAGCCGTTGCACGAGCGGTTGGCGACGAGGTATTTTTTAGAGGTCGAAGCATGATGGCCCACGACGATATCCAGATCGTCCATCGCGCCGATGCGGATCAGCTCGCATTTGCCGCAGCCGTAGCGGATCAGGCCCTGATTGCGCATCTCGTTGCGCTTTGCGATCTCGACGTATTCCTCGGCCGGAACGCCGAAGAACACGACATTTCCCGCCAGCGAAGCCGCGATCTCCGGATCGGACAGCGCGATGGCCGCGCCGACCACGCCGGTCGCCTGCGCGTGATGGCCGCAGCAATGCGCCGCGCCGGTCTCGGGGTTGGCGTAAGCGTGCGTCGGAATGGGCAGACCGTCGAACTCGCCCATCAAGCAGACGGTGGGACCTTGCGCGTCATCCTTTAAATAGCTTTTAACGCCCGTAACGGCGAGCCCCTCCTGCGTGCGAAGGCCAAGCCCCTTCATTTTCTCCGCGAACTTTTCCGCTGTGCGGAATTCCTGAAAGCCCAATTCGGCGTGCGTCCATAGATCCTCGCCGAACGCGATCAGCTCGTCGCGATGCGCATCGATGATATCGCAAATTTTCTGCTCGATCTTATCCATCTGTTTCAAAACACCTCACAATAAAATTTTTATAATGATACAAAATATGTATTCATAGGCAGGCTGAAGCTACTTTTTGGGCCGGTACTGGATCCAGAGCACGAGCGCGACCAGAAGGATCAGTATGATCCAAAGGCCCCAATCCAAAAGACTGTTTTTGCCGGTGAGCGCAATGGGAAGCTGCATGAAAAACGACCTCCGATCTTTCCTGACAGCGGTACTTTGTTATCATGATAAAAAATGAAAGTGAAAAAATGTTCAGAATGAACTATAGGATAAAGCTGTCAAATGCTATAGTCACAGCCGATACATAGAAGCAGGTGATTCTGCAGCAGATGGATGAATTCCTTTGCCTCGGGCGTCAGCACGCTGTTCTCCCGCCGCACCCAGCCGATCTCGGAGGTGATGCTGCAGTTCCGGAACGGCAGAAAGCGCCATTCGTAGGAATCGTGCTTCACCTTTCCGTCGTTCGTCGCCTTTCTGGAGTTGAGCACATAGCCGTCCGTTTTCGACAGGATCTCGTATATGGCCGCGCGGGAGTTGACCACATAACGGGTGCGCTCCATCTGCAGCCCGAGCTTGGAGAGGATATCGGCGTAGGGGCCGTAGTCAAGGCTTTCGTCAATGATCTGAGGATACCCCGCCAGCTGCTCCGGGAGCAGATCGACCTCCTGCGAGCGGAAGAGGGGATTCATCGGGCCAACGTCAACGCCGAGCTCCATGCTGCACAGCGGGTGATAGAGCAGATTGGAGGAGAGAAAACGCTCTAAAAGCTGATCTCTGTAGCAGCTCCAGATGCGCACGACGGCAATATCGGCTTCGCCGTTCATCACGGCGTCTGCGACGTTTCCGCTGTATTCCTCGCGGAGAAAGACGTGCAGGCCGTTTTCCCTGCGGCGCTGGCCCATAGAGGTGACGATATCGGAAAGATAGTAAAAGCCGTTGCTGATCACAGATAGGGTTTCCTGCGTGGAAACGGCGGTCATGCGCATGGAATACAGCTGCTGCAGCTGGCGGTCGATGGGGGTGATGTAGGCGATGAACTGCCGTCCGAAGGGCGTCAGAGTCATCCCCTTGACGCTGCGCGCAAAGATCTTGCGACCGAATTCCGTCTCAACGCTTTGGATCGCCCCGGACAGGGACGACTGCGAAATGAAGAGATTGCGCGCCGCCTGATTGACGCTTCCGGTCTTTGCGACCTCGACCATGTAGTGAATCTGATTGTTCGTCATTGGCAAAACCTCCTATGAATGACATAGGCAAGTTCGGTATAGGCAGATAGGGCGGAGCCCATCGATCACGCCGTTATCATAATACAACACGAACTCGTTTGTCATCGGTGTTCTTTTGTTTACTATATACTAAAAATCGATTATTGCAATAATAAAAACAGTATTATTAAAAAATGTGAGGAAATGGTATCATGTTAACTAAGCCAAGCGAGCAAAGCAAGGCTGGACTTGTGTATAAAGTACACAGCAAAAGAAAATATGGTTAGAAAGGAACAACCAAAATGAAGCTGAAGCGATTTCTTACTCTTGCGCTGGCGCTCTGCATGGTCGCTAGCCTGCTGGCGGGCTGCGGAGACAAATCCGAAGATCCCGGCACGACCGAAAAGGACACTTTAAATGTGGCACTGACGGATGAACCGGATTATCTCTCCACCTGCGACACCGACTCCCTGATGTGCGCGCAGATGAACCTGCTGACCTACAACGGCCTGACCCGAATCGACATGAAGACGCTTCAGCCGGAGCTGGATCTTGCTGAAAGCTATTCTCAGGACAGCGATACGGAATGGACGTTCGTGCTCAAGCAGGGCGTGACCTTCCACAACGGCGACACGCTGACGGCGGAGGACGTCAAGGCCTCCATCGAATACGCCAAGTCCTACGACAGGACCAGCGCCTATACGAGCGCGATCTCCGAGGTCCAGGTCGTTGACGACAACACCGTGAAGATCATCACGAGCGAGCCCGCGCCCAACATGCTCTTTGATCTGGCCTATCACTTCAACTGCATCCTTCCCCACAGCCTGATCGAATCCGGCAATGATTTCAGCGCCAACCCCGTCGGCACCGGCCCGTACAAGTTCGTCTCCTGGGACAAGGGCAACGCGCTGAAGTTTGAAGCGAACGAGTCCTACTTTGACGCCGCGCGCACGCCGTCCATCAAGAATCTGGTGTTCTCCATCATTCCCGAGGGCACGACCCGCACGATGGCGCTCGAGTCCGGCGACGTGGACTTCATCTACTCGGTGTCCTCCACGGACATTGACCGCCTGAAGGCGGAGGACGGCATCGATATGGAAGAGGTCGTCTCCGTTGAAAACTTCTTCCTGTATCTCAACGCGGTCAACGGCCCGTTTGTCGATTCGAACCTGCGTCTTGCGGTCGCGTATGCGATCAACCGCGAGGATATCGTGGCCGGCGCGCTCAACGGCTACGGCGAGCCCTCTTACTCCTGCGTTTCCATGGGCTATGCCGAATCTGTGGACACCAACGCCTACAGCTATGACCTGGATAAGGCCAAGGAGTATCTCGCGGCCTGGGGCGGCGATCCCTCCACGGTGACGATGAACATCCTCTGCTCCAACGATACCAAGACGGCAATCGCCACGATCATGCAGTCTGAGCTTGCAGAGCTCGGCATCAACGTTGTGATCGACTCCACCGACTCCGCGACCTATCAGGCCGCGATGGCGACCGACACGCTGAGCGCGGCGATTGTCTCCTGGTCTCCCGCGAACGCTGCCACCTATGTCAGCCGCTTCCACTCCGACCGCCGCTCCAACACGCCCGCGTCCGTTGCAACGGACGAGATGGACGAGCTTGTTAACAAGCTGCGCGTCGAGATGGATGCGAATGCCCGCACCGATCTGATCCACCAGATCATCGCCGAGGCGAACGCGACCTGCTGGTATGTGCCCATTTACCAGGTCGAGTACTTCCGTGCGCACAGCTCTCAGCTGCAGAACGTTGTTTGCAGCGCGACGGGCTATGTGGACTTCGCCGTTGCGAACTGGGGCTAAATTAAGCAGGCAGCTGAACCATAGCTGAAAGAGCCCGGCCCGAGCGGGCCGGGCTCTTAATTGAAAAAATCGTCACTCTGCCACAAAGGAGACGTACTTACTTATGTCAAAATACATTCTAAAACGTATCTTGTACATGATCCCCGTGCTGCTGGGCGTTACGCTGCTGGTCTTTGTCATTATGCACCTTGCGCCGGGCAACGTGGCGCAGATGCTGCTGGGCGATAACGCTACCGCGGAGCAGATCGAAGCGCTTACACACGAAATGGGTCTGGACAGACCGATCCTGGTGCAGTACTTCGACTATATGAAGGAGCTGCTGCACGGGAGTCTCGGCACCTCTTATACCACGGGCGAATCGGTCAATGCCAAGATCATGGCCTGCTTCCCCTATACCCTGAAGCTGACGCTCGTCGCGGCGGTTTTCTCCATCCTGCTCGCGCTGCCGCTCGGCGTGCTTGCCGCCGTGAAGCAGAACACGTGGGTGGACAACGTGAGCATGGTGCTCTCGCTCATCGGCGTGTCCATGCCGATCTTCTGGCTCGCGGTGATGCTTATTATGCTCTTCTCGCTCAAGCTCGGCTGGTTCCCGGTCTTTGGCGCGAAGCAGTGGAACAGCATCGTGCTGCCGGCGATCTCGCTGGGCCTTATGAACATGGCGTCGATCGCCAGAACGACGCGCTCGTCCATGGTGGAGACGATCCGCCAGGACTATATCCGCACGGCTTATGCCAAGGGCCTGCCCAAGCGCACGGTCATTATGCGCCATGCCTTCCGCAACGGACTTCTGCCTACGATCACGGTCATCGGCCTTGAGATCGGACAGATGCTCGGCGGCTCCGTGCTGACGGAGACGGTGTTCGCGTGGCCCGGCATCGGACGGCTGATGATCCAGTCGGTCAACGGACGCGACACTCCGACGGTCATGGGCTGCATCATTTTGATGACGGTCTGCTTTTCCATTGTGAACCTGCTGGTCGACCTGCTCTACGGCGTGTTCGATCCGCGCGTGCGCACGATGTATCACTGAGGAGGCGAGAACATGAAAAAGCAATCAGAAATGAACGGGACCGATTTCCTGAATGCACAGAAAAACAGCCAGTTCAAGGATATGGTGCGCCGTCTTTTTAAGAACAAGGCGGCGGTCGCCGGACTGATCTTTTTGATCTTCCTGATCCTCATGGCCGTTTTCGCGGATGTGCTTTTCGATTATGACACGCAGTGCATCAACCAGAATATCCCGGAGCGCTTGCAGTGGCCGTCGGCCCAGCATTGGTTCGGTACCGACGAGTACGGCCGCGATTTGCTGATCCGCATCGCGTTCGGCAGCCGGATCTCGCTCTCCATCGGCTTTATCGCGGTGCTGTTCGGCCTTATCGTCGGCGGCGTGCTCGGCGCGGTCGCGGGCTTTTTCGGCGGGAAGATCGACAATATCATCATGCGCCTGTGCGACATTTTCCTCGCCGTTCCCATGATGCTCATGGCGATCGTGATCGTGGCGGCGCTGGGCGCGAGCATCGTCAATCTGGTCATCGCGCTGTCGATCTCATCGGTGCCGACGTTTGCGCGCATCGTGCGAAGCGCGGTTCTGACCGTGCGCGACATGGACTACGTCGAGGCCGCACGCGCCATCGGCGTAAAGACGCCGCGCATCCTGGCGCGCTACATCCTGCCCAACTGCATGGGCCCGATCATCGTGCAGACGACGCTCCGTGTCGCCGCGACGATCTCCAATACGGCGGCGCTCAGCTTCCTCGGTCTCGGCGTGAAGGCGCCGCAGCCGGAATGGGGCGCGCTGCTGTCCAGCGGACGCGAGTTTATCCGCGATTCCGGATACCTGGCCTGCATTCCCGGCATCTGCATCATGCTGACGATCTTGGCGCTGAACCTGCTCGGCGATGGCCTGCGTGATGCGCTCGACCCGAGACTGAAGTGAGGAGGGGCATGAAATGAGCGAAAACAAAAGCAGCAGCGCGAACGCGCTGGAAATAGAGAACCTCAGCGTTGAATTCCGCACGGACGACCGCACGGTGTACGCCGTCAACGGCCTGAACCTGACCATTCGGAAGGGGCAGACGCTCGGACTGGTCGGCGAAACGGGCGCGGGAAAAACAACGACGGGCCTGGCGGTGCTCGACCTGATCCAGAGCCCGCCGGGCGTTGTGACCTCCGGCCGCATCACGGTGAACGGCAATGATGTCATCCGCGTCGAGGAAGAGCCGGCGGAGGAGGATGCCGGGGCGGCTGACAAAGCGCCCGCGGCAAAGGGCAGAAAGGGAAAAGCTGCCGATAAGAATAAAAAGACGATCCGCATGCCGGCAAAGGAGCTCCAGAAGATGCGCGGCAAGACGGTCTCCATGATCTTTCAGGACCCGATGACGTCGCTCAACCCCGTCCTCACGGTGGAAGAGCAGATCGCGGAGGTGATCGAGTACCACGAGCATCTCGGGCATAAGGAATCGATCGAAAAAGCGCGGGGCATGCTGGAAATGGTCGGCATCCCCAGCGAACGCGGCAGCGAATACCCGCATCAGTTCTCGGGCGGCATGAAGCAGCGCGTGGTCATCGCCATGGCGCTGGCCTGCGACCCGGACCTGCTGATCGCGGACGAGCCGACCACCGCGCTCGACGTGACGATCCAGGCGCAGGTGCTGGATATGATGAGAAGACTGCGCGAGCAGAACAATACCTCGATGCTGATGATCACGCACGACCTCGGCATTGTCGCGGAGGTCTGCGACTGCGTTTCCATCGTTTATGCCGGCAGCGTCGTCGAGCACGGAACGCTGGAGGACGTTTTTGACCACACCCTGCACCCCTACACGCAGGGACTGTTCAATTCGCTTCCCAATATGGAGGACCGCAGCATCCGCTTAAAGCCGATCCGCGGCCTGATGCCGGACCCGAGCAATCTGCCGGAGGGCTGCGCGTTCTGCGACCGCTGCGACTATGCAACAGAGCGCTGCTTCCACGAAAAGCCGCAGAGCGTCCATCGCAACGAAGAACACTATGTTGTCTGCCATCTGTACAACGAGGAGAATATTCAAAAGGGAGGCGCATTGAGAAATGAGTGAGCCTTTGCTGCAGGTCGATCACCTGAAAAAATACTTTAAGAGCGCCAAGGGGACCGTTCACGCCGTGGATGACGTCAGCTTTACGATCGAAAAGGGCAAGACGCTGGGCGTCGTGGGCGAATCCGGCTGCGGAAAGTCCACGCTCGGCCGCACGATCATCCGTTTGCAGGAGCCGACGGAGGGAACGGTGCTGTTTGAAGGGAAGAACATCAGCGCGCTGAATCAGAAGGAGCTGTGGAAGCAGCGCCGCGAGATGCAGATGATCTTCCAGGACCCGTTTTCCTCGCTGAACCCGCGCATGACCATCAGCCAGACGATCGAAGAGCCGCTCAAGCTCTACGGTCTCTGTGCGGACAAGGAGAGCCGCCAGAAGCGGGTGGCCGAGCTGATGGATACCGTCGGCCTTGCAAGACGCCTGTATAATACGTATCCGCACGAGCTCGACGGCGGCCGCCGCCAGAGGATCGGCATTGCGCGTGCGCTGGCATTGCAGCCGAAGTTCATCGTCTGCGACGAGCCGGTCTCGGCGCTGGATGTTTCCATTCAGGCGCAGATCCTGAACCTGATGCAGGATCTGCAGAAGGAACTGAACCTTACCTACATGTTCATCACGCATGACCTGAGCGTCGTCCATCATATTTCGGACGACATCATGGTGATGTATCTGGGGCAGGTCATTGAAAAGGCCCCGGCGGAGGTCCTGTTCGCCAATCCCGTGCACCCCTATACGCAGGCGCTGCTGTCCGCGATCCCGGTGCCGAGCCTGCACAACCGCAAGGAGCGAATCCTGATGAAGGGCGAGCTGACCTCGCCGATCGATCCGAAGCCGGAGTGCAGATTCTGCAGCCGCTGCCCGTATGCGGAGGAGATGTGCCACGCGGGCAACCCGGCGCTGAAGGAGATCGAAGCGGGACACTTCGTCGCCTGCTGCAAGTTTGGGGTCTAAAGCAGGATAAGAGAAACAGAAGAGCATAAATTGTAATAAAAGAGAGGAATCATCGTACTTATGTACAACTATGGTGATATCAAGCTGCAAAATAAGCAGGATGCTTTTTCGGCAATGTACTATTTTGTCAGCACAAGCATTTTAGAGTTCTGCGGCAGGCGTAACGGCGAGAAGATCTGCAGAGAAGCGATGCGCCGGGCGGGACGCGAGAGCGGCCTTGCGCAGAAGAAGAAATTCATTGACGCAGGGATCAAAACGAACCTGCAGACGCTCTTTCACAGCGCACGGGACTATGTGCCCGATCCCCGCTTCCATGCAAGGGAGCTGTTCAACGAAGAGCAGCGCCAGGTCTACGAGATTTTCACCTGTCCGATGGCGGACTTCTGGAATAATCATGGCGGCGGAAAGGTAGGCAGCTTTTTCTGCGAGGAATATCATTATGCGCGCCTGCTCGCGTTTACCGACAACGTCGGGCAGCTGTGCCTGTCGAACTATCTGACCTGCCCGCGCGACAATTTCTGCCATATCGCGGCCTTTTACCGGGAAGCCAATATGACCGAGGAAGCGGCGAAGCAGTCGTTTGCGCACTGCGACCCGGACTACACGGCGCCCGAGCCGCCGCAGGATGCTTCTTTTGACGACGGCATTCGAGACCTGACCGCGTCGGTCTACTTCCATCTTCTTGAGGTGGCAGATGAGGTGAACGGCAGCGAGGGCGTCTGTGCCGTGGCGGAGGGCCTGAAAAAGTGGGCGGAGCAGGCGATCGCGGCGCTGAAGGTACAGGCGAGCCACACGCTGCTCCCCGTGGACGCGGAGTTCGTGCGCAAGAATTTCCCGCTGCTGGCAAACAGCGAAGCGGATGACGCCTGGAACGGGCGCGAAGCGCATTCTGCGCGGACGCTGATGCAGTCGCTCGTGCTGGATCGAATTTTGGAAGCTGAAGGCTAAGGAGGACGGCATATGTATTCTTATGAAGAACAGTGCATTATGGATCTGGCGGATAACTTTACCCTGCTCTATTCGTTCCTTGGCCGCAGCCTGATCGATGCGTTCGGCGTGGCCGGTGAAAAGGCGCTGCGCGAGGGAACGCGCCGCTACGGACGCGACAGGGGCGAGGCGTCGCGGAGAATGCACGAGTCGCTCAATGTGAAGATCAACATGCAGAGTCTCTTTTCGGTGGGCGGCGATCTGCCGCCCGACCCGCGATTCCGCAGAGAGCTGCAGGAGCTCAACCCGGAGGAGCGCGTTTCGCACACGCTGGTCTGCCCGATGGCGGATATCTGGAAGGCCTACGGCGAAGCGGACATCGGGCGTATCTACTGCGAGGAGTTCCATCCCGCCTGCTACAGCCACTATGCGTTTGACTACGGACACGTGAACCTCGGCATGACGCTGACGCAGGAAAAGGATGAGTACTGCGACTTCAATGTGGTCCTGCGCGCGGAGAACCTCCCCGACGAGCTCAAGCCGAAGTGCTTTGCGGAGTATGATCCGGGGTATGTGACGCCGGACGTGCACCCCGCGGCGGCCTGCGGCAAGAGCGGATTTGAGAGCATCAGCGTAAAGCTGTACTATTACATTCTGGAAGCGGCGCTGGAGCAGTTCGGCGAAGCGGGCTGGGACGCCATGCGCACCGCCATGGAGAAAATGGCGGTCGACGGCGCCGCGCGCGCAAGAAAAACGGCGGAGAAATACGATCGGCCCTTTGATGAGCAGCTCATTTTCGACACGTATCCGCTGACGATGGACCGCAGCAAGACAAAGCTTTGGGACAATTACACCGGGCACGAAGCGGTGGAGCGTTTCATGCGCAGCTTTGTTCCGACGATGCAGAGGGAGCTGGAGAAAAAATGAAAAGCACGAGACCGGTGATCGGAATGGTGATCGGCACAGCGCCGAAGCTTGCGCCGGGAAAGCACGTTTTCAACACGCCCTATATCGACGCGGTCACAATGGCGGGCGGGCTCCCGCTGCTGCTCCCCGTGACGGGCGACGCCGCAGCGGCAGAGCAGTATATCGAGCGGATCGACGGGCTGCTGATCCCCGGCGGCGCCGACGTTACGCCCGCGCTGTACGGGCAGGAGCCGGTGCCGCAGGTGACATACGTGATGGAGGATCAGGACAGGCTGGAGCTTGCGCTCATCCATCTGGCACGCGAACGAGAGATGCCGGTGTTCGGCATTTGCCGCGGGATGCAGCTGATGAATATTGCGTTCGGCGGAACGCTGTATCAGGATCTGCCGACGCAGTATCCCGCGGCGATCGCGCATGCGCAGGACATGTCGATCCGGAGCCAGCCGACCCACAGCGTGACCGTTTCGCAGGGTTCTCTGATCGGAAGCCTGCTGGGGACGGATGCCCTGGCAGTCAACAGCTATCACCATCAGGCGGTGGACAAGGTCGCGGACGGCTTTGCCGTTTCAGCCGCCGCGCCGGACGGCGTGGCCGAAGCGATCGAAAGCGCGGACGGAAAAATGTACGCAGTCCAGTGGCATCCGGAGGAACTGGCGCCGAAATACGAAAGATTCCGCCCCCTGTTCCGCCATCTGATCGAGCAGGCCTGCGCAAGAAAGCGCTGAACAAAAGACGCTGCAAATCGTGATTTCCAGGTCAAAAGCTTGAAGATCTATTGTGTTGTGAGATAAAAATAAAAGCACCGCTTTGCGGTGCTTTTATTTTTCGGATCATTTCGCGGCGCGGAAAACGGCGGGGCTGTTGGCCGAAATCACAAATTTCGGGGACCGGACGCCGCCATAAGTGGAGAATATAATAATTATGCAATAAAACGACAATAAAGCTGTTAAAAATCGTTGACTTCCGGCGCGGGAGAGGACTATAATTTGCCAAAAAACAGCGCACCTGAGATGGAAGACGAAGGCTCGCCGAAGCAAAGTCTCTGTGCATTCAGGGGAAGCCTTTCCCCTTTTGCAGCCCGCTTTTCACACGGGTATCTTTTAGAAACCTTGAAAAGGAGGATGCTTATGAGGAAGCATCAAAGCAAGCGCTTGATCTCGCTCCTCCTGGCCCTGGTGCTGTGCCTGGGTCTTGCCGTGCCGGTGAGCGCGGCGGACACCGGCAGCAGCGGTGTCAGGATCGAGAAGGTCGACAACAGCGCGGTGTCGGTCTCGACGCTGGATGACAGCAAGCAGGCCAACCTCGACGAAGAGGAAACACCGCTCTATCAGGACACGGACATGGTCCGTGTTTCTATCGTTCTGGAGGAGAAGTCCACCCTGGAAAAGGGCTTCTCCACGCAGAGCATCGCGGAAAACGACAAGGCTGTGGCCTACCGCGACAGTCTGCAGGCGCAGCAGGAGACCGTGACGCAGAAGATCTCCAGAAGCGTTCTGGGCGGGAAGAACCTGGACGTCGTCTGGAACCTGACGCTCGCGGCGAACATCATCTCCGCCAACGTGCCCTACGGCGACATTGACGCCATCAAGGACGTTCCCGGCGTTGCGGATGTCGTTCTCGAGACCCGCTATGAGCCCCAGGTGGCCAGCGTGGACGCGGCTGACCCCAACATGGCGACCTCCGGCTCCATGATCGGCAGCAGCACCGCCTATCTTGAGGGCTACTACGGCGCGGGCAGCCGCATCGCGGTCATCGATACCGGTACGGACACCGACCACCAGAGCTTCAACGCCGCGGCGTTCGACTACGCCGTCGCGGAGGATGCCGCCAAGGCCGGCAAGACCGTGGCCGACTATGATCTGCTGGACGCTGCCGAGATCGCGGAAAAGCTGCCCCAGCTGAACATCTCCGGCAAGAACGATAAGTGGAGCGTCAGCGCGGACGAAGCGTCCCAGCTGTATCTGAACAGCAAGCTGGCCTTTACCTATAACTACATCGACAAGAGCTTCGATGTGACGCACGACGGTGATTCCCAGGGCGAGCACGGCTCCCACGTGGCCGGTATCGCCACCGCCAACCGCTACATCGCCAACGGCGACGGCACCTACAGCGACGCGCTGGACGTGGCGCACACGCAGGGCGTTGCGCCGGACGCGCAGCTCATCACCATGAAGGTCTTCGGCAAGGGCGGCGGCGCGTATGACTCTGACTACATGGCCGCCATCGAGGACGCGATCGTTCTCGGCGCGGACGCCATCAACCTCTCGCTCGGCTCCGGCAACCCCGGCATGAGCAGCTCCGGCAATGCCGTCTACGAGACCATTCTGGATAACCTCACCAAGAGCGACACCGTGGTGAGTATCTCCTCCGGCAACTCGAGCTACTGGGCGGAGAGCGCCAACAACGGCACGGGCTACCTCTACGGCGACGACGTGAACTTCCAGACCGACGGCAACCCCGGCTCCTTCACCAACGCCCTGACGGTCGCTTCTGTGGACAACGTCGGCTCCACGGGCAACTATCTTGCCTTCGGCGAGAAGAAGGTCTTCTTCAGCGAGACCACGGGCTACAGCAATCCCGCCATCACCACGCTCGATAAGAGCGCGGACGGCAGCGGCACCGAGTATGACTTCGTCCTCTTTGAAAATACCGGCGTGGACGGCAGCGGCAACAGCCTGCTGACGGGCTATGCCGACACGCTCAAGGACAAGGTCGTCATGGTCTACCGCGGCACCTCTTCCTTCTATGAAAAGCACGATGCCGTCGGCGCTGTGGGCGGCGCGGCCTGCATCGTGGTGAACAACCAGCCCGGCGTTATCAACATGGACCTCTCCAGCTCCACCGCTGAGATCCCCTGCGTCTCCATCACGCAGGCGGACGGCGCGGCGATCAAGGCCGCGGCCACTGCCGTGAAGGCGGAGGACGGCACCGTCCTCTACTACACCGGCAAGGTGACGGTCTCCAATAAGATCGGCTCCGCCATTCAGGAGAGCGACCACTACACGATGAGCTCCTTCTCTTCCTGGGGCGTTCCCGGCAGCCTGGAGCTGAAGCCGGAGATCACCGCCCCCGGCGGCAACATCTACTCGGTCAACGGCGCCGTTAAGGGCGGCACCGCTTATGAGAACATGTCCGGCACCTCTATGGCCGCGCCCCAGGTGGCCGGTATGGCGGCGCTCGTGGCGCAGTACATCCGCGAAAACGGCCTTGCGGCAAAGACCGGCCTGACCGCGCGTGCGCTGTCCCAGTCTCTGCTGATGTCCACCGCCACCCCGGTGACGGACGAGTACGGCCTTTATAATTCCGTGCTGCAGCAGGGCGCGGGCCTTGCCAATGTGGCGGACGCCATCCATGCCGATTCCTACATCCTGATGGACGAGAGCGCCAACGCCGGCGCGTCCGACGGCAAGGTGAAGGTGGAGCTTGGCGACGATCCCACGCGGACCGGCAGCTATGAGACCAGCTTTACCCTCTATAACCTCACCGATCAGGCGGCGGGCTACAACCTCTCCGCGGATCTCTTTACGCAGGATATGTTTGCCTACCGCGGCAACACCTATCTCGACACTGTGACCACGCCGCTGGCCGCTGAAGTCAGATGGAGCGTGGACGGCAAGACGCTGGACAAGACCCTTTCCGACCTTGGCGACGTCAACGGCGACGGCGCGGCCGATACCGCCGACGCGCAGGCCATTCTGGACTACGTGGCCGGGAACACGGTGGAGCCCTTCAACACGTCTGCCGCCGATATGGACGGCAACGGTGAGATCACCTCTTACGATGCCCACCTCTATCTGGCCGCGCTGAACAGCGCCGATGTGACGCTGCCCGCCGGCGGCTCCGTGAAGATCACGGTCTCCTTCCGCCTCAGCGGCGACAGCAAGGAATATCTCGACACCTACTATACCTCCGGCGCGTATGTGGAGGGCTACCTGAACGTGACCGAGGCCTCCACGCAGGAGGGCAGCGAGGGCACGAGCCACTCCATCCCCGTGCTGGGCTTCTACGGCGGCTGGTCCGATGCGTCCATGTACGATGTGGGCTCTTACCTTGCGTATTCCTACGGCCTTGAGAGCCGCCCGAACTACATCGGCACCACCCGCGGCAACAGCCCCGTCATCCGCTATGCGGGCGATTCCGGCGCTTACTACTTCGGCGGCAACCCCTATGTGAAGGATGCGCAGTATCTGCCTGAGCGCACTGCCTTCAACTCTGAAAACGGCGATATGCTCTACGGCCAGTATTTCACCGGCATCCGCAACGCGGGCGAGGGCATCATCCAGGTGACGAATGCCGAGACCGGCGAGGTCTACGACCGTCAGGTGGTGGAAGGCCCCGTTTACAGCGCTTACTACTACAGCAACGGCAGCAGCTGGCGCAACACGCAGTCGCTGGCGCGTCTCGGCTGGACCGGTAAGGACGCTTCGGGCAATGCGCTGCCCGAGGGCACCAAGGTGAACGTCTCTCTGGTCCTTGCACCGGAATACTATGCCAGCGCCGACGGCACCTACGATTGGGACAGCCTGACGAACGGCGTTCTGGGCGAGGGCGCTTACCTCACCACGACGCTCACCATCGATAACACCGCCCCTGAGATGGTGGCGGAGCCCGAGCTGAACGGCAAGACCCTGACTGTGAAGGTCAAGGACAACCAGTATGTCGCCGCGGTCCTGATGGTGACGGCGGACGGTCAGACGCTGGTGGCCGCAAACACCCCCAACCAGACCGAAGCGGGCAAGGAGACCGAGGTCGCCCTGGATCTGGGCGACGCGCTCGGCAACAACTTCCTGCTGCAGGTGTTGGACTATGCCGGCAATGCCAGCACCTATCGCTTCACGCAGGCGCTGCGCCCCGACATTGACGCTGCCTACACCGGCTATAACCGCGGCACGGGCATCCAGAAGTGGGAGTCCTACAATGCTGACGGCAGCAGACATGCCACGGCGGGCTACGGCGGCCTGAACCTCTTTTGCGGCGCTTACGCCGGCGGCTATGTCTTTGCCTACGACTTTGACAACAACTTCTATGTGATGGACGCCGGGGACCTCAGCACCCGGACCCTCATCAAGAGCGGCGAGAGCTACGAGGATAGTTACATGATGGTGGCCGACATGGCCTATGACCAGACCACCGGCAAGATGTACCTGACCTATTGGAAGAACTGGCTCTCCGATTCCAACTTCACGCTGGCGGAGATCGACCTCCAGACCGGCGAGCTGACGGATGTCAGCGCGCAGGATTCTATCCCCGTTTTCACGCTGGCCGTGGACGGCAGCGGCAACTTCTACGGTTACGGCTACTCTGACGGCAAGCTCTACACCTTCACGCTCGACACCCTTACCGAGCCCAAGCAGCTCGAGAGCGACGAAGTGGACATCGGCATGCCCAGCGACCTCACCTGGGACAGCGGCAATCAGCAGCTGCTGCTTGCCGCCAACACCTATGAGGACGACGGCTCCACCGCTGTCACCAGCGGCCTTTACAGCATTGATCCCGCCACCGGCGCGGCCACCAAGAAGTTTGACACTGCCGGTCCTCTGGTGGCGCTCTACACCAAGGCCGATGAGAGCCAGCCTGCCCTGCCCGGCGCGGCGAACGCCACCGGCCTGACCCTCTCCACCGGCAGCATCAGCATGCTGGCCGGCAGCACGGCCAAGCTCAGCGCGGAGCTGAGTCCCTGGAACCTCGCGGACAAGTCCGTGAGCTGGACCTCCTCCGATCCCACTGTCGCCGCCGTGGATGAAAACGGCGTGGTCAGCGGCCTGAGCAAGGGCAGCGCCACCATCACCGCGACCTCCAACGCGACGCCTACTGTCAGCGCCGCCTGCGAGGTGACGGTCACCACGCTGGCCTATACTCTCAGCGGTGCGCTCCAGGATGAGGACGGCAACGCCCAGCTCTTCACCTGGGACCTTGAAAACAGCAAGACCTGGACCAAGACCAGCGATCTTGAAGCCAAGAGCATCGAGTCCATGACCATGGACACGCAGAACAACGCCCTCTACCTCATGGACGACGTGGAGAACACCTGGAGCGTTCATAAGGTGGATCCCGCGACCGGCAAGGATATCGAGAGCTATGACAGCACGCTGGGCCTGCCCCTTTGGGACATGGAGTACAGCTCCGTCTTCTCCACCGAGGATCAGCCGCTGATCAACGCGGTCTATTACACCTACTTCCTGCCCGGCAAGAACCCCGCCGCGCTGGACGGCAGCGCCTTCAACCTGCAGAGCGCTCTCTCCCAGATGGGTGCGGACTATCTCACCGCCATCACCACGCTGGGCGAGACCACCGTTGTCGATGACGACGGCGTCAGCCATCAGGCGGAAATGACGCTGGCGCTGGACAATGCGGGCAACATCTGGTCCGTGGAGATGTATTCGACGGAAAGCGGCTACAGCGCCGGACTCAACGTCTACGAGACGAACCTTGCCGACCTCGGCCTGAGCTTTGACGGCTACGACAACGGCATGTACTGCTCCCTCGTCACCGACAGCGACGGCGTGAACCTCTTCCTCTCCTACTTCACCGGCGAGACCAACCAGATTTACATGCTCTCCGCCGGTCTGGACGAGAATTACGATCTGACCTTCCAGGCCACCCTGATCGGCGACGTGGGCGAGAATGTCTGGCCCGCCGCGCTCTATGCCGCGTCCTCCAACGAGGAAAGCGACGGCAACAGCCTTGTGAACGTCCTGCACGGCACCAAGGCGGCGGAGAGCACGAGCATCGAGACCGAATCTGTGGACCTTGAAGCCTTCCAGACGGCCAAGCAGGTCGTGACCGGCAGCCTGAACGCCGTGACGGCGGCTTCTGCCGGTGCCGCGAGCGTCGCAAAGACGGCTGTGAGCGCCGCTGCGGCGGGCGACACTGCCGAGGTCAAGTTGGCGCTGGACGCCAAGAACGCGACCAACGGCAAGCTGACTGTCAGCTATGATCCCGCCGAGGTCCGCGTTTCCGCGGTGAACGGCGTGGGCAGCACTCTGGTCGGCTATGCTGACGACGGAAACGGCACGCTGACCGTGGCCTTCGCCGCGGCGGAGAGCATCCTCGACAACGCCGCCGTCGTGACCTTTGCCTATGATCCCAGCAACTGCCCGGAGAATACGACGGTCACCATCAGCCGCCTTGAAGTGAACGACGGCACCAGCCAGGAGAAGGAAATGCTCGCTCTCAAGCTGAGAGACGCAGACCCCGTCACCCCGGTGAACCCGGTTCCGAGCAATCCCACGACCCCGACCGAGCCCACCACGCCGGAGCTGCCGTTCAAGGATGTCCCGACCGGCCATCCCTTCTATGACGATATCAAGTATGTCTACGAGAAGGGTCTCATGCAGGGTGTGAGCGCCGACCTCTTTGCGTCCGGCGCGACGACTACCCGCGCCATGATCGTGACGATCCTCTACCGTATGGAGGGCGAGCCTGCGGTCAGCGGCACGGCGTCGTTCAAGGATGTGGCCGACGGCATGTACTACAGCAAGGCTGTCGCCTGGGCGGCTGCCAACGGCATCGTCAAGGGTTATTCCGACGGCACCTTCCAGCCCGACCAGACCATCATCCGCGAGCAGATGGCCGCGATCCTGTACCGCTACGCGCAGTACAAGGGCTATGACGTCAGCGTGGGTGAGAACACGAACATTCTCAGCTACACGGACGTTTCTCAGGTGTCCGAGTACGCGATCCCGGCCTTCCAGTGGGCTGTGGGCGCGGGCATCATCAACGGCACCAGCGCGTCTACCCTGAGCCCGAAGGGCAGCGCCACCCGCGGCCAGGTCGCCGCGATCCTGCACCGCTACTGCGAGCAGATCGGCTGAGACCTGACGCAAAAATAAGCAAAAGCAGCAGAGCCGGCTGAAGCCGGCTCTGCTGTTTTATGGCATTTATGAAATGGAAGACCGCGCGATGCGGCGGGGGAAAGGGCGGTATTACATCGAGATCCAGCCGAAGGCGTTGGCGATAGAGCTGATGAGGATGACCGCCGCGAAGAAGGGGCAGAGGAAACGGATCATGGCGTTGAAGATCTTTCTTCTGCGGAAGGGCGCGCCGCCCAGCGTGACCTCGTCGGCGATGCGGTCCACGCCGATGACGCGGGAGACGAGGATGCAGCTCGCGATCGCCGCAATGGGCATCATGACGGAGTTGGTCAGGAAATCGAAGAAATCGAGGAACTGCATGCCGATCACGGTGACGTTCGCGAGCGGGCCGTAGCCGAGACTCGAAAGGCTGCCGAGCAGGACCATCGAAACGCCCATGATGGCGGTGGACTTGTTGCGGCTCCAGCCCAGCTCGTCCTGCAGGGTGGAGACGGCGCTTTCCGTCAGCGCGATGGAGCTCGTCACGGCGGCGAACAGCACCAGCAGGAAGAAGGCAATGCCGATCACGGTGCCGAAGCCCATGGAGTCAAAGACCTTGGGGATGGTGATGAACATCAGCGCGGGGCCTGCCTTGAGCGCGTCGGGATCGCCGCCGGAGAAGGCGAACACCGCGGGAATGATCATCAGGCCCGCCATCATGGCGATGGCCGTGTCGAAGACCTCCACGTTCCGGGTGGACTCCTCGATGGAGATGTCCTTTTTCATATAGGAGCCGAAGGTGATGAGAATGCCCATGGCGATGGACAGCGAGTAGAACATCTGCCCCATGGCGGAGACCACCGTCATCCAGGAGAAGTTCTCGAGGTTGGGCACGAGGAAGTACTTGACGCCCTCGAGCGCACCGGGGCGGGTCACGGAGTAGATGCAGATGACGAGCGAGAGCACCACGAGAATGGGCATCATGACCTTCGAGACGCGCTCGATGCCGTTTTCAACGCCCGCGAAGATGATGGCGAGCGTGATGGCCGTGAAGGCGAGGAAGCACAGCTCCGAGGAAAGTCCATTGGAGATGAAGCCGGAGAAATAGCCGTCCTCGGCGACCAGATGCGCCTTGCCCGTCAGATACTCCGCGAGATATTTGATGACCCAGCCGCCGATGACGGAATAGTAGGGGACGATCAGGATCGGAATGATGGCGTTGATCCAGCCGCCCACGCGCAGGGCAGGCTTATCGCCGAAGGACTTGTAAGCGCCGACGGGGCTCTTTCCGGTCATGCGGCCGATGGAGGTCTCGGCAATGATCATCGTATAGCCGAAGGTCATCGCAAGAATAATGTATACCAGAAGGAAAATGGCGCCGCCGTATTTCGCGGCCAGGTAGGGGAAGCGCCAGATGTTCCCCAGACCCACGGACGCGCCCGCGGCGGAAAGAACGAAGCCGATCTTTCCGGAAAAGGAACCTCTCTTGTGTTCGCTGTGATTCATATTGATCTCCTCTCTGCACACTCCTATACATACAAAGTGCAACTTAATCAGATTACCATAAAATTGAAGAGAAAACAATCCTGAATCGCGAAAAGAGTCGATTTCCGGCCCATTGCCGCCGCGCAGATCGGCCTTGCAAAGCGGAGGGGCGGATGCTATACTGTTTTTGAAAGATCACAGGGGCCGCGGCGGGCGGCTTTTAAAAAGCACGAGAGTTAGATGAAACTAACTCTCGTGGCCCGGACAAACAGTAAATAGGAGGAAGGCTTATGATACTTCGGGTGCTGCTGGAGGAACTTGGTCTCGGCGCGCTGCTGGTCGTGATCTGCGCGATCGGTATTCACGGCGGTGCGGTGAACATGGTGCATCTCTACCATGCGGACGTGCAGGAGCGCTGCGTGCAGCTGGGGCTGACGACGCACGAGAAGATCCGGCGCAACAGCCTGCGCTTCAAGCGCTGCTGTCTGCCGGTCTACATCGTCTATGTGCTGCTCTGCGTTTACGCGCTCAACGGCGCGCGCGGCTTCCGGGAGGGCTTCTGGCAGCTTTTTGTCATCCTCTCCGTCATGAACCTGATCGACCGGCTGCTGATCGACGGCTGGTGGGTCGGGCACACGGCGGCGTGGACAATCCCCGGCACGGAGGATATGAAGCCCTACATCGACGCGGAGGACAAGAAGAAAAAGTGGACCTTCGGCACCGTCGGCATGGCGGTGATCGCGGCGGTGCTCGCGGGCGTCATGACGCTTTTCCTGCATTGAAATCGCCTGAGAGAGACAACTTCACAGCGGAACGCGGTATTCGCTTTTTGAATGAATACTGCGCTTTTGTTTAAAAAAGTTGCCCAAACGGGCCGGATTTCACCCCAATAACGACCGGGCTTCTGTGCCTCACGGGCAGGAGAAATTGCAGCGGCGGGCGCAGCGGCATGCAGAACAGGCCCCTGATCGCGGCCGGAGCCGTGAGCGGCAAAGAATTTTGCAACAGAACGGGCGGAAACGTGTCATTTTGTTAAAAAAATGACAGGATTTTACATGTTCCGCGAAACATTTACCATTTCGATAAAAATGTTGAACGCTTTTTATGACAAGCGACGGAATTGCGTTCTTTACTTGACATTGAACAAATGAATCGATATAATCAGCTCGAACTTTGTAAGACATATGACATTAGGACAAAGAAAAGGACAAGCAAAAAAGCAAATTTGATCGTTGGAGGTAACTGTGTATGAAGCAAGGGAAGACAATCATCACTGCGCTGTTGGCAGCGGCCATGATCGCCGCTACGCTGACCGGCTGCGGCAGTACGGACACGGCTGAGCGGGGAGAGGACGAATATCAGAAGATCAACCTCTCCATGGCGGTCAACGGTACGGACACGCAGATCGACTCTCTCGTAGCGCACCACTTTGCCGATCTGGTATCGGAGCGTTCGAACGGCAACATCGTCATCGATGTGTTCTCGAACGACACGCTGGCCGGCGGCAACAGCACCAAGGGCGTTGAGTACATCGCCGTGGGCGGCTCCGATCTGGGCGCCTACGCAACGTGCGTGCTGGCGAACCTGGAGCCCAAGATGTCCGTCGCGACGCTGCCCTGGTCCTTCACGTCCTATCAGCAGGCACGTGAGGTGATCGACTCCACCGGCGGCGCGTATTATTCGGAGCTGCTGGCGGCCAAGGGCATCACCTACCTCGGCTCGTTCCACAACGGCTTCCGTCAGCTGACCAACAGCAAGCACGCCGTCACCACGCCGGAGGACATGAAGGGTCTCAAGATCCGCGTTCCCGGTTCCGCGGTCTACATGAACGTTTTCAAGGCCCTGGGCGCAAGTCCCACCGCGATGAGCTGGAGCGAGGTCTTCACCGCCATCCAGCAGGGCACGATCGACGGCCAGGAGAACGGCTGCTCGGTCACCAAGTCCGCCAAGATGGACGAGATCCAGCATTACATGACCATCTGGAACTACAGCTATGAAAACGACCTCTTCGTCGCCAACACGAAGGTTTGGGATAACCTCGAAGAGAAGACCCAGCAGCTCCTTCAGGAGTGTGCCACGGAGTCCTGCGAGTGGGGCCGCGACCGTCTCGAAGCCGAGGAGGACGAGCTCATCAAGGGCTTCCAGGATGAAGGCATGCAGGTCGAGATCCTCACCGAGGATCAGCTCCAGGCCTTCAAGGATGCCGTCGCCGACGTGACCGCCGAGCTGAAGCAGTCCTACGGCGAGGAAGCCTGCGCGGCCTTCGGGATCAATTAAGGAGGGTGCATATGTTAGAAAAGATCGAAAAATTCGTAGCCTGCGTCGCAGTCTCCATCATGGCGGTGCTGGTCTTCGTCAACGTCATCGCCCGTTATGTGTTCGGCGATTCTCTCGCGGTCTCCGATGAGCTCTCCACCTACCTGTTCGTTCTGATGAGCTTCATGGGCACGGCCATCGCGGCACGCCGCAAGGCGCACCTGGGCCTGTCCATCATCACCGACCGCGTCAGCCCCCGCGCCCGCATGATCATCAATGAGATCATGTACGCCATTTCCGCGCTGTTTTGCCTGCTCATCGTCATCTTCGGTGTGCAGATGGTCATCAGCCAGTATCAGATGGGCCAGGAAACTGCAACGATGCAGTGGCCCGAGTGGATCTACGGTTCCTTCGTCCCCATCGGCGCGGCGTTCGCGATGCTCGCGTTCCTGCAGACCATGGTGCAGATGTATAAGGACTATCAGGCAGAGGAGGGCAAATAAATGGTTGGTATCGTATTACTCGGCGTTTTCGTGGTGCTGCTGGCGTTCGGCGCACCGATCGCAGTCTGCCTCGGCATGTCCAGCGTGAGCGCGATCCTCGTGCAGGGCGCGGGCAAGCCGCTCGAGGCCATCATGAGCGTTCTGCCCCGTCTGTGCTCCTCGGCAAGCAGTAAGTTCGTTCTGCTGGCCATCCCGTTCTTCATCCTCTCCGGCAACGTGATGGAGAAGGCCGGCATCTCCGGCCGCCTCATCAATCTGGCGGAGAAGTGCCTGGGCCACGTCCGCGGCGGCATGGCGATGGTCTGCGTGGTCGTCTCCTGCTTCTTCGCCGCCATCTCCGGCTCCGGTCCGGCGACCGTCGCCGCGCTGGGTCTTATCATGATCCCCGCGCTCGTGAAGGCCGGCTATCCCGCTTCCTTCTCCTGCGCGCTGATGGCCGCGGGCGGCGCGATCGGCGTCGTCATCCCGCCCTCCATCACCTTCGTTGTCTACGGCTCCATTGCTGACGCTTCCATCACCGACCTGTTCATCTCCGGCTTCCTGCCCGGCCTTCTGATGGGCCTCGGCCTGATCGTGACCGCTATGATCCTGGGACGCAAGATGGACCTCAAGGTCCTGCCCAAGGCCACCGGCAAGGAGCGCTGGAAGGCGTTCAAGGACGCGTTCTGGGGCCTGCTGATGCCCGTCATCATCCTCGGCGGCATCTACGGCAGCGTGTTCACCCCGACCGAGGCGGCCGCCGTGTCCGTGTTCTACGGCCTGATCGTCGGCGTGTTCATCTATCATGAGATCGACTTCAAGAAGATGAAGGACATCCTCGTCGACTCCTGCTCCACCACCGCTACCGTCATGTTCATCACCATGGGCGCGACGCTGTTCGGCTACGTCCTCACCCGCGCAAGACTCGACCTTGCCATCAAGGACTTCATGCTCAACGTTACGGGCGGCAACTGGATCATCTTCTTCATCATCGTCAACATCGTTCTGCTGATCGCGGGCTGCTTCCTCGACTCCACCTCCGCGCTCTACATCTTCACGCCGCTGTTCGCACCGGTCGCGCTGGAGCTGGGCATTAACCCCATCCACCTCGGCACCGTGATGATCGTGAACCTGGCTATCGGCCTGTTCACGCCTCCCGTCGGCGTCAACCTGTACGTCGCCTGCGGCATCGGCAAGATCAAGATCGAGGAAATCACCAAGGGCATTGTCCCGTGCCTGATCGCAGAGCTCATCGTGCTGCTGCTGGTCACGTATATCCCCGGCCTCTCCACGATGTTCATCGGCTGATTTCCTTATGGCTCCGGACGGAAAGACTACCGTCCGGAGCCATTTCACCGCCCTTTTCCGGCTGTAAGATGTGAAAACCGGATTTTTTGAGAAAAATTTGAAAATAGGTATTGACTTTGTCAGACAAAGGGATATACTAAGCTTGTCTTTTGTCCGACATAGTAACAACAAGCACAGAACCAAACTATTGATGAGGTGATTTTTGTGAAAGATATTTCCATCAAGGAACTGAAAAACACCGCCACGCAGATGCGCATGAAGGTCATTGACATGATCTACAAGGCACAGTCTGGTCATCCGGGCGGCTCTCTCTCCGCGGCAGACTTTGTGACAGCCTGCTACTTCAAGTACATGAACGTGGACCCGAAGAACCCCCGCTGGGCGGACCGCGACCGCATGGTCCTCTCCAAGGGCCATGTGTGCCCCATCCAGTATGCCTGCCTTGCGACGGTCGGCTTCTTCCCCGAGTCTGAGCTCGACACCCTGCGCAAGGAGGGCTCCATGCTCCAGGGCCACCCCTCGATGAACCGCTGCCCCGGCATCGATATCTCCACCGGTTCTCTGGGCCAGGGCCTTGCCTGCGCCGTCGGTATGGCGCTGGCCGGCAAGATGGACCACAAGGACTACAAGGTCTTCTGCGTCGTCGGCGACGGCGAAGCGCAGGAGGGCGAGATCTGGGAGGCCGCGAACACCGCGCACAAGTACGGTCTTGATAACCTGATCGTATTCGTGGACAACAACAACCTCCAGCTCGACGGCACCTGCGACGAGATCATGCCCAACGGCGACCTCGGCGAGAAGTTCAAGGCCTTCGGCTGGGAGACGCTCGAGATCGACGGTCACAGCATGGAAGAGATCGTTGCGTCCATCGACAAGTGCTACGCTTCCAAGAACGGCAAGCCCAAGTGCCTGTATGCCCACACCGTCAAGGGCAAGGGCGTTTCCTTCATGGAGAACCAGTGCGGCTGGCACGGCGTCGCCCCCAACGATGAACAGTACAAGCAGGCCATGGCTGAGCTCAAGGCCCAGCTGATCGATTAAGCGAGGAGGGAAGAGCAATGAGTGATAAGAAAATGATCGCCACCCGCGAGGGCTTCGGCAAGGAGATCGTGGAGCTCGGCAAGGAGAATCCCGACATTCTGGTCGTCGATATCGATATCGGCAAGAGCTGCAAGACCGGCGAATTCCGCAAGGAGCTTCCCGACCAGTACATCAACGTCGGCATTGCCGAGCAGAACGGCGCCGGCGTGGCCGCGGGTCTCGCCACCTGCGGCAAGATCCCCTTCGTGGTCACCTACGCCGTGTTCGGCTCCCTTCGTATGTGCGAGATGATCCGTCAGGAGATCTGCTACCCCAACCTGAACGTGAAGATCGCCTGCTCCCACGGCGGCGTGACCCCCGCCAACGACGGCGCTTCCCATCAGGCCATCGAGGATATGGGCGTTCTGCGCACTATCCCCAACATGACCGTCATCATGCCCGCGGACTACAACTCCGCCCGCAAGCTCGTCCGCGCCGCTGCCGAGGTCTACGGCCCCGTGTATCTGCGCTTCACCCGTGACGCCATCCCCCAGATCTACGACGAGGATGTGGAGTTCACCATCGGCAAGGCCCACCAGATCCAGGACGGCAAGGACGTCGTCATCATTGCCAACGGCGATACCGTGCGTCTGGCCGTCGATGCCGCCAAGGAGCTCGAGGGCAAGGGCATTTCCGCCCGCGTGCTCGACATGCACACCATCAAGCCGCTCGACGTCGAGGCTGTGACCGCCGCCGTCAACGAGGTCGGCAAGATCATCACCGTCGAGGACCACAACATCCTCAACGGCCTCGGCTCCGCTGTGTGCGAGGTCGCCGCCGAGATGGGCAAGGGCATCGTCAAGAGAGTCGGCATTCAGGACCAGTTCGGTCAGTCCGCTCCCTATGAGCGCCTGCTGGCCATGAACGGCGTGACCGTCGAGAACATCGTCGGCATCGCGGAAGAGCTGGTCAAGGGTTAAGCAATTCGGTAGTCAAACCATTTGAATCATATTTGATCTGATACAGGAGGTTATTACCATGAAAATCGGATTTGTCGGCTGCGGCGCCATCGGCAGCTGCTATGCAAGCTATCTGTCCCGCAAGCACGAGGTCTGCGTGCTTGATACCTATGCTCCGGTCATCGAGGCCATCAAGGAGCACGGCATCCTTCTTGACGAGTGCGTGCCCGGCACGGGCACTGGCGAGACCGTCGCCTTCCACCCCGCCATGGCGACCACCGATCCCAAGGAGATCGGCGTTGTGGATCTGCTGATCGTGTTCGTTCACTATCAGTACCTTGAAGCGGCTGTGCGCAACGCGCTGCCGATGATTGACAAGCACACCATGATCCTCTGCCTGCAGAACGGTCTGGGCAACTACGATGAGATCGCCAAGGTCGTGCCCGAGGAGCAGATCATCATCGGCAACACCGCCTTCGGCTCCACCCCCGTGGCTCCCGGCCATGTCAAGCACACCGGCACCGGCGTGACCAACATGGGTTCTCTCAAGGCTCCTCTGGCGAAGGTCGAGGAAATGGCCAATGGCCTGCGTGAGGCTGGTCTCGAGGTCCAGGTCCACGAGAACGTGATGAACGCCATCTGGCACAAGCTGCTGGCGAACGTCGCCATCAACGGCATGAGCGCCCTGCTCGAGACCAAGAACGGCTTTGTTGACGGCAACCAGTACGCCCATGAGGCGGCCCGCATGCTGGTCGAGGAAGCCATCGTCGTTGCGAACGCCTGCGGCTGCACGCTCGACCATGATGCCGAGCTGGAGCACGCCTACGAGGTCTCCCGCATGACCGATGAGACCATCAGCTCCATGGTGCAGGATGTCACGCATCACCGCGAGACCGAGATCCGCATCATCACCGGCGCTGTGTGCCGTCTCGGCCGTGAGCACGGCATCGCGACGCCCTGCAACGACCTGATGCTCCAGCTGGTGCTGGCCAAGCAGTCCATCTACCTCGGAAGATAACCTGCTTTTCGCGGCAGCGCGCCGCAAAACAAAGCAAGGCCCGTAGGGCCGGCGTCAATATCAGTTCCCGCGCAGATCAGCGGCGTATGCCGATCCTGACCTTTTCAGCAGCGGACGGCAGATATTCTCCTCCTGCCGTCCGCTGCTTTGTTAAAATTAACACGATTCTCCTTGACGGGAAACGAAATTTGTACTATGTTATACATAGTACAATCCGATCGTATGGCTATCAGGCATGAAAGGAACAAAGCATTATGAGTGACACCCCTGCATATGTGAAAAATCTGAAAAAGGAATCTGTTGTGCAGAGTGTGATCAACTGCCTGACAGATGCCATGCGGAACAAGGAATTAAAGCCCGGCGACCGCATCCCGCCGGAGCCGGAGCTGGCCGCGTCCATGGGCGTTGCCCGCAGCTCGGTGCGCGAGGCGATCAAAATTTTGTCGTATCTCGGCGTGCTGGAAAGCAAGCGCTCGGAGGGGACCTTTGTCTGCAGCGGCTTTCAGGAGAGCATGATCGACCCGATGATCTACGGCATCATCCTCAATCAGGACTCCTTCGATAACCTCATGGAGCTGCGCGAGATGGTCGAGTCCGGCATCATGCGCCTTGCCAGCCAGAAGTACGACGAGGAGGACGGCCGCGCGCTCGAAGCTATGCTCGAGCAGATGAAGGACATCGTCCACAACGGAGACGACAGGGTCAACCGCTTTTTCGAAGTGGACAACCAGTTCCACGACCTGATCTCCAAGATGGGCAAGAACCCGCTGGCCGACAAGATCAGCCGCGTGGTGCGCACGCTGACGCATGCCATGCGCTACGAGACCGTTGCCACGATGATCAACACCGGCCGCGGCGACGAGCTGGTCGCCGCGCACAGCAAGCTTTTCGAAACGCTCCGGGTCCACGAATCGGAGGACGTGGAGGAGATCATCCGCGCCACCTATTTCAGCGATATCATCAAGGGTACAGAAGAATAAAGAAACGCCGCCCGCGCGCCGAGCCTTCGGAACGCGGGCGGTATTTTTTGCTTTTTCAGCGTGCGAGGATGGCGCGGATCTCGCCGAGGTCCTTTGCAAAGTAGATGCCCTGCTGGCGCTCTTCACTCGAAAGGCCCATGTCGATCATATGGGCGAGCAGGGTCCGGAGACCCGCGTAATAGCCGTTCAGGTCGTAAAGGATGCACGGTGCGTCGAGCTGCTTTAAGGAGACCTTCGACATGACCTCGGCGATCTCCTCGAGCGTGCCCGTGCCGCCGGGGAAGGCGATGAAGGCGTCGCCCAGCTCGATCATCTTCGTCTTGCGCTCGGTCATGTCCTTCGTGACGATCAGGCGGGTGATCGCGTCGTACTGAAACCCCTCGTCAATAAAAAACTGCGGCTCCACGCCGGTCACTTCGCCGCCCGCGCGCAGTACGCTCTCGGCGAGCGCGCCCATCAGGCCGTTTTTCGACCCGCCGTATACGAGCGCGTGCCCGCTCTCGCCGATCCACTGACCGAGCGCGCGGACCGCCGCTTCCAGCGCGGGGTCCTTCCCGCTGTTTGCCCCAAGGTATACGGTAATATTCATCGCTCCATGCTCCTTTTCTTGATGGCATCCATTATACCAGCCCCGGCGCGCGAGAGCAAGAGGGAAGGGGCCTGCGATCTCCTGAAATGAGAGGAAGGCCTCGCGGCAGAGCCGCCGCAGGGCCTTCCTTATACAGGCAGCGATGGAAAAACATGCACTTTGTTCACAGACTGTTTACCGATTCTTCAGGACTGCTTCACGATTCTCGGGTATGATCTCTACATCGCTTAAAACAAGAGCGAAACCGAACAAATTCTGGGGCAGCTGCCCGCCCTGCATGAATGCGGAAGCGGCAGACTACATACAGCGCCGCGCCGCGGCGTTTTGAATAGAGACTCCTTTGATGGAGGGTCCGCGCACCGGAGCTCGGCGCGCGGACCCTCTGTGCTGCGCGGCGGCATAATTTTCCCCTCTTGCTTTTGTCATAGCAGATATGATAAAATGTACTATAAGGTAACGGGTGCTTTTGAGCGCCCGTTCTTTTGAGATGAGAGGGGAAGAGTACGATGAATCGTGAACAGAAGGCAGATATGATGCTGCTGCTTGCCACGGCGCTGTGGGGCATCTCCACCTGCCTGATAGCGATCTGCCTGAATGAGCTCCAGCCGCTGACGCTCAACGCGTTCCGCTTTGTGACGGGCTTTGCGGTGCTGGGGCTGATCTTTCACAAAAGTCTGCGGCATGTCAGCAGGGCGACGCTCAAATACAGCGTCCTTGTAGGCTTGTCGCTCGTGGTGGTCTATGCGAGCGCGACCTACGGCGTGATGTACACGTCGGTCTCCAACGCGAGCTTTATCGGCGCGCTGACGGTTTTGTTCACGCCGGTATTTGAATTCGCGCTGTACCGCAAAAAGCCGGGGAAGAAGTTCAGCTTCGCGCTGGTGCTGTGCCTGATCGGCATCGCGCTGCTGACGCTGAACGAAACGCTCAAGCCCGCGCTCGGCGATATCATCTGCCTGCTGGTGCCGACGTTTTACGCCGTGGACCTCATGCTGACGGAAAAGGCCGTTGCCGATCCGGAGGTCGATCCGCTGGCGCTCGGCATCTGCGACCTTGCGGTCGTGGGCGTCGTGATGCTGGTGCTGTCGTTTATCGTGGAGACCCCGGCGCTGCCGCACTCGCCGAAGGTGTGGGCCGCGGCGCTGTTCCTCGGCATCTTCTGCTCGGGCGTGTGCCTGGTGCTGCAGAGCGTTTATCAGAAGGACACCACGGCGAGCCGTGCGGGCCTCATCTTCACGCTCGAGCCGGTCTTTTCGGCGGTGTTCGCGTTTTTCCTGCTCGGCGAGCGTCTGGGGCTCAAGGGCTACATCGGCGCGGCGCTGATGCTCGCGAGCCTTTTCGTGATGGAGCTCGACATCCCGTTTTTCGACAAAAAGGGAGAAAAAGAGGACTAAAAGCGCGTTTGCCACGTTTGGCTGCGGCCCTTGCCATGCTCGTGGGCGGACTGATCTTTGCGCGGTGGTATAAACGTAGGCTGAAAAGGCAGGAGGAAGATGACGACCTTTGATAAAGTGTACGCGGCGGTGAAGCTCATCCCGCGCGGCAGCGTCGCGACCTACGGTCAGGTCGCCGCGGCGGTCGGGAACGCGCGTCTTGCCCGCGTCGTGGGCTATGCGCTGCATGTGAACCCCGAGCCGGGCGTCATCCCGTGCCACCGCGTCGTCAAGCGCGACGGGGAGGTATCGAGCGCGTTCGCCTTCGGCGGCGCGAACCGGCAGGTCGAGCTTCTGAAGGCCGAGGGCGTGGGCTTTCTCGATGAGAGCCACGTCGATATGAAAAACTACCGCGTGCGCGCCCTGCCGCTTATATTGGAAGAATAAAAGAAGCGTCCCGCCATCAGGCGGGACGCTTTTCTATTGACTTACAAAAAACGGCACAGCAGGATCGGCAGGAACACGGCGGGGATGTAGTTCATCACCTTGAGCTTTGTCAGCCCCAGCATGTTGAGCGACAGGCCGAGGATCAGGATCGAACCGACGCATTTCATCTCGAGAATGACGGCCTCGGTGAGATACGGCGCAAGGAATGACGCACCCAGCGCGATAGCGCCCTGATAGAGAAAAATGGGAATGGCTGAAAGCGCAACGCCGATGCCGAGCGTTGAAGCGTAGACCACAGAGATGATGCCGTCGAGCAGCGCTTTGGCATAGAGCGTCGAATGGTCGCCGGTCAGGCCGGAGTCGAGTGCGCCCATGATGGCCATCGCGCCCACGCAGAAAAGGAGCGAAGCCGTGACAAAGCCGTCGGAGAGCGACGTCTTTGCGCCCTTGCCGCCAAATCTGCGCTCGACCCAGTCGCCGAGCTGGTGCATGTGCTCATCCAGCTGCAAGAGCTCGCCGAGGATCGCGCCGATCGCGATCGAAAGGATGGCGACGAGCGTGTTTTCGCCCGCGAGCATGCCGTCCACGCCGATGTAGAGCACGCACAGCGCCGCACCTTTTTCCATGGCGCTGCTGAAGCGCTCGGGAATGAAGCGGCCAAGCAGGACGCCGGCAAGGCTGCCGGCGACGATGGCGGCGGAGTTGACGAGCGTACCGGTCAGGATCATGCGTTGGTGCCCCCTTCCGGATGGCCCGCGAGCGTCAGAATGACGTCGCCCGCCATCATCAGCCCCGCGCAGCCGGGGACCCAGACAAGGCTCGCCGGAACGCTGCGGCGGCCCGGCGGGGGCGCTTCCAGCGCCTGCGGCTTCGCGGGCAGCTCTGGGGAGTAGACGACGCGCAGGTGCTTGACACCGCGCTCGCGCAGCTCCTTGCGCATCACGCGCGCGAGCGAGCAGTTGTACGTTTTGGAGATGTCCTCGATGCAAAGCTTCGACGGGTCCGTCTTGTTGCCTGTGCCCATGGCGGAGATGATGGGGATGCTCCGGCTCTGCGCCGTCTGGATGAGGTCGAGCTTGCTCGACACGGTGTCGATCGCGTCGATGATGTAGTCGTAGCGCGCGGTGAAAAAGTCCTCGCGGTGCGCCGCGTCATAGCGCGCGCAGATGAGGTGGAGCACGGCGCCGGGGTTGATGTCGCGGCAGCGCGCGGCGAGGGCGTCGGTCTTACTTTGGCCGACGGTGGAGTGCAGCGCCTCGAGCTGGCGGTTGAGGTTTGTGACGCTCACGCTGTCGTCGTCGATGAGCGTCAGCTCGCCGACGCCCGAGCGCACGAGCGCTTCGACCGCGTAGCTGCCCACGCCGCCAAGGCCGAACACGGCCACGTGGCTGCGAGCAAGCCGCGCCATCGCTTCATCGCCGAGGAGCATCTGCGTGCGTAAAAACTGGTTGTCCATAAAAAGGCCCTCGAAATCGAAAAGAATGGAAAGAAAAGCTGCCGGTCATCGACCGGCAGCTTTTTGACTGCGAAGAAGAGGTTAGCCGACGTACTTCATGCCGTCGAGCTGCTCGGCCTCCACACCATCGGTGATGGAGGAGTACCACTCGCTGTAGGCATTGCTCTTGAGCGTGCTCTCCGCCTGGTCGTACCAGTAGGGGTTCTCGCTCGCGCCGACGAAGTACATCACGTGGTAGCCGTAACTGGTCTGCACGATGCCGGTGTCGCCCGCCTGACGGGAGGGATCGAAGCACCAATCCTCGAACTCGCTGACCATCTGGCCCTTGTAGATGTTGCTGTACAGGCCGCCGGAGGAGGCGTTGGAGTCGGTGGAGTTGGCGACGGCAAGAGCGGAGAAGGCGTCCTCGGTCTGCTCACCGTCCAGATACTGCTGGAGAATGTCGTTGGCCTTGTCCTCATCGGAGACGAGGATGTGGCGCACGGACACGGTGTGATAGTCGTTGCGGCTGCGGGAGTGGAAGAGCACGGCGTAGTAGCCGGTCTCGCCATAGGCGGCGACGGTGGTGTCGCCCTCCTGACGGGCGTCGTCAAAGGCCCAGGTCAGCATATCGGAGGAGCCCTTCGTAGCGTAGGCGACGTGGTTGTAGGTGCCCTCCATGTCCTCGCCGATGGCGTCGAAGGCCTCGCCCTGCGCGTAGCGGGAGAGGGCGGTCTCGGCGTTCTGCTTGGCCTGCTCCACGTCGGCGGCCTTCTCCTCGTCCGTCGCATCGTCAGCGCTGCTGGCGGTGAAGAGGATGTACTCGATGTCCGCGCTCTGGTAGGTCTTGGGGTCGGCGTCGTAGGCGGCCTGGACTTCGTCGGCGCTGTACTCGAGGGAGTTGGCGTAGTCGGCGGAGTACGCCTGCGCCAGCGCGGTCAGGCGCACGTTGCGGTCAAAGACGCTCTTGTTGACAAGAGAGCCGCACACGGCCTTGATGTACTGGCCGCGGGTGTAGCCGGCGGCAGCGGCATAGGTGTCGAGGTCGCTGTAGGTCTGCTGCACGGATTCCTCCACGGCCTCGCTGCCGTCAAAGCCCTCTTCCTCGGCCTTCTGCGCGAGCAGGGAATAGGAGGTCAGGCTGCTGATGGCCTGGTCGCGGAAGTAATCGTACCAGGTGCCGCCGTCCGTGACGGGGCAGTCCTGATCCTTGAGCGACTTGGAGGTGTCCAGGCCGTACAGGCTCAGGTAGGAGGAATACTGGGAGACGAAGCTGTTGTATGCGGTGTAGAAATAATAGTCCACGTCGGCGGCGGTGTAGGTCTCGCTGCCGATGGTGACGGCCTTGGCGTTGCGCTCGATCACCTTGGAGTTCGCCACGATGACGACAGCGGCAACCAGAACGAAGACGACGGCGATGACCGTGTACATGACGTTGCTGCGGTGGGCCTTGGCCTGTTCCTCGCGCTCGCGCTGGGTGCGGGCGTCAACAAAACCGGTGGATTCCAGCTCCTTGCGGGTCAGCTTTTTCTTGGATGCACTCATTTGTTTGTTCAGTCCTCTCAATTAGTGGGGTAATGCGTGGGAAATCTCGCTTATTATAACGAAAAGCTCACGAAATTGCAATGACAAAATTGTGAAGCTTTCTCGTTTTTACTTTGTGCCGAAGATGCGGTCGCCGGCATCGCCGAGACCGGGGACGATGTAGCCGTGCTCGTTGAGGTGATCGTCGAGCGCACCGGCATAGATGTTCACGTCGGGGAACTTCTCCTGAACGGCCTTGATGCCCTCAGGCGCGGCGACGAGGACCATGAGCGTGATGTGCTTGCAGCCGCGCTTGACCATCTCGCCGATGGCCTCGCAGGCGGAGCCGCCGGTGGCGAGCATCGGATCGACGATCATCACGTCGCGCTCGGCAACGTCCTTGGGCATCTTGCAGAAGTAGGGGTGCGGCTCGAGCGTCTCCTCGTCGCGGTACATGCCGATGTGGCCGACGCGGGCGGAGGGCACCATGCGCAGCACGCCGTCAACAAGGCCGAGACCCGCGCGCAGGATGGGGACGACGACGAACTTCTTGCCCGCGAGCGTGGGGGCGTCCATCTCGCAGATGGGGGTCTTGATGTGCTTGGTGGTCAGCGGGAGGTCGCGCGTGGCCTCGTAGGTGATGAGCATACCGATCTCGGACACGAGCTCGCGGAAATCCTTGACGCTGGTGTTTTCATCGCGCATGATGGTGAGCTTGTGGGCGACGAGGGGGTGGTTCATGATGTGTACTTTCTCGTTGAATTTGGCTTCCATTGCATAGACCTCCGAAAAAATATATTTAAAATTTGTATTTGCTTACCGGTTCAGTTTGGCCTCTCTCAGGCGCTCTGCCTGCGCGGGACGAAGATACACGGGCAGAAGCGCCTGCGCGCTCACGGCTTCACCGCGCGCGTAGGCGCGTTCGGCCGCAAGGCCGACGCCGACGGCGTTCTGATACAAAAGCGCCGCGGGCGCGAGCGAGCAGGGAACGCCGTGCTCTGCAAGATAGCGCCGGCACAGCGCGCCGCCGTCGCCGAGCACCGTGATGCGCCGTGCTTCGCCCGTGAGCTCGCTCGCGAGCTCCTCGAGCGCGATCGCGCGGTCGGCGCAAAGGCGCGTGAGCGCGCCGTCCTTCGCTTCAAAAACGGCGTTGTAGACCTGGCTGCGGCGCGCGTCCATCGCGCCGACGATCAGCCCGTCGATATGGGAGACGTTTTCGGCCATGGCCTCGAGCGTCGAAACGCCGATGCACGGCTTGTCCGCCGCCCAGGCAAGGCCCTTGACCGCCGCGATGCCGATGCGAAGGCCCGTAAAGGAACCCGGCCCCGCCGCGATGGCGATGGCGTCGATCTCATCAAGCGTCAGCTCCGCGTTTTTGAGCATCGCGTCCACCATCGGAAGGAGCGTGCGGCTGTGCGTCAGCCCCGTGCACTGGTAGGCGGAGGCAAGCGGCGCGCCGCTTTCCACCACCGCGCAGGAAACGCTTTTGGCGGACGTTTCCAGAGCGAGAATTTTCATGCGAATCGACCTCCCGTGACCGTGATGACGCGCGAATCCTCGCCCTGCGCGCCGCGCGCGATATCGACGAAGATCGTGCCCTCGGGCAGCGCGTCAGACACGCGCTCGCTCCACTCCACGGCGCACACGCCGCCGCGGACAAGGTAATCGTCCCAACCGATGTCAAAGAGCTCCTCCGACGAGCCGAGACGGTACATATCAAAGTGGAAGAGGGGCGTTTTCCCCTCGTACTCGTTCACGATCGTGAACGTGGGGCTCGTGACGCGGCCGCGGCAGCCGAGCCCGCGCGCAAGGCCGCGCGTGAAGGCCGTTTTGCCCATGCCGAGCGAGCCTGTATAGGCCAGCACGTCGCCGGGACGAAGCTTACTGGCGAGCATTTCACCGAAATGCTCCGTCTCCTCTGTGCTGTGTGACAAAAACTGCATGGCTTCGCCTCCTGACCCCATTTTAACCCATATTACCAAAGAGTATAGCACAGAGCGGCCGGCTTTACAATTCCTTTTCCGCGGATTTCCGCCAAAAGTGCGTTTACAGGCGCATGAAATTGTGCTACAATACATCGAAAACTTTGTGCGAAAGGAGCGTGACGCGATGGGAAGGATCCGTGCATTTTTAAGCGACGTGGTGCGCCAGTCGGATCTTGTGCTGCTGGCGCTGTGCGTGACCTCGACGCTTTTCGGCATGGTGCTCATCGCGAGCGCCACCTATTTCCGCCACACGATGCGCTATGTGATGGTGCAGGGTTTCGGGCTCTTTCTCGGCGTGCTGCTCTATTTCTTCCTTTCGGCGATCGATGTGGGCGAGCTGAGCAAAAAATGGAAGTGGCTGCTCGGCTTCAACATCGTCTTTATCCTGCTGCTGCGCACGCCTTTCGGCCTGAACCGCGGCGGCAACCGCGCCTGGCTCGGCGTGAACGACATCGGCAAAAGCCTCGGCGTCAGCTTTTTGGAAAATTTCCCCATCACCGTCCAGCCCGCCGAGATCGTGAAGATCACCTTCATCATCCTGCTGGCGCGCCAGCTCGCGCTGCTCTCGGAAAAGCGGGACCTCACGCATTTTACGAATGTCATCCAGCCCACGGCGCACGCGGGGCTCATGTTCCTCTTTTACTATGTGATCTCCAAGGACGCGGGCAGCGGCCTTGTGTACCTGTTCGCGTTCGTGTGCATGGCGTTTGCCGCGGGCTTTGCAATGCGGTGGATCTTCCTCGGCGTCGGCGGCGCGGTGGGCGGCTTTCTGGCCGCGTGGAACCTGAACCTGCTGCGCGGCGACTGGTACGACCGCATCAAGGTCATTCTTGACCACAGCTATCAGCCGGATAAAAAAGGCTTCCAGCAGACGCGCGGCATGTTGGCCCTCGGCTCGGGCAGGCTGACGGGGCAGGGACTGTTCCACGGCACGCAGACGCAGTCGTCCTCTAAGTGGAGCCTTCCCGAGCGGCAGACGGACTTCATCTTCTGCGTCTGCGGCGAGGAGCTGGGCTTTGTCGGCTGCCTTCTTGTCATCATCCTGCTGCTGGCGATCATCGTGCGCTGCCTGATCGTGGCGCGCGAAGCGCCCACGCGCATGGAGAGCCTTGTGTGCGTCGGTATGGCGGGGATGCTCATTTTCCAGACGATCGCGAACATCGGCATGTGCCTGTTTCTTCTGCCGGTCATCGGGCTGACGCTGCCGTTTTTCAGCTACGGCGGCTCGTCGATCGTGACGCTGTTCGCTGCGATGGGGGTTGTGTCGGGCATCAAGAAGCGGTCAAGGCCGGAGTGGCTCATCAACTAATTCAAAAAAGGGAGACGGACTTGTCCGTCTCCCTTTTTTGAGTGGGGTTGCACTCCGCTTCGTGCCTTGCCGCCCGCGGGGCGGCTGAGACACGCGCGGAGTGAGAAGAGTAAATTCCGACGCACATGTCGTCGGAATTTACGATTAAGATCATTTCGCGCCTGCGGGCGCGAAAGCCTGCGGCGCATTTAATCCCGTTCGATTTTTTCGCCGCTGATGGTGTCTTCGGCGGTACCGTAGGAGATGACGCCGCGGCCGAATTTTTTGCGCAGGGCGTCCATTGCGGATTCGACGGCTTCCTGCTTTTCCTGCTGTGTGTCGTCCGTGCCGAGCAGGTCGAGCTGGCGGTAGGATTGCGCTTCTTCGGTCAGATGCAGTGCCGTGACGGAGAGGAGCCGGATAGGGTCGGGTGCTTTCCACAAGTCCTTTGCAAGGCGGAGCGCGGTATCGTTGATCTCGCGCATCAGGTGCGTGCTGTGGTCGAGCGTCGTCTGGCGCGAAAAGACCTGAAAGCGGCTGTTTTTGATGCCAACCTGTACGCCGCCGCAGTAGAGCCCGTAGCGCCGCAGGCGCATCGCCACACTGTCAGAAAGCAGCGAGATGCCGCTTTGCACCTCATCCCAGCGCGTCAGGTCGCGGCGGAACGTCGTCGAATTGCCAACGGATTTGATCGGCCCGCGGTCCGCCGCTCCGCGGACGGGGGAGTCGTCGAGGCCGTTGGCATAGCGGTAGAGCTGCGAGCCCATTTTGCCCATCAGAGTTTCGAGCATTTCCTCGCTGCATTTTGAGAGTTCGCCGATCGTGCGCACGCCGTAGCGGCCGAGCAGCTCCTGTGCGCTGCGGCCGACGAACAAAAGATCGCCGACGGGGAGGGGAAAGACGATGTCGCGCCAGCTGTCGCGTGCGATGACGGTCGTGGCGTCAGGCTTTTTATAGTCGCTGCCGAGCTTGGCGAACACCTTGTTGAATGACACGCCGACCGAGATCGTCAGTCCAAATTCGCGCTTGATGCGGCCTCGCAGCGTGTCGGCGAGCGCTCTGGCGTCCCCGCCGAAGAGGTGGAGGGAATTTGTCACATCCAGCCAGCTCTCGTCGATGCCGAACGGCTCGACTAAGTCAGTGTACTCGCCGTAGACGGCATTGATTTTTTTCGAGTATTCGGCGTAGAGGCGGTGGTGCGGCGGCAGCAGGATGAGGCCAGGACACTTCTGCTTGGCCTTCCAGATGGTCTCCGCCGTTTTGACGCCGCAGCGCTTCGCCGGTTCATTTTTTGCCAGGATGATGCCGTGGCGCTCCGTTGGATCGCCGCAGACCGCGACGGGAAGCTGGCGCAAATCAGGATGGCTCAAAAGCTCGCAGGAGGCGTAAAAGCAGTTGCAGTCGCAGTGCAGGATGATGCGGTCCATCGCGTTCACCTCATTTCAGCAGCAGTTTACCACAAAACAGACAATAGAACAAGCGTTTCAAAAGAAAAAGCGTCCGGCAGGCTCTGCCGGACGCTTTTAGCATTACATTCAGTTTCCGTTCACGCTGTGCAGCGCCGCGCCGATGGCCGTAGCAAACGTGGCGTTTTCGGGAATAATAAAGTCCACGCCGTAAAGCTGCTTGAACAGCTCGAACGTCGATCTCGCGGGCGGCAGCATCGTCAGCGCGCCTGTGAGCACGACCGTGTCCGTGCCGCAGCACTTGCACGCGAGCACCGACATCGTGCCGATGGACTGCAGAACGAGGTTGACGATGCCGAGCATCTTGTCCGACGGCGTCGCGTCGTCGGCGACCTTGGCGAAGTTCGCCGCCGTGGCCTCGGGCGGAAGATCGCCCACCTGCTCGCGGGAAAGGTCGGCCATCGTCAGGTCGATGTGGCTGAGATCGCCGTCCTGACAGAGCTTGCGGATCAGCGCGTACTGGTGCACGCCGGTCGTCAGCGAGCTCAAGCCCGCGAGCGTGCCGCCGCCCACGCCGCTGCCGATGAGGTGGCGCACCTCCTGGCCCTTGCTGGCCCAGAGGAAGGACGTGCCCGTGCCCATGCTCACAACGACCGCGTGGTCCTTGCCCGAGAGGGCGAGACCGCCCGTGCCGACGGAGGGGAACTCGAGGACCTTGATGGTCTTCACGCTGTAAATGTCACCGTCCACATACGAAGAGCCCACGCCCGTGAGGGCGATGTGGCGGATATCGGAAAGCTGCAGGTCGTGCGTCGTGAGGAAGTTGCCCATCGCGCCGTAGAGCGAGGTGAGCGGGTCCTCGGCCTTGACGCGCAGCATGTCAATGACTGAAAGGTCGGGGGCAAGACCGACGATCTTCGTGGAAGAGCCGCCGATGTCGATGCCTAAGATAACACCCATGAGTAGATGCTCCGTTTCTATTTTTCTGTGTCCGCGCCCGCGCGGTTTGCTTTATCATAGGGGACAGGCCGCGTAAAGTCAAGCCAAAAAGGGAAAAAGCCTTGCTTTCTCTGTGCTCACAGGATATAATGCCCATATTACAAGGCGCGGCACAGTCCGCGCCGTGACACTATGAGGTGACTATGAAGACCGACCAGAAGCTGAATATGACCATGCTCTGCGACTTTTACGAGTTGACCATGGGCAATGGTTACTTGAAAGCCGGATTCCAGGATCGCATTACCTATTTCGATGTTTACTTTCGCTCCGTGCCCGACGGCGGCGGCTACGCCATCGCGGCGGGCCTTGACCAGCTGATCGACTATATCGAAGATCTGCACTTTGACGAGCAGGACATTGAATACCTCCGCGGCCGCAACATGTTCTGCGAGGAGTTCCTCGACTACCTTGCGAACTTCCACTTCAGCGGCGATATTTACGCCGTGCCCGAGGGCACGCCCGTGTTCCCGAAGGAGCCGATGGTCGTCGTGCGCGCGCCCGCGATCGAGGCGCAGCTGCTCGAGACCTTCGCCCTGCTGACGATCAACCACCAGAGCCTGATCGCCACCAAGGCCAACCGCATCGTCCGCGCCGCCAAGGGCCGCGCCGTGATGGAGTTTGGCTCCCGCCGCGCGCAGGGCTCCGCCGCCGCCATCGACGGCGCGCGCGCCGCCTACATCGCCGGCTGCTGCGGCACCGCCTGCACCATCTCCGACCAGCTCTACGGCACGCCCGCGCTCGGCACGATGGCGCACGCCTGGGTGCAGATGTTCGACAACGAGTACGACGCCTTTGCGACTTATTGCAAGCTCTACCCGCAGAACGCCGTCCTGCTCGTGGACACCTATAATACGCTCAAGTCCGGTATCCCGAACGCCATCAAGGCCTTCAACGATGTGCTGAAGCCCATGGGCGTCAGAAAGTGCGGCATCCGCCTTGACAGCGGCGATATCGCCTATCTTTCCCGCAAGGCGCGCAAGATGCTCGACGACGCGGGCTGGGAGAGCTGCACCATCACCGTTTCCAACTCGCTCGACGAGTACCTCATTCAGGATCTCTGGATGCAGGACGCGAAGATCGACGCCTTCGGCGTCGGCGAGCGTCTCATCACGGCCAAGAGCGAGCCGGTCTTCGGCTGCGTCTACAAGCTCGTCGCCGTGGAGGATGAAAAGGGCAAGGTCGTGCCCAAGATCAAGATCAGCGAGAATGTCGGCAAGATCACGACGCCGCACTTCAAAAAGCTCTACCGCTTCTACGGCCGCGACACCGGCAAGGCCATCGCCGACTATCTCACCGTTTACGACGAGACCGTGGACGACAGCCAGAACCTCGAGATCTTCGATCCCGACGCCACCTGGAAGCGCAAGGAGGTCTACCACTTCGAAGCGCGCGAGCTGCTCGTGCCCATTTACAAAAACGGCAAGCTCGTCTACAAGCGTCCCGGAATCGAGGAGATCAAGCGCTACTGCGCCGAGCAGGTCGATACCCTCTGGGACGAGGTCAAGCGCTTCGACAATCCGCACAACTACTATGTGGACCTCTCGCAGAAGCTCTACGACATCAAAAATCACCTTCTGAACGAGAAGAACGAAAAGAACTGACGCGCGCCGCCGCGCAGAAAACAGGAAAGGACACCGGCCGGGGAGGGCAGCAAAGCAATGAAACGAGTGCAGATCCAGCAAAAGGGAGAACGGCGCATTTCCGCGGCGCTGCGGATCATGCTGGTGGTGGGCCTTCTGGCCGTGCAGATCGCCGTTGTGGTGCTGATCTCCAATGTGCTGGAGCAGTACGTCGCCCTGGGCTACGCCGCCTTCCAGATCGCGTCGGTGTTCCTTGCCATCCATATCTACAATGAACCAGGCGAGCTTTCCTATAAGCTCACCTGGTTCATCCTGCTTTTGCTGGCCCCGGTGGTGGGCATCATATTGTGGTTCCTCTGGGGCGGCGCGGCGCAGAAGCGCCATCTGCCCGAGCAGGCGCAGCGCATTCCGGACGAGCCGGAGAGCGTGCGCGCCCGCGGCGAGCTGGCGCTCGACAAGCTCACCCGTCAGCTGCCCGCCTGGTCGCGCACGGCGAACTATCTGAGCCGCCGGGGCTTCGGCCTGTATCAGAACACGAAGGTCACGTACCTTCCCGAGGGAGCGCTGCTGCTGCGCGAGCTCATCGACCGCGCGGCAAAGGCAGAGCGCTTCATCTTCCTCGAGTATTTTATTCTGGCCGAGGGAAAGCTCTGGGACGAGCTGGAGACGATCCTCTGCGCCAAGGCGCGCGCCGGGGTCGAGGTCAAGATCATCTTCGACGATTTCGGCAACATCAAGCGCTTTCACGGCGAGACGATCGACCGCCTGCGCGAAGCCGGGGTGGAGGTGTTCATCTTCAACCCCGTGCACGAATATGTGAACAAGCTCTACTTCAACTACCGCGACCACCGCAAGATCGCCTGCATCGACGGTGACACTGCCTACACCGGCGGCGCGAACATTGCCGACGAGTACGCGAACATCGTCGAGCGCTATGGTTACTGGAAGGACAGCGGCGTGCGGCTCGAGGGCGAGGGCGCCTGGGGGCTGACGCTGCAGTTCATCCAGATGTGCGTGAACATCGGCGGCGTGATGCACAACGAGCACGACTATTACCGCCCGCACACGCCGGTGAAGAGCGAGGGCTTCTGCCAGCCCTTTGCCGACGGGCCGCAGAACAATCCCGACAACCCGGCGGAGGACACCTTTTTGCAGATGATCTCCACCGCGCGGCATTTTCTTTATCTCACAACGCCGTATTTCATCCCCGACGAGAGCGTGATGCGCGCGCTGTGCATCGCGGGCGACGGCGGGGTGGATGTGCGGCTGATGCTGCCCGGCAAGCCCGACCACTGGTATGCCGACTGCGTGGCCGCGTCGTACTTCGGCGAGCTGATCGCCCACAGCGTGAAGGTCTACCGCTACACGCCGGGCATGCTGCACGCCAAGAGCGTGATGGTGGACCGCGAGGCGGCCTTCGTCGGCTCGGTCAACATGGACTACCGCAGCTTCGAGCTGCACTACGAGTGCGGCGTGATGGTCTACGGCGCGCCGATGATCGAGTCGCTGCTCGAGGATATGGACGCGATCGTGGACCAGAGCCATCTTGTCACGGCGGAGGAGTGGAAGCGGCGCGGCATCCTGCGCCGCGCGCTCGAGCCGGTGCTGCGGCTGTTCTCCATCTGGATGTGACGGAAAGAAATTTCCGAAAAATCCGATTTTTTGGAAATTCCCTGTTGACAAATCGGAAGTTCCTGCTATAATAACATTTGTTCGCTGAACGACACAACGGTGAACAAAGCAACATAGCGGGATTGTGTAACGGTAGCACAGCGGACTCTGACTCCGTATGTGAGGGTTCGAATCCTTCTCCCGCTGCCAAAGGAAGAGGCTGGAAACGTTAAGTTTTCAGCCTCTTTTCTTCTATTTGCCCGCTTTTTTGCGTGAAAAAGTAGCACTTGCAAATATGCAAAAAGTGTTTTACCCCTAAGTTTACCCCAATTAGATTTTTTACCCCTAAATCCAGAGAAAGAATCAGCTCCGTCGATAATGAGATCGACGGAGCTTTTTTCATGCCTTTTTGAGATTTTCAAAATAGCCCTGCATCCTGGCAGCGCTGTCCTCTTTCATGCGTTCAGAAACATGGCCGTACACGTCGAGCGTAAAAGCGGCGGTCGCATGGCCGAGATTTTCCTGTACGGTCTTCACGTCGTCACCGTTTTGCAGGGAGAGCACAGCAAAGGTGTGGCGTAGATCATGCACGCGGGCGTCCGGCGCTCCTGCCATCGCCGCGATCTTTTTGTGATGCGCATAGAGCCGCTGCGGATGGAGATGGTCGCCGAGCAAATTCGTAAAGACAAGCCGACAGGCGGCGTACTGCTTGGAGGGATCTATCCAGTCTTGCCACAGATCACCAGCCTGTAAACGACGCTCCGCCTGCTTGGAGCGAACAGCGCGCAGCATATCCATAACGAAGGGGGCTGGACGTAGAATGCGCGTCTTGTCATTCTTCAGGGCGGCAAACTGGAAGCCGCCGGCCTCAGCGGGGCGCTTCTGTAACTGCTTGCAAATTTTGAGCGTGCCTTTCTTGAAATCTACACAATCCCACGTCAATCCCGTTGCTTCCGCTTCACGCAGCCCAGTGAACAGGATCACCCGCAAGAGGTCACCATAGGTGTCGTCGGTCTCTGCGGCCTCAAGATACGCCCTCACCTGCTCGTCCGTAAACGGCGTGATCTGCGTTTTCTCGACGCGGGGTAGCTCTACCATGTCGCACGGATTGCGCGCGATGTAGCCCAGCTTGACGGCCTGAGAAAGCGATTTCGTGAGTGTGCCGTGGATGTTTCTCACGGTCTTTGCATTGAGCGGTGCAGCCTCTGTGACAATGACGCCATTTTTCTTGACAATCTTGCCGTCCTTGTCCTTTTTGGGGACTGTGCGGCCGCTCTCCAGCAGGTCATTGTAAAAGCCCTGAATGATATGCGGTGTGAGCTTGGAAAGCTTTACAGCACCGATGGCAGGCGAGATATGCTGCCGGATATTCGCCCGGTAAGTCCGGATTGTGCCATACTTCTGCGAGAGCAGGTACTCGCTCTGCCAGATATCGAGCCATTGGGCAAGCGTCAGACGCGTCGGCTCAATATAAACGCCATCATCAACGGCCTTCAGCACGCTGCGCATGGCCGCCAGTGTTTCCTTTTGCGTATTACCGTAGAGGCTGCGGCGGATCGGCTTTCCTGTGCCGGGGTCAGTGCCGACGGTCACGCGCGCCTCCCAGCGTCCATCAGGGCGTTGCCGGATGCTGCCTGCGCCAGACGCTGCGCGGGTGTTAGATTTCCTCGGCATGAGTTGCACCTCCTTCTGCTTTTTGCAATTTTGGAAGAAGTGTCTCGCGTGATATCCTGTCAATTACGCGGAAAAACATTTCTTGCAATGACTTTGCAATGGCAAGTTTTGAATACTTTAGAGCATCATTCCTGCTGACAACCGCTTTGCCATATAAGAGCATGGCTGGATCAAGCGAAATGTCTTTCAAAATTTCCTGAACACCGCTGTCTGATTCTACACGAGGCGCAAGAATATCCATAGTATGAAGCTTCAATGCCTCCGAGGTCTCATGAATGAGATTATGAATCTCCTCATCCTCGAGAAAAGCGGAAATAAAATTTCCTGCTGCCCTATTGTCGCAGATAATTGCAGCCGCATTTTTAGACAGCCCAGTCTGTGTACAGACATCCTCGACCTTTCGCGTAAAGCTATCATACTCTGCGAATAGATACCCAACGTCGCAAGACAGTGCTTTGCAGACGTAAGGGATCCATTTAATAGTGACGGCGTTTGTACCATTTTCCCATTGCTTATATGTCGCGGCGGCCAATGCTTCCCCAGCCATACCGGAAACTATATCAGCAACGTTCTGCTGTGTTAGGCCACGCTCTTGCCGAACTGCTTTCAATCGTTCAGCAAGTATCATTTTCGCATTAAGGTAATTTTCCGTTACATTCATCACTAAAATAATCTCAAAAAACATTTTTGAATGGATTTACTAAATTCATTTTATCCAGTATGATAGAAAATGTCAAGAGGAAAGGCAATAAAACGCCACCCAGCGGAGGGGCGGCAAAAAATGCCTTGGAGGTATCAATATAATGAAATTAGGTTCGAACGAAAGGAGTAAAAGAATGAACAATAAGCAGTTGTTGATCTCTGTACCTGAGATGGCGGATATGCTGGGCATCTCAACGCCGACCGCATACGAGCTTGCCAACATGGAGGGCTTCCCCTCCGTGAGGATCGGTCGCCGACTGTTAGTGTCCATCAGCGGGCTGGAGGATTGGATCGCGGCGCAGGCCGGCACGGGGAAGTGAGGGTGATATGCAGGACAAACCAATCGCCCCGCCCGGGTATATGACCTACAGGGAGGCGGCCCTTATGTTTTCGCTTATGCCGGAGCCAGATGCTGCTCACGCAATCAAGGCTACGGTCAACTACTATCTCTATGGGACGATACCGGACAATATCGAGGGTGCAGCCGCCCAAGTTTTTGCCATCATGCGAGCGGACATCGACCGCAACAACGCAAAGTATCAGGAAATCTGCAAACGGAACGCCGACAACATCAATAAGCGATGGCACAAGGAATGATACCAGTCGTATACCATCCGTATACAAACCTTAAACTCTAAACCCTAAACAATAAGCGGGAAACTGGAAATGTATAAGGGAATCGCTGTCGCGACTCCCACCCGTGCAAAAGGCAACAAGGCAACCATGATTTTTGATTTTAAGAAATTCTCGGATATCGTTACTGGCGTATATCAAGGAGGTCCCTATACTCTCGACGACGTGTTATTTGTTTTCAAGCGTTACTTTGATGCGTATGAGGAGAATACGGGCAAGCCGCACCCTAACATAAGGGCGGAGCAAATCGCCAGTATCATCGACAAAATGCCATACGTCGATGGACGCAGCGCCGGCGGATCGATCTGTGATATCTTGCCAGAGGACTACCCTGCCCTGATCGAGCGGCATTTTAACACGAGGTATCAGGATTGCGACTATAACGTCAACCACTTCTTTGCTGGTCGCATCAGGTTCCTACGCCTGTATGAGATTTTGCGCTGATCTGTAAAAATCAACTTGGTCGCAGAAATTTGACCGACGCGCAAAAAACGTATTTGATCGGGCGCCAGTATGAAGCGCAGAAGATGACGCAAGGGAATCATGCGGAGCGCGGTTTTGATGGAAATACCTTAGTGCCCAAAATGGGCCCAAAGGTATCAGCCCTCGCACCGCAGAGATCGTAGCCAAAGAACATGGTATAGGTAAGAACACCGTCAAGCACGCGGCCAAGTTCTCCAAGGGTGTCGATGCCGCCGAAAAGGTACAAAAAATCAAGTTCCCCAAATGAGAACTTGAAAAAAATCAAAAAGGAGATCAAGAAATGTTTTTCAAAAAAGCAAAAAGCAGTAAGGAGCAGAATGCAGCCAATAACAAGGCGTTGGGAAGGTGGGAACCGTCAGAGGACAAGATCCTCCAGATCATTCCCGCTCCTGCACATCTTGAGTACGCTTATGAGGATGCTGGCGAAGCCCGCCATGTCACCTGCCTTGCGCTTGTTGAGTTGAGCAACGGCGACCGAGAGGTGCGTGCGATGGTGGTCAGCAACTGTGAGATCATCGAGGATCTGAGCGGTACCGGCGCATTACTTATCGATAATTGAAAAAGCCCTCCCCAAATCGGGGAGGACCGCTCTTGTGGTGAATCGGAATCGTCAATCCTGATTTTACCATAGGGGGTGCTGTAATGCAAGGAAAACCACTTGTCGTGCAAAGCACGCAGACAAACGAGATCGCGGCGGCGGTACAGGCCGGTAACGCGGACATCTTGGCCCTCTGGGCGGCGGTTGAGCGTTACGCGCTGAAGCGTGCCAATCGCTGGAACAAGGCGTTCCAAGGGCGTTACGGCGTTACGCTTGATGACCTCAAGCAAACGGCGTTTATTGCGCTCGCCAAGGCCGTGGAGCTCTGGGATCCAGAGCGTGGGGGATTCATCGGTGCTTATGAGCTGCAACTCAAAAGCACCTTTGCAGAGCTGTACCGGCAGCGCAGCAAGCGTAACGCTTTTGACCCGCTCGATGCCGCGGTATCACTCGATGCACCCGCCGAGGGTACCAGCAAGGACGGGGGTACCCCGTCCCCGCTCGCGGACATACTCCCAGACCCAGCGGCGCAAGCGGCACTTTGCGGCACTGAGCAAGACGAGCTTATTACAGCAGTACGCCGTGCAGTTATCTCGCTGCCGGAGCCGGAACGGCGGGCCGTGATTGCTTATTACTGGCAGGGGCAGAGGGTTGACCGTACAGCGAAGAGCAGAGCGCTGCGCCTGCTGCGGCGACCTGAGGTGAGCCGCAAGCTGCAGCAGTTTTGGAGGTGATGGCGATGTCGGGACGTGACAAAAAAGCAGCCCCGCCATACGGCGGAACTGCTCCGGCATAGACAATCCAAAATTGGCTTTTGTGAGTAGTGGATCGCGGCTTACTCCTCCTCGTAGACGAGGATATCCCCCGGCTGACAGTTTAGCATGGAGCAGATACGAGAAATATTCGCCCATGAGACAAGCTCTCCCTTTCGGAGCTGCTGGATTGTTGATTCGCCAAGCAGCTTTTCTTTACGAAGCTTTGTGGTGTTATAGCCAGCTCCCTTCAAAGCTGGCAGAATTTCAATTCTATACTTTACTGGCATTTTGCACCTCCTATTGCATCCAATTATAAATCCAAGATGCACAGAAATCAAGTGTAACTCTTCAGCATATAAAACACCAAATTTCTGTGTAAAGCGCCAATTGAATTACACAGAAATTTGGTGTAATATATGATTACAGCAAGGGACAAGAGATCGAGCGAAGGTCGAAAGCCAACGCGACACCGTAAGAGCTGGAACGGAGAAGATTGATAGAAACTCCCAAAGGGATAGATACTCAGAGCCGCCAGCCGCCGATCTCACCCAGAAATTACAAGGAGGAAACAAACATGAGCATCAACGAAATGGAGTGCAAGGTCCGCGAGCTGCGGCAGCTTCAAGCCCTCATCGACGAGGCGACCGCCGAAGCCGAGGCCATCAAGGACGCAATCAAGGCCGCTATGGGCGACGCTGAGAGCGTTCAGGCTGGCGAATACAAAATCACGTGGAAGGCCGTCACGAGCGCGAGAATCGACACAGGCGCGCTGCGCAAGGCGCTGCCCGATGTCGCTGCGGCGTTCACCCGCGAGACCACAATCCGCCGCTTTTGCGTCGCCTGAGCGTCGAAAAAAGAAAGGAGGTGACACAAGATCGTGCAGCAGACAAAAAATCCTGTAAAAGCTATCCGTCTAAAATGCCTGGACTGTTGCTGCGGCAGCATAAAAGAGGTCGACCTTTGCCCATGTAAGGATTGCAGCTTGTACCCATTCCGGTATGGCAAAAATCCATACAGCAAAAGGACTTACTCCGAGGAACAGTTGGCGGCAATGCGTGAGCGGATGAGAAAGCTTCATTCTTCGCATTAAAACATAGCAGCTTGTCACAATCCAATTAGCGCGCGACCAAACGCGGGTAGACATACTCCGACAAGTCCGCGTGCATAAAACCGTGAGATTACAGCGGCAAAAAAACGAAAGCGGAGGTTTTGTTGATGCAGTACATCATCACCATCGCCGGAGCGATACAGCTTGCAGGCTGGTTCATGGCCTTGATTGAGGCAATAGAAAAGCCCCCTGCGCCCAAGCCGTCCAAAGCAAAGCGCAGAGAGCCATAACCACCAACCACCGCAAGGGAGGCCGGTACGGTCATTATACCGGCCTCCCGACCAAAAATCAACAGGAGGATTTATCATGATACCCCAAGAAAAATTGAAGAGCCTAGAGAACGAAATCCGGATCCTCTACGCGGCAATGACGGAAGAAAACAAGGCAAAGGCGCTGCTCTATCTTGCCAAGATCCGCGCGGAACAGGCGGCAGCACAGAAATGAGCTATTACAACGTATGCGCTCGCTGCGGCGCAAATCTTGACCCCGGCGAACACTGCGACTGCAGCGCGGCGGTATCATTCAGGCATATCCCGCCCAGCAAACCTATGCGGGCAGCAGGCAGAAATAATCCCTGCCTGCAAGCCGCCCCTATCCCTTACCACACCAGGACTACCGCGGCGGTACGCCGCTAAAGAAAAGGAGAATTGAAAATGAAGTATTGCGTTGAAGAAACTACCCACACCCAGCGAGAGACCATTGCCAATGTCATGTGTGGCATCATGGAGGAGGTAGGCCGCTCCCAGCGCTTGCTGGATGCTCTGGGAGCGCAGTATCTGGAGGCAACGGCTGACGAGTGCAGCGACGAGCAGGAGCACATCGCGGATATGATAGCCGCGATCAGCGGCACGCTGCACAGTGCGATCACTGAATATCAGCTCATAACTGGCGGGGCATACATGGGGCGTGCTGGGAGAGCAGATCAGATACAGCTTGCGCATGAGGTAAAGGAGGCGCATGAGACGATCGGCGAGATGCTGACGGGTGTGCCGGCGAATCTGCAAAACACTGTGATTGAGCGTGACCGCGCCCTCGGAGACCTCCCGGACGAGGAAGCGCTGCCGCAGCTCGAAGCACTCATGCACAAGATTGCTGGGCAAACTGCTGGCGAGTGCATCGGTTGAGGGTTCCTGTCCAGTAATGATTCAGCGGCCGTAAATATGGAGAAGAAGGGGCGGGGCCCCCTCTTCTCTTTCGCTGCACGGGGGGTGGTTTACGATTCGGGGAAACTTTTTCAGATGCACCAGCCCCATAACTCTCCCTTCACCGCAGATGTTCTTTTTTCGAGTCAAAAAACACGTTAAAAACAGTAAAACATTTGTTCTATGTTTGCATTGATGTTATCTCTAATTTTATGATATAATCAGTATAGTAAAGGGGTTTTGCTTCACCCTTTGCGTGCCGTAGTTCATGACGGCAAATCTCCTTTTTCCCGCTGCCGGTCGGCGGGATATAAGCGGATCGGGCAAAGGAGTCAGATGGGTTTGCAGGAGAAGCGCAAGCGGTTGTTCCCTGCAAACCCACTCATTTGCATTTTATGCGAGAGGGGGCGCAGCATGGCGGAGTTCACGATGGAGGAAAAAGCGAAAGCAGCAAAGGCGGCATATATGCGGCAATGGAATGCCAAAAACCGCGATAGGCGCAAAGCGGCGAATGAGAAGTATTGGGCACGGAAATATGACGAGATGCAGGCGGCAGAGACCGCCAAGAGAGGTAAATGATGTGCACTGAAATCATTGAACAGGATCGCGGCAGCGTATACCGCGAAGGCCTGAAAAACTATTCCCTGCGCAAGTGGCGTAAATACGGCGGGAAGGACGGCTGTGAGCCGTACTTTGACGAAGTAACAGTCACGGAGGGCTACAACAGCCACCCTGCGACCAGAGTTTTTGTTGATGCGACACTTTTTCCCCTGTGGCCGGATTGGAGAACAGAGGCGGATCGTGCGCGCATGGGTGCAGTCGATCACGAGTTCCCGAGCGGAATGGTCGTATACTTCGGCGGGCTTGAATATACGCTTGCCGATAAGCCGACCTATCTGATTGAGGAGACCGCATCCAAAGGAACGCGCATCTGGGTCAATATCTGCGTCGGAACGGAGCAGGACTTTGATGCAGCAAAGCAGGCCGCTCGGGAAGATATTGAAACTCGCAGAGCATGGGAGAGGGATCATGGCGTCAAGGTAAATGCCGTGAGCGGTATGCGGCGGTTCGCTACCACGAAATATAATAGCGCGCTCAATCAGCGCGGCAAGGTAAAACGGATGCTCGCCGGCTGGGGCATCGAGACGACATGAGAGGAGGGGTCATAATGGCAGATTTTAAGAGAGTAGAAGTCATCGCAACCGTCGGCAGCACGAGCCGATCTGATATCCAGTTGACACGCACAGCGCTCGACGACAAGCCGCCGCGCCTGCATATCGGCAAGTGGAGCAAGGCCGCAGGAGAGCATGAACGCTTCGGCGGCTTCCTCACCGATGAGATGGCCCGCGCCCTGTATGTGGCTCTCGGCGCACTCTACGGCGAAGAAGCATGACCATGCCCTACACCTGCACAACCACGCATTGCCGGTTCACGATGTACGACCTTGATGACATTGCAAATTTGCTGGGCGTGAGCCGCAAGACGGTCTATCGGTACTGCAAAAGCGGGAGACTCCCATCGAATAACATCGGTGGGAAGGTGCTGGTATCGGAGCGGACGCTCATCGCGTTCCTCAATGGGGCCAAACCGCAGAAGTCAAACACCCGTACCGGCCAGTACGCGGCACGCGGTCAGGTCGTGGAGGCTCCCAAATTTGATGAATTTGAGCCGGATGATCTCACAGATTTGCAAGGAATCGAAGAGGATTGAAATCCGCTTGGTCTCGATATGTGGACACTTCAAGGAAATGTCTCCCCAAAAGGCGATGAGAAAAAGGGGAAAACAGAAAGCGGGGAGAGAGTCCACGGCGCGCCCATGTTCTGATAGCGGGATTTTGTTGTGATGGGGATGACGGCTTTCACTCAATTTAGGGAGAGAGACAAATCAAAAAAGCCTCGGAATAATCCGAGACTTGACAGAATGGGATCGTTTGCTATAATGAATATAGAAAAGGGCGCTGCGACAAGCGGTTAGCCCGGTAAGTTAGATGACTTGAGCGAACTCAAGAAACCGTCACTTGGCCGAGTGGCGGTTTCTGCTTTTCATGATAATCGTAACCGTAAAGGCTCCAATATGTAACGTAACACGCATGAGCCTCACCCCCCTTTCGGGTGGTGTGACCGTCCCGTTTGGCTCTGTAATGCGTTCTAAGCGCTTCTGCGTTTGTGATGTGCATCTTCGTCGTTAGGCGCTTCTATGTCGGATTTGAAATCCGAGCAGTGAAGCTCGCTTCGATTTGAGATCGAGGCGAAAGGGCGAATGATACCAGAATAGGGTGTCCCTTTCTTACTGATTTGTAGCGCTTTGGCTAAAATGCTTGTACGCTTTTTCAAATTCTGTGCAGCCCGCGAATTGCAAACCGCAATATTTAGGCTATAATAATATCAACAGGACCCCCCGCACCTCTCCACGGCAACGTGTGATGTGTCCCAGGGGGGACATTTTATATCTGGGAGGAATCTGCTGTGGAGCTGAAGCCTGCGACGACATACGACGAACAGTTGAAATTGCTTCAAGAGCGGCATTGCGAGATCGTAGATCCAGCGTTTTGTAAAACAGTTCTACAGCATATAAACTACTATCGTTTTACAGCGTACTTCCTGCCGTTTAGAACTGCTGATGGAATGTATCGAGATGGGACAAGCTTTCACAGAGTATTTAGAATATACGAGTTCGACCGGAAAATGCGGCGGGTTTTGTTCTCAGCGGTCGAGCAGGTAGAGTTATATCTGCGGACGCAGTTTGCTTATTTCCATGCACACAAGTACGGCCCGCTCGGCTATATGGATGTGTCAAATTACGGGACCAAACACGATCATGCGCGCTTTCGGAAGCTGTTTGAATCAGAAGTGCAGCACAACAAAACAGTTCCATTTGTGAAGCATCACTGTGAAAAATATGAGGGCAATTTCCCTATATGGGTCGCTACGGAGCTTTTTTCGTTTGGGATGCTGTCTTTCTTTTACCGCGATTTGAAGACGGCGGATAAAAAGGAGATTGCAAGGGACCTGTATAAAACCACTTATGGCAATCTCGATAGCTGGCTGCGCTGCTGTACAGATTTGCGCAATATCTGCGCGCATTACGGGCGTTTGTACTATCGTGTCTTTTCTGCGGTACCGGCCACGCCAAAGGGATTTCCTGTCGTGCTACAACGCAGCCTTTTTGATAATATCGTGATGCTGAAATTTTTGTACCCGGACAGGGACAGATGGAACAGTGAAGTTCTGAGCGCTATAATAGCGCTTTTAGAAGAGTACGCCGGAGATATCGAGCTGTCCCATATCGGATTCCCTGATAATTGGGACGAGCTTTTGAGAGCCAAATAAGGGAAGAACTAAGCCAAATTTTGACCCCTAAGTTTACCCCAAACAGGATTATATCCCGCTATATGTCATTTGACGGAGAAGCGAAAAAGCATTGGCTTTTCAGCGTTTTTCCAAACTCTGCATAACGCCATTATACGTCATTTTATGTATATCCAACAATTCGAATCCTTCTCCCGCTGCCATAGTGTGTGACCTAAAAAGATATCACACCGGAAAGCCCAGAAACCACAACGGTTTCTGGGCTTTTTTCGCGTCTATTTTGACTGCATGAATAAAAGATATTTTTCTGATAGTCTCCCGTGTGGTAAGGAAGTGAACTAAATTTCTCCAGCTTTGCGTCTCTTCTGCGCCCCTTTTTTAATGGGGTTAGCATTTTTCTAAAAAATATTTTGTTAACTTTCTGTGAATAAAGTGATTTGTATCATATTGTGATACAAACCACTTTTTCATTCCAATAAATAAGTTTTTAGTCGGCGCTCATTTTCAGAGTGCCGACCTTTTTTGTATAGAACTTTTTTGTATAGAAATAGAATAGGAGGACCATAAAATGGGCAATCAGAATGGAGCCGCGCAGCTCCGCTATCTTGAAGAAATTGCTACCCGCCTTCGCTGCATGGATTTTGAAACCATGCCTATGGAGGATCAGCACCTCCCCATCAAGTGGAACGGCAGCTATCTCTGCCGTATTTCAGGCAGAGGTAGTGTCCTGTACCGAGAGGCAGATGTCAAACGTGCCAATGCGCAGGATACGCTGCAAAGTGTCATCGACACCGCCAAAATGACTTCGGAATACATGGCGATTCTGGAATATGCACCGCAGCTCAAGGCAAGCGGGCTTGGCGGCGATTATCGCGTCCTCGCAGACTTCGGCGACGCGGTGCTGGCGGGTCATCCTACGGAGCGTGGCGTACAGTTCGTGACTTGGAGCTGGGATTGGAACCGTGAGGGCGTCCATCAGGGGAACTATTTCTACGAGGACTACGAAGCAGCCAAGCGAGATTTTACCGTGCGCAGCGGACTTGTTCAAAGAGACGCCCTTTTTGAAACGGAGCAGCTTGCGGAGTTTTATCACGCGCTGAAGTTTGTCGTTGAGCAGGATGAAACCCTTTCGTTCGGGCGGGATCAGGAACTGGCAGAGCTCATGGAGCAGGTCGGCAGATTACTGCCGGAAGCCGCTCTGCGGCAGCGGGATACGCCGGAGCAGAGCGGCATGACAATGAAATAAGGAAAACACTCAAGCTGGACAGAAATGTCCGGTTTTTTTCATTTTGAGGAGGAAAAGCAATGGAAATTCAAGGCACGATCCACTTCAAGATCATTCTTCCGCATATCCCCGGCTTCCAGCAGGAGCCGCTGCCGAAGCCCGTTTGCAGCCACTCCCCGGACTGTAAGGACTGCCCCTAGTATCCTGCAAAAGACGGTCACGATTGACTGCATCGGGAAAGTCCGGAGAAAGAACATGGGAGAGGCTCCCATGTATTACGTACAAAACAGCCATCCCGCGATTATCAGTCGAGAGATTTTCCATAAAACGCAGGAGGAGCTTGCACAGAGAATGAATCGTGAGCCAAACTCCACGAAATCCGCTATAACAGCCACGGGCAAATATTCCCGATATGCACTATCCAATGTAATGATTTGCGCAGAATGCGGCAGTAGATATAAGCGTGTGACATGGACTTCCTGCGGAAAGAAGCGTATCGTCTGGCGATGTATCAACCGTTTGGACTACGGAAAGCGGTACTGCAAGACTTCCCCCACAGTAGAGGAAGAGGCGCTCCATGCAGCTATTGTTCGAGCAATCAATCGCTTCAACGAAGAAGATGAAGCGACCTACCTTGCACTTATGCGGGCAACCATCGGTGAGGCCATTGGACTGACAGGAGGCACGGATGAAATCGACCTGCTCCGGCGAAAAATCGATGGGCTGAATCGGAAAATGGTTTCTCTGATTAACGAGAGCGTGGAAAGCGGTGACGGAATTGAAAACCGAGAAGAGGAATTCAAGGAACTCTCAGATACAATAGAACTTCTTCAAAACCGGATTCAAAAGCTGGAGGAAAACAGTCGGACAAACAAAGAGAACGATAGTCGCATCCAGCAGCTGCAGCAAATGATTGCGGAGCGGGTATCCAACAGGATGACATATGATGACTCCATCGTCCATCAGATGATCGAATGTGTCAAAGTACATCCGGATGGCAGGCTGGACATCATCTTCGGAGGCGGATATCTTATCGAAGAACACATGGAGAAATAATAATTTTAAATATATTTGACATAATCGCTTAAATAATATAATATATTAGCAATTAGGAGGCGGTTATGTATGACAAAGAAATCTGCGGTCATTATGCCGCAGACACGAGAAATCCTCACGCAGATGGGCGAACAGATTCGCCTCGCCCGCCTGCGCCGGAAACTGACATTGGAGCTGGTGGCAGAGAGAGCTGGAATCAGCCATGCTACCCTTGTCTCAATTGAGAAAGGGGTGCCTACGGTATCCATCGGCGCCTATGCTGCAGTTCTTCATGCTTTAAATAATATGGACAGCGACCTGCTTCTCGTCGCAAAAGATGATGAGCTCGGCAGGAAACTGCAAGATTTGACGCTTCCCACAAGGAAGCGAGCACCTAAGAAAGGAGAGTAACGTTGGCACAGAATGAAAAAACGATTTATGTTTACGAAAACTGGAGAGCGGAAAACCCTACCTTACTAGGGCGGCTGCGCTGCAGTTTTGTTCGTGGACAGGAATCTTTCTCCTTTGAGTATGATCCGACATGGCTGGCATCTGCCGAAGGTTCTTTTTCTCTTGACCCAGATCTTGCGCTTTTCCGCGGACGCCAGTATGTACCGCTGGACAAGCGGCTTTTTGGCCTGTTTGCTGACTCCTGTCCGGATCGTTGGGGCAGACTGCTGATGAAGCGCAAGGAGGCTATTGACGCACGAAAAGAGGATCGTAAGCCCCGCAAGCTCTATGAAAGTGATTACCTGCTGGGCGTTTACGATGAGTCACGCATGGGGGCACTGCGATTCAGTTTGGAAGAAGGAGGAGAATTCCTCTCCAATGATAAGGCGTTTACAACACCGTCGTGGGTAAGTTTGCGGACGCTGGAGAATGCCTCTATTGCCTTTGAGAGCGACGAGAGTGGTCTCAATGAAAAGTGGCTGAGGGAACTTCTGGCTCCTGGCTCCTCGTTGGGTGGTGCTCGCCCTAAAGCCACGGTGCAGGCGGCGGACGGCGCTTTGTGGATTGCCAAATTTCCATCGAAGCATGATGAGTTTAACAGCGGCGCATGGGAAAAAGTGGTCCACGATCTGGCACGGCTCTGCGGGCTGGATGTACCGGAGTCCAAACTGGAAACTTTCTCCAAAACGGGAAGTACTTTCTTAGTTAAGCGCTTCGACCGAGACGGCAAGCGACGCATTCACTTTGCCTCCGCTATGACGCTGCTAGGCAAAACTGACGGCGCCTCCGCAGCGGACGGAAGCAGCTATCTGGATCTGGCGGCATTCATTCGTGCGGAAGGTGCTGCGCCGCAAAATGATCTGGCTGAGCTGTGGAAACGGATCGTGTTCAGCATGGCGGTGTCTAACACCGATGATCACCTGCGTAACCACGGCTTTCTTCTGACGCCGACTGGCTGGCGGCTTGCTCCGCTTTTCGACGTGAACCCAGATCCTTCGGGTGAGCGTCTTTCTCTCAATGTAAGTGAGAATGATAATACTATCGATTTGGATCTGGCGCTGGAAGTGGCAGAATACTTCGGACTGAACCAGCAGGATGCGGAGCAGGCAGCGAAAATGATCTGTAAAACGGTATCTGAAAATTGGGAGCAGTTAGCACAGCAATGCGGCCTCAGCCGCGGCGCAATGGAATATATGCGGTCCGCATTTTCTCTTTAAGCATAGACAGACGATTCCTTTGGTGGAACCGTCTGTCTGCTTTTTACTCGATTTCTTCAAACTGTTCTTCATCCGTACCGTCGTCTAAGTCATCATCAATATCAAGTCCTTCACAGTTTCCAACATTTTTTTCATAGAGTTTCGTCCACTTAAGTGGATACTTGCACTTGCGGTTATAGGCAAGAAGCATCGCCTCAGCGTATCCCATAGAGCCAGGACGACGCTCCTTGGCAGTTCGTGAAAGCAGCTTGACCGACATTTCGCCCACTTTTTCCTTAAAGATTTCATCCCTCATGGTATCGCCAAAGGTATGCACCAATCGAGCAATGCCATTGAGCATATTGGCAGAAAGCGAATTGATATCTCCTTCCCATGTGCCCACACAAAGTCGAAGTGTTCTGTCAAGTGTATGGTACCCAAATTTGTCATAGATGTTTTCCAGAGTAGTCACTGCACAAACAACTCCGCAATTGCGAACCTGACCAATTGACAGGGAATAAGATTCAACCAGATCCCGAATGATAAGCTGCTTCTGATTTCCAGCTTCAATATTAGCCATGAACACTTCATACGGTTTCAACGGCTTCACATATTTCATCTGGTTTGCAAAAATGTCTGCTTCCTGTTCATAATTTAAGTCATCATAAAACATGCACCAGACGGGCGTATCACGGGAGCCAGAGGCTAATGCAACAATGAGGAGAATACAACATGAAAAAACTGCCTTCGGTCTCTGAAATGGAACACATTACCTCCAAAGAGTTTGGGGAACACATGGATGCCATTTTAGAGCGAGTATCAAAAGAGGACATTGCCCTGATTATTGACCATCATACTGTCTAACATGTGGGGTGCAGTTCATTGCTTTCAGCTCTTTTTTTATTTTGTTGACGGATGCAGAGCTGGGATGCTATGATGAACGGAGAAAAGCCCCGCGTCCGCGCGACCGCGGACGGCCGAGGGCACGGAGGTGGCCGGATTGAAGCTCCCGCAGTTTCCGCAGTTGAAGCAGACCCTGCTATGTAAGATTTTCCTCTGCCTGATGATGCTGAAGTATGCCATTTTCGGCATCCTTGTGAGTACGCTGCGTGTTATTCCCGATAATGCGAAAGTGTTTTTGATAGTGGGAGGCTTTGCACTGACGCTTGTGGATATGTTTCGGAATTTTGCTTTTTATCTTATGACGGAAATGACACTGGAGGTGCTGCACTGCCTTCTGACAGGAGGATGGGAGTTTTCGCTGCCGCAAGCCTTTTCCACGCAGGAGCTTGTGCAAAGATGCGGCTCTTTCGGCCGGGCATATGAGCCGGCTGTGCCTGCTCCGCGTCCTGCGATGCTTCGCTACAAGAGCGGACGTCCCGCACAGATGTTTGCGAGCGGCATTGAGAAAATCATCGCGGTGTATCCCGTTGCAATGCTGGATGAGGACACGTACCGCCGGATCCATGAATCTGCGGCGCAGAATGCGAAAGCCCTGAAAGGAAAAAAGAAGCACATACTGCTTGAAAAACCGCAGAGAAAGGCACCAATCGATCAGGTCACCGTGGCTCTGATCGTTGCCGATCAGGTGGAGGAAGCATTCAGAAGCAAGCTGAAAGATGTGGCTTCCAAGCAGGTCGGAGACGGGGAAACGGTGTCGATGATCCCGTGTGTGGTGGACCTCGAAAAGCAGCGCTGCATCTTTGACAGTACACGGGAAGTGTTTTTAGACGGCCATTATCCGGTCAAAAACCGCGGTATCCGGCTCATAAAGCGGTACCTTTTCCGCGGCGGGCTGCGTCTCATCGGCGATAGCAACGATTTTTTGAAAAACGAAGCGGCTTCGGCGGAGAATGGGGAAGAGGAGAAACTCCCGGAAATGAGTTTCTGGGAGTTTACAAGGATGGCTAAAAAGGAAATGGCGGGCAGTGATGAGGAGGATGAGAAGCGCTTCAAGCAGATGAAGCACAGGGAGATCGTCGTCGAGGGCGAATATCTCTATCTCAAATGGGAGCAGAGCGGCATCTGGACCGCGGTGGAAAGGGACGAGGAAGCGCGGAGCGTGAAGCTCAATCCAATTGTGAGCTGGTACTACCCGCGCGCGAGGAAGATCGACAAAGAGACCGTGAAGAAGATCAAAAAGGAGATCAGCACCTATTTTGCCGACGAGGGCTGCACGGTGAAGTATGAGATCGTCAAGTAGCGCGCCCGCGATTTTGCGAAGATTTTACATTCTTTTGATGGAAGTTGACAAAAGACCCTGTTATACTGTAAACGATGAAAGATTCGGAAAAGAAAAGAGGAGAAAAGCATGGATAACTACAGCAAGCTTGATTTCAACGAGAAAAAGGGCTTCATCTGCGATATGGACGGCGTGATCTACCACGGCAACCGCGTGCTGCCGGGTGTGGCGGAGTTCATCCAGTGGCTGCACGATGAGAACAAGGAATATCTGTTTTTGACGAACAACAGCGGGTACACGCCGCGCGAGCTGAACCAGAAGCTTGCGCGCATGGGCCTTGACGTGCCCGAGGAGCACTTCTACACGAGCGCGCTGGCGACCGCCGCGTTCCTGCGCGACCAAGCGCCGGGCTGCTCGGTCTTCGCCATCGGCGAAGCGGGACTTCTGAACGCGCTCTACGACGCGGGCATCACGATGAACGACGTGAACCCCGACTATGTCGTCGTGGGCGAGGGCCGGGCCTACTCGCTCGACACGCTGACGAAGGCGACGAACCTCGTCTGGAAGGGCGCGAAGCTCATCGGTGCGAATTCCGACGTTTCCGGCCCCATCGAGAACGGTATTGCGCCCGCCTGCCGCGCGCTCGTCGCGCCCATCGAGATGGCGACGGGCACGCAGGCCTATTTCTGCGGCAAGCCGAACCCGCTGATGATGCGCACGGGGCTTAAAATGCTGCACTGCCACTCGGCTGAGGCCGTCATGGTCGGCGACCGCATGGACACGGACGTGATCTCCGGCATGGAGAGCGGCATGTCCACGGTGCTGGTGCTCTCGGGCGTTTCGACGCACGAGACCATCAAGACCTACGCCTACCGCCCCAGCATGGTTTTGAACGGCGTGGGCGACATCGTCTCGCTCGCGCGCGGGGAGAAGTAAAAGTCGAAAAAGTGGAAAGGGCCGCTGCCTATGGCAGCGGCCCTTTTGCTGTATCCGGGTTCAGTTTTCCTCTCTTGCGCGCAGGCCCGCGACCGACGAGATCGGCAGCGAGAAGCAGATGGCCCCCGCCTTGCTGCCGGGACCGGCCTGCTCGTTGATCGAGCGCATGATGGCGGCCTTCTCGTCCTTGTGGGCGATGATGTAGATCATATCCTTTTCGTCGGCAAGGCTGACGCTGAAGAATTTTTCTCCGCGCGTGCCGCCCGTGCCCTTGGCGTGCAGCACCGTGCCGCCGCCCGCGCCCGCGGCACGCGCCGCGTCCATGACGAAATCGGAATAGCCTTCGTTTAAGATGACGATGATCAGCTCGTGTTCAAAATCCATGCGCGGTGCACCTCCTGTTTTCTGTTCATCGGTGAGATAGGCGAGCGTCTTGCCGCCGGCCACGCTCTTGAGCGGCACGGTCAGCATCACGCCGTTGCCGGGAATGTCGATAAAAAGCTTGCGCTTGGCGGCCTTGATGAGCCCCTCGGCTTCGGCGCCGCTGCCGATGGCGCTGATGACGTACTTTTCCGTCGCATCCAGGCCATAGATGGCAAGGTGTTCGCTCGTGGCCGTGCCGCGGCCGGGAAGGCTCAGAATGGCGCGCAGGCCCGACGCGCGGTACAGCGCGTTCATCGCTTCGCCGCGCTCATGGTCGGTGATGGCGATCACATAATACAGTTCCATCTCAGCATGCCTCCCAGAGTTCGATGATCTCGTTGTCGCCAAAGTCGGGCAGCGCGGGTCCGCTTTCGGCGCGGCGGGATTTGACCACGTAGATCGCGCCCATCACCTGCACGGTGATCAGCGGCATCATGGCGACGAGCGCCACAAGGCCGAACGCGTCGGTCATCACATTGCCGCCGAGCGCTTCGCACGCGCCCGTCGCGAACGGGAGCATGAACGTCGCCGTCAGCGGTCCGGACGCGACGCCGCCGGAGTCGAACGCGATGGCCGTGAACGTGCGCGGGACGAAAAAGCTCAGCGCGATGGCGATGAGGTAGCCCGGCACGAGAAAATACATGATCGAAATGCCCGTGATGACGCGCAGCATCGCAAGCCCGCCCGCGGCGGACACCGCGACCGACAGGCTCAGGCCCATCGCGCGCTCGGAGATCGCGCCCGCGCTCAACTCGGCGACCTGCTTGTTGAGCGTGTGGACGGCGGGCTCGGCGTTGATGATGAACCAGCCCATGAGCATCGCGAGCGGTGCGAGCAGGTAGACCTTCCATCCCTCGGCAAGCGCCGCGCCGAGCGCGTAGCCCAGCGGCGAAAAGCCGACGTTCACGCCCGTGAGGAAGAGCACAAGGCCGACGTATGTATAGAGGATGCCGATGAGAATGCGCAGAAACGGCAGCTTACGCAGCCTGAGCGATACGACCTGGAAGATCAGGAAGAAGACAAAGATCGGCAGCAGCGCCATCGTGACCTCCCACAGGTATTCCGGCAGCGCGTGCAGGTAATCCTGCCCCAGTTCCACCGTGGAGGAGATGAGCGCGGACGAGCCGCTCTCCGCTGCGCTGGGCTGCGTTTTATAGATCGCACCGAGCAGCAGCACCGAGAGGATCGGCCCGATGGAGCACAGGCCCACAAGGCCGAAGCTGTCCGCCTTGGCGTTCTCGTCGCTTCGGATGGACGCAACGCCGACGCCGAGCGCCATGATGAACGGCACGGTCATTGGCCCCGTCGTCACGCCGCCGGAGTCGAACGCGACGGAAAGAATGCCCGCATCGGAGAGGAACGCCGCGGCAAAGACGATGGCGTAGAATACGATGAGCATCGTGCGCAGCGAAATGGAAAAGAGAATGCGCACCATGCACAGCATCAGAAAGAAGCCCACGCCGACCGAAACGGTCAGGATGAGCACGGTTGTGTCGATGTCCGGCACGTTGCCCGCCAGCACCTGCAGGTCCGGCTCCGCCACCGTGATGGCGACGCCGAGAGCAAAGCTCACGAACAGGATGAGCGGCAGCTTGCGCGATTTCGTCAGCTTGGCGCCCATGTAGTTGCCGATACGGCTCATCGACATGTCCGCGCCCAGCGTGAAAAGGCCCATGCCGAGGATCAGCATGGCTGTAGCCAGCACGAACGAGAGCATCAGCCCCGTGTCCACCGGTACGAGCACAAAGCAGATCGCCATCACGATCAGGCTGATCGGCAGGACCGACGCGGCGGCCTCACGCAGCTTTTCGAGTAAAATTTGCTTCTGGTACAAGACCTCACTCCTTCTTCGGGAAAATTCCACTTCCATTCTATCAGAAAAATCGATGCCTGAACAGGGAAGAAGTGTAAACAGTCCGTTAAGTTTGCCCTGAGCGGAAAAGGGAAGCGGGACGCAGCCGCGTCCCGCTTTGCAGGGTATTCTTATTTGCCGCAGCCGCGCTCGAGCGAGTGGCGGATGTTGCCGTCGAGCATGTCGCCGAGGTCGGAGAGGAACGAGTCCGGCTCGCCCTTCATGCCCGCGTCGACCCACTCGACCGTCAGTCCCTCGAGCGCCGCCGTATAGAAGCGCGCGAGCGCCATGATCTTGTTCTCGCTCACGTCGAGACCCTCGGCCTCCTTGCGCACATAGGCAAGTATGCCGGTCAGGATGGTCTTGTGGTAGTAGCGGCCCAGAATGTCGCGGTGGGCAGAGTTGTGCAGGTGCTGGATCATGCGCTTGTTTTCCGCGGCGAAGGCCGTGGCGGCCAGAAAGGCCTTCTGCCAGGAGTCGTAGCTCTCGATATGCTCGGAGAGCTTTTCGATCTCGGATTCGAACACGTCCTCGGCCAGCGCGTAGATATCGGTATAGTAATAGTAGAAGGTGTTTCGCGTGACCTCGCTCCGCTCGGCAATGTCGCGGACGGAGATCTTGTCGAAGGGGCGCTCGGCCAGCAGCTCGATGAAGCTGCGGCGGATGGCGTTCTTGGTGCGAAGGGCCATGTGGGGCCTCCTCTCATTCTCGTCTTTTTCGGGAGTTTAACATCATTATAGCGGAAACGCGGACAACATGCAAGGCAGAAAAAGATTCTTTCTTAACACGTTCTTTATACAATGGTGTGAAAACACAGCGAAACTTTGTGCGTCCGGAGAAAATTGCCACTGTTCATTCTACGGCGGAGCCCTTATAATCTTATAATTATAAGATTTACGGCCGGGGGAGGAAGGAGGGCGCGGACATGAGCAAAAAGCGGAAACGATCCTATCTTGTCAGCGCCGTCACGCTCGCGCTGCTGTTCGGCTTGCTCCTGCTCGTCTTCGGCGATACGCTGCCGGAGATCGTGCGCAATCTCCGCGCCGTGCCGCTGCGGGGCGTGCTCTGGCTGCTCGTGCTCGGCCTTGCCTACGAGTGCATGGAAGCGGCGCTTGCTATGGTCCTGCTGCGCGCTCGGGGCGATATCCGCTACGCCGACGCGCTGAACGTCACGTTCCTCGCCGTTTTCGGCAACATCGCGACCATGGGCGCGGGAACGCTGCCGATGCAGAGCTTTTACCTCTACCGGCGCGGGCTGGACGCGGGCGGCGCGCTCGGCATTATGGCGAGCGAGTACGTGCTGCACAAGATCTCGGTACTGATCTATGCGACGCTCGCGCTGCTGTTCGGCGGCGGCTGGCTGCGCGAAAGCGCGAGCGGCCTTGCGCGCTATGTGGGCATCGGCTATGCCATCGGCGCGCTCATCGTGCTCGCGCTCACGCTGCTCTACACCTGGGACAAGGTGCTCACTCTCGTGCTGGCGCTCCTTCAAAGGCTGCCGGACACGCCGAAGTGGAACGAGCGGCGCGAGAAGTGGGCGGGCAGTCTCACGCAGCTCAACACCGAAGCGCGCAAGGTGCTGCTCGTGCGGTCGGTGCGCGTGCGCGGCGTCGTCGTGAGCCTTCTGAAGCTCTTCGTGCTCTATTCGATCCCGTATTTTGCGCTGCGGCTCGCCGGGTGCACGGCGCTCTCGTTTGCCGAGGTGCAGGTGCTCTCCTCGCTGATGCTGCTCATCACAAGCGCGCTGCCGAACGTCGCGGGCGTGGGGCCGACGGAGTTCGCCTTTTTGCTGCTGTTTTCGTCCTGGGCGGGCACGGCGGCGGCTTCGTCCGCGCTGGTGCTGTACCGCGTGGCGACCTATTTCTTTCCGTTCCTGTTAAGTATTTTTGCTTTCCTGCGGGAGGAGAAGCGCTCGCTCAAGGGCTTTGAAGAACAGGAAACGTAAACGAAAAAAGAGACGGCGAAAGCCGTCTCTTTTGCTATTTCTGCGCCTTTTCCGCGCGCTTGAGCTTGTAGAGCTCCTCGGCGGCCAGGCGGGTCTTGGCAACCACGTCCCCGCCCGCGAGCGGGAAGCAGTAGTACAGCGCCTTATGGTCGCCGATGCAGAGCATATCGCCGATCTCGTACCAGAAATAGTCGGCATACAGGCTGTAGGAGGCCTCGGGCCGCTGAAAATAGTCCAATTTTCCGCCGCAGCCGGTCAGGTGGAAGCCGTTCATATCGTGGTGCAGGCGCCCCTCGCCCACGCGGCAGATCTGCTTCGTGTTGACCATCATGCAGATGCGCACGGGGATGTCGAGCGCGTAGTGGCCGCTTTGCAGCTCCTCGCGCACGCACCGGCGCTCCCAGGCGTACCAGTCCGGCACGTGGGTGAACGCGCTCTCGCCGTCGAGCGCTTCGAGCGCGCCAAACTCTGTCAAGTGATATGCCTTGCGGCAGTGATGGCACACGAGCGTCGTGCCCTTGCCCTCCATCTCGCCCTCGGTCAAGCAGTGGGGGCACTTGTAGAGCACGCGGTTGAGCCCGTCGGCGCGGAATGGCTCGCTGACGGAGACGCGGTTCTCCTGCTGCCAGCGGAAATTGTCGAACGCAAATTCAGCATCGACGCGCGCGTTGATCTCGTCGATGCGCAGCTGCGCGATCTCCGCCGGGGAGAGTAGGTATTTGAGCTCCGCCGAAACGTCCACCTTGCGCTTTTGCAGTCCGTTGTAGAGCGGGTCGCGCGCGAACGCGCCGTAGGTGCGCAGCATCACGACCGGCACGCCCAGCGCCTTGACGCACTTGCCGATGCTCTCGGGCAGGGGCGTCGCCGTGCCGTCGAAGCTGTAGCTCGCCTCGGGGTAGAGCAAGATGGAGGTCCTGAGCGTGCGCACGCAGTAGAGCATGTCGCGCACGAGGGCCGCGTCCGAGCAGAATTTGCGCGTGGGGATGCAGCCGATGCTGCGCATCAGCGCTTCCTTGCCGACAAAGCCGTCCGACGTGCAGACGATGTTGAACGGGCGCGGATAGAGCACCGTTTCGGCGATCTCAAGGTCGAGAAAGCACGAATGGTTCATCAGGATCAGGCAGGGTTCGTTGTCCGCGAGCTGCTCCATGCCGCGCCTTTCGCAGCGGAAATGCGTGGCGCGCAGGTCCGGCACGGAGATCGCGCGCAGGAGATTGCGGAAGGCCAGCGACGGCTTTTTCGGCTTTTCATGCTTTTGCGGCGGCTGGGCGAGCGCCTGCTCGTAGGTCATATCGACGACTTTAATTTTCATGGGCATTCTCCGGGACCACATGCACGTTCAGGTGGTCGTAGGTCATTTCGACGCCGTGCTTTGCGAACGTGCCGCGCAGCACCTCGTACATCTTGAAGTAGGTGTTCCAGTAGTCCTCCGCCGCGGTCCAGCAGCGGATGGTGTATTCGATGGCGCTCGCGCCGTAGTTCGAGAGATACACCGTCGGCGCGGGATCGGTCAGCACGGCAGGGAAGGCGGCGATGGCGTCGCGGCAGGCGGCCTTCACGTCCTCCGTCGGCGCGTCGTAGGACGCCGTGACCTTGTAGACGATGCGCCGCCGGCCGAGGACCGTGAAGTTCACGATCTTCGAGCTGGACATCTCGCGGTTGGGCTGGAGGACGATCTGCCCGTCCGGCGTTTCGATCTTCGTGTGCGTGAGCGTGATCTCGCGCACCGTGCCGGTCGTGCCGCCGACCTCGATCTCGTCGCCGAGCGAGAAGGGATGGGAGAAGAGAATGACGAGCCCGCCGGCCACGTTGCCGAGGATATCCTCCGCCGCGAGCGTGACGCCTAACGTCAGCACCGACATCAGCGCCGTCAGGGATGAAGTGTTGATGCCGAGCGCCTCGGCGGTGATGATGACGGTCAGCAGGTATAAAAGCGCCTTGAGCCCCGCGAGGATGAGCTTTTGCAGCCGGTCGTTCAGATGGTTCGCGCGCGAGAGCAGCCGCGCGCACAGCTTCATTACGAGCCGCACGACGATCAGGCAGACGAGGAAGGTCAGCAGCGCGGAGAGGATGCTCCCGATGCTGTAGCCGCCGATCGAGCGGGAGATGAGTTCGGAAAGATCGTTCATGGCATTCAGCCCCTTTCATATGGCTTAGTATAGCAGTTTTCCCAGTGGGTTGTAAAGGGTGCGTTAAGGCGGGCGCGCCGCTGTGCGAACTTTTGGTTGAGAAATGGCGCGCGGGAGGGTATAATGCAGCAAAAGGCCGTTTTTGCGCGCATCCGCGCGGAAAGAGAAGCAGGAGGGACCCGGTATGGCAAAAAAATCGAGCCGCAACACCAAGGCACGCATCGTCTCGGCGGCGTGGAAGCTCTTTTACGAGCAGGGCTATGAGGAAACGACGGTCGAGGACATCATCTTCGAGTCCGAGACCTCGAAGGGTTCGTTTTACCATTATTTCGACGGCAAGGACGCGCTGCTCTCGTCCCTCTCCGTGCTCTTCGACGAGCGCTACGAGGAGCTGATGCAGCAGAACCACGACGAGATGGACTGCATCGCGCTTTTGTGCTGGCTCAATCAGGAGCTGTTCACAACTATCGAAAATACCGTCTCGATCGAGCTTCTGGCGCGGCTTTTTTCCTCCCAGCTCGTCACAAAAGGGGAAAAGCACCTGCTCGACCGCAAGCGCACCTATTACCGGCTTCTGCGCCAGATCGTTTCGCAGGGGCAGGAGCGCGGCGAGCTGTCGGAGGAGCACACCGTCGGCGAGATCGTCAAGGCCTACGCCATGTTCGAGCGCGGGCTGATGTACGACTGGTGCCTTTCCGGCGGAGAATATTCTCTCGTACAATATGCGCGCGGCATGATGCCGATGTTTCTCGAGGGATTTCGCAGAAAATAATTTTCGTTCCAAAAACAGTCTACAGAATCGTCTATTAAAAAATGTAGAAAAATCAATAAGAATTTTATAATTTTTGCGCGGCGTACAGGATTCGTTCTGTACGTCGTTCTGCATTTACGTCTATTTTTCTTTGTGATATACTGCGCGGGTCAAAACAAAAAGGAGAAGATCATATGACAAGCGCACAGATCATTATTATCATGACCATCGTGCTGTATCTCGGCGCGATGGTGTTTGTCGGCGTATACTTCGGCAAGAAGGGCGGCGGCAGCTCCGACGAGTTCTACCTCGGCGGGCGCAAGATGGGCCCCATCGTCACGGCCATGAGCGCCGAGGCGAGCGACATGAGCAGCTACCTTCTGATGGGCCTTCCGGGACTTGCCTATTTTTCGGGCCTGCCCGAGGTCACGTGGACGGCCATCGGCCTTGCCATCGGCACGTACCTCAACTGGCTGATCGTGGCCCGCCGCCTGCGCCGGTATTCGGCAAAGCTCGGCGCCATCACCATTCCGGACTTTTTCGCCCGCCGCTTCGGCGACAAAAAGCACATGCTCTCGTGCATCGCGGCGCTGGTGATCCTCGTGTTCTTCATCCCCTACACGGCCTCGGGCTTCAAGGCCATCGGCACGCTCTTCAACAGCCTTTTCGGCGTGGAGTACCACACGGCGATGATCGTGGGCGCGGTCGTGGTCGTGCTCTATACGGTGATGGGCGGGTTTATGGCCGTTTCGTTCACGGACCTCATCCAGTCCATCTTCATGACGATCGCGCTGCTCGTCATCGTGTGCTTCGGCATCGATCAGGCGGGCGGACTTAACACCGTGATGGACAACGCCCGCGCGCTGCCGGGCTATCTCAATATGACGCAGGGCTACGACGCCGCGACCGGCACCGCCTCGACCTACAGCGCACTGAGCATCGTCTCCACGCTCGCCTGGGGTCTCGGCTACTTCGGCATGCCGCACATCCTGCTGCGCTTTATGGCCATCCGTGAAGAAAAGGAGCTCAACCAGTCCCGCCGCATCGCGACGGTCTGGGTCGTGATCTCGATGTTCATCGCCGTGTTCATCGGCGTGATCGGCTACAGCGTGTCGGCCGCGGGCAAGGTGCCGTTCCTGACGAGCAGCGCGGAGTCCGAGACCATCATCATCAAGCTTGCCGACCTCATGAGCCGTTACGGCGCGCTGCTCGCGGTCATGGCGGGCATCATCCTCTCGGGCATTCTGGCGGCGACGATGTCCACCGCGGATTCCCAGCTTCTTGCCGCCGCGTCCAGCGTGTCGCAGGATCTGATGCAGCACTCCTTCGGCGTGAAAATGGACGCGCGCCGCACGATGCGCGCCGCGCGCGCCACAGTCGTCGGCATCGCCATGATCGGCATCGTGCTCGCCTGGGACCCCAACAGCTCGGTGTTTCGCGTGGTGTCGTTCGCGTGGGCGGGCTTCGGCGCGGCGTTTGGCCCGGTGATGCTCTTCGCCCTCTTCTGGAAGCGCGCGAACAAGTACGGCGCGCTCGCGGGCATGCTGACCGGCGGTGTGGTCGTGTTCGTGTGGAAGTACCTCGTCGCGCCCATGGGCGGCGCGTGGGCCATCTACGAGCTGCTGCCGGCGTTCCTCGCGGCCTGCGCGGCGATCATCATCGTCTCGCTCGCGACAAGCGCGCCGGAAAAGGAGATCACCGACGTTTTCGACGCGGTGCGCGGCAAATAACGGCGTTTTTTCTGCGGAGAGGGCGGGAGCTTCGGCTTACGCCCTCCTTTTTTTGTATTCCGGCACAATGAAACAACATGCAAAATCGGACAAAAAATACGCATTGCCTATTGAAAAACGGAAAGTGATGCTTTATTATAGATGATATCTATTGGTGAATAGCATATCCTGCGGCAAGCAGTGAAAGGAGAAACAGCAGTGTCAAGACTTGATATCATGACGCCCTCCCACGCGCAGACCGTCATCGACGGGCTTTACCGCGACGTGGAGCGGCGTATCGCCGCGAGCCCTCCGGGCCTGTGCCCGGTGGACCTCGCCAAGAGCTTTCTGGACCTCTGCCACGCGCAGACCTGCGGCAAGTGCGTGCCCTGCCGCATCGGTCTCGGCCAGCTCTCGGAGCTGATGGAGCAGGTGCTCGAGGGCAAGGCCACGATGGAGACCATCACGGTCATCGAGCGCCTGGCCCGCGTGATCGTCAACAGCGCGGACTGCGCCATCGGACGCGATGCGGCGCGTCTGGTGCTCGACGGGCTTGCGGGCTTCCGCGACGATTATGAAGAGCATATCCTGCGCCACCGCTGTCTCGGCGGCATGCGCGAGCCCGTGCCCTGCGTGGCGCTGTGCCCCGCGGGCGTGGATATCCCCGGCTATCTCGTGCTCATTAAATACGGCCGCTATGCCGACGCGATCCGCCTGATCCGCAAGGACAATCCCTTCCCTTCGGCCTGCGCCTACATCTGCGAGCATCCCTGCGAAGCGCGCTGCCGCCGCAACATGATCGATGACGCGGTCAACATCCGCGGCCTCAAGCGCTACGCGGTGGACAACGCGGGCTACGTGCCGCAGCCTGCGTGCGCAGAGCCCACGGGCAAGAAGGTCGCCGTCATCGGCGGCGGACCGGGCGGCCTGTCCGCGGCGTACTACCTTGCGCTCATGGGCCATAAGGTCACGGTGTATGAAAAGCGCGCGAAGCTCGGCGGCATGCTGCGCTACGGCATCCCGAACTACCGCCTGCCGCGCGAGGTGCTCGACGCGGAGATCGCGTCGATGGTCGCGCTGGGCATCGAGGTGCATCTGAACGTCGACGTCGGCAGCGACGTGACCTTCGACGAGCTGCGCCAGGCGAACGACGCGCTCTATATCGCCATCGGCGCGCACACGGATAAAAAGACCGGCATCGAGGGCGAGGACGCCGAGGGCGTCATCTCCGCCGTCGAGATGCTGCGCGAGATCGGCGACGACCGCATGCCGAACTTCCTCAATAAGGACATTGTCGTCATCGGCGGCGGCAACGTCGCGATGGACGTCTGCCGCAGCGCGGTGCGGCTGGGCGCGCGCAAGGTCAGCTGCGTCTACCGCCGCCGCCAGGAGGATATGACGGCGCTTCCCGAAGAGGTGGAGGGCGCCGTTGCCGAGGGCGTGGAGCTTGTGACGCTGCAGGCGCCCGTGCGCATTGAGACGGACGCGGGCGGTCACGCCGCCGCGCTGTGGACGCAGCCGCAGATCATCGGCCAGATGGACAAGAAGGGCCGTCCCGCGCCCGAGCAGGCCAAGCGCAGCGAGCGGCGCATCGCGGCGGACGTCATCGTCGTGGCCATCGGCCAGGGCGTTGAGACGCACGGCTTCGACCAGAGCAAGATCGCCATCAAGCGCGGCGCGTTCGTTGCCGAAGCGAGCGGCCAGATCGACAATATGGACGGCGTGTTCGCCGGCGGCGACTGCGTCACCGGCCCGGCCACCGTCATCCGCGCCATCGCGGCCGGCAAGGTCGCCGCGGCGAATATCGACGAATACCTCGGCTTCCACCACGAGATCGACCCCGGCGTGTCCGTGCCGACGCCGAGACTGAACAACAAGCCGCCCCACGGGCGCATCAACACCACCGAGCGCGAGGCCGGCGAGCGCAAGCACGACTTCAAGTGCATCGAATGCGGCCTGACGGATGAGGAAGCCTACACCGAAGCGTCCCGCTGCCTGCGCTGCGACCACTTCGGCTACGGCATCTTCCGCGGAGGGAGGAAGGGCAAATGGTAAAGAACGTTACGCTGACCATCGACCACAAGAGCGTCACCGTGCCGGAGAACACGACCATTCTCGAAGCGGCGCGCAAGCTCAATATCCATATCCCCACGCTCTGCTACTTAAAGGACATCAACGAGATCGCCGCGTGCCGCATCTGCTGCGTGGAGGTCGAGGACATGGCGCGCCTTGTTCCCGCGTGCGACAACGTGGTGGCGGACGGCATGGTCGTTTTCACCAACAGCGCCAAGGCGCGCGAGGCGCGCCGCCTGAACCTGCGGCTGATCCTCTCGCACCACGATACCTCCTGCACAAACTGCACGAGAAGCGGCAACTGCACGCTCCAGCAGCTTGCCAACGACTTCAACATGCGCGGCATGCACTTTCCCAAAAAGCTGCGGCACGAGCCGGTGGACTATTCCACGCCGCTCATCCGCGAAAACGACAAGTGCGTGCAGTGTCTGCGCTGCATCCAGGTGTGCGACAAGGTGCAGAGCGTGAAGATCTGGGATCTTCTCGGCACCGGCTCGCGCACGGTCGTGGACGCGTCGTACAACCGCCGCATTCAGGATACCGAGTGCACCTACTGCGGCCAGTGCATCACCCACTGCCCGACGGCGGCACTGCGCGAGCGCGACGATACGGGCCGCGTCTTCGACGCGATCGACGATCCGAACATCGTGACGGTCGTGCAGGTCGCACCCGCGGTGCGCGCGGCGTGGGCCGAGCAGTTCGGCCTTGACAGCAGCTTTGCAACGCCCAAGCGCATGGTCGCGGCGCTGCGCGAGCTCGGCTTCCACTATGTGTTCGACACCGATTTTGCCGCCGACCTCACGATCATGGAGGAGGGCAGCGAATTTATCGAGCGCTTTACGCATAAGGAGCAGTACCAGTGGCCGATGTTCACCTCCTGCTGCCCCGGCTGGGTGCGGTTTTTGAAGTCGCAGTATCCGGAGCTGACGGGCAATCTCTCCACGGCCAAGTCGCCCCAGCAGATGTTCGGCGCGATCGCCAAGAGCTACTTTGCCGAGAAGATCGGCATCGACCCCAAGCGGCTGTTTGTCGTTTCCATCATGCCGTGCGTCGCGAAAAAGAGCGAGTGCGCCCTGCCAACGATGAAGGACGACGGCGGCGATCCCGAGGTCGATGTGAGCATCACCACGCGCGAGCTTGACATCATGCTGCGCGCGAACCACATCGAGCCGCAGTACCTGCCCGAGGAGGAGTTCGACAGTCCGCTCGGATCGGGGACCGGCGCGGCGGTCATTTTCGGCGCGACCGGCGGCGTGATGGACGCGGCGCTGCGCTCGGCGTACTATCTGATCACCGGCAAGAACCCCGAGCCCGACGCCTTCACCGCTGTGCGCGGCATGGACGGGTGGAAGGAAGCGGTGTTCAATATCCCCGGCGCGGGCGACGTGCGCGTCGCGGTCGTGAGCTCGCTCGGCAATGCGCGAAAGCTCATCGAGACCGTCAAGCGCGGCGAAGCGCAGTATGACTTTGTCGAGGTCATGGCCTGTCCCGGCGGCTGCGCGGGCGGCGGCGGACAGCCCATCCACGACGGCGCGGAGCTTGCCGAAGCGCGCGGAAACGTCCTCTGGCGGCTCGATCAGGGGGAGCTTCTGCGCTTCTCGCACGAGAATCCGGACGTCAAGGCCCTTTATAAGGACTATCTCGGATCTCCGCTCAGCGAAAAGTCGCACCACCTGCTGCACACCGACCACTTTGCCTGGGAAATGCCGCAAAAGGCGCGATGATACAAAAGAAAAGAGGGAAGGCACAGCCTTCCCTCTTTTTTCTGCTTATTTCTGCTTCACAGCGAGCTTTTTGACGAGCGATTCCTGGGGCGTGACGTAAAGTGTGCGGTAATTGTCGTAGGTCACCATGCCGGGGCGCGCGCCCGCGGGCTTTTTGACGAACTTCACCGGGCAGTAATCCACCGGCACGCCGCTGCTCTCCTTCGCCTGCGAGAAATAGGCGGCGAGCATCGCGGCCTCGCGCAGGTCCTCGTCGCCGGGCATGAGCCCCGCGCAGCGCAGGATGACGTGCGAGCCGTGGATGTGCTGGGTGTGGAACCAGTAGTCGCGCTTGTCGGCCTTTTTTGTCAGCTGGTCGTTCTGCACGTTGCTGCGGCCGACGAGGACCTCAAGCCCACTCGAGGTTTTGAATGTGCGCGGGGCGAAGGCGCGCTTGAGCTCCTTTTTGCCGCTCGACTTTCGGATATAGTTCGTCTCCTGCAATTCGCGGCGGATCTCATTGAATTCCTGCTCGGTCTCCGCCTGCGAAAGCTCCTGCAGGACGCTTTCCAAGTACGCGCGTTCGTTTTCCGCCTTTTCGATCTGCTCGCGCAGGTGGAATTCGGCGGTCTTGAGCTTGTTGTACTGCTTGTAGTTTTTCGCGGCGTTCTGCTGGGGGGAGAGCAGCGGGTCGAGCGGGATGTCGATGGTCGGGCAGCCGTCCTCATAGTAGTTTTCCGCATGCAAGACTTTTTCTCCGCTCTTCATGCGGTACAGGTTTGCGGTGATGAGGTCGCCGCGCAGGCGGAATTCGTCGCGCTTCTGCGTCGCGGCGTAGTCGTGCTTTAAGTTCTCGGCCTTGCGCGCCATGCGGTCGCGCGCGACCGTGACCGCGTGCGTCAGCTCGCGGCCGCGGCGGGCGGAGAGCTCCTGCCGCTCACGCGCGTCGTAGAACTCGTCGAGCATTTGCGAGAAGCTCTCACGCGTCTCGACCTGCGTTTCCGCGCCGTACTGCGCGATGGGACGGTAGGTGAAATCCACGGGCTTGCCGTCGCGGTAGAGGATGACGGGCATATAGTTATCTTCCTTTACAGCGTTGGCTGTATCGGAAAATTCCTGCACCAGCGCCCCGCGCTGCATATCATTCAGCGCGCCGAAGCGCACGTCGGTCTCGTGTCCCGCGCGGAAGGCGAATTCGCGCGCGATCAGCGGCGAAATGCCGGTGTAATGGTCGAGCACCCACTTGTCGACAGCCTGCTCCGCGTCGCCGCCGCGCTGCGCGAGGGCGAGGGAGGCCTCCTCCTGCGATAAAAGCGATAGCTTGTCGAGCGGCGTCGGCAGATGGTAAAAAAGGCCGGGCAGCAGTTGGCGCGTGGCGGAAAGGTCCGCGTCCACGCGGCGCAGACATTCGACGATACGCCCCTGCGCGTCGAGCAGGACGAGGTTCGACCGCCGCCCCATGCACTCGAGCACGAGCTGCTTTTGGCTGATCTCTCCGAATTCGTCCGTGCACTGGAGCGTCAGGATCACCATGCGCTCAAGATCCGGCTGCTCGATGGACAGCACGCGCGCGCCGACTAAGTGCTTGCGCAGCAGCATGCAGAACATCGGCGGCTGGGCAGGGTTGTCGCGCAGGATGTTTGTGAGCTGGATGCGCGGTTGGTTTGCGCCCGCGTTGAGCAGCAGACGCAGATTGCCGCGCAGCAGCAGAACGATCTGGTCGCGCGCGGGCTGCTGCACCTTGTCGATGCGCGCGCCGATGAGCTGAGGTCTCAGCTCGTGTAAAACTGCCCGCAGGCAGATCGCGTCAAGTGGCATTGTCGTCCTCCATCATCCGGTTGAAGAGTTCATTGATGCGCGCGTGATCATCGCGCAGATACAGCCAGCCGAACAGCGCTTCAAGGCCCGTGGCCTTCTGGTAGTCCGCGCGCTCGGCGTGGTGGGGAATGGAATGGACGTTCGCATTGCGCCCGCGGCGGAACACAGCGAGCTCTTCCTCCGTCAAAAGGGGTAAGAGACGCTCTGCAAAGCGCGCCTGACGCGGCGCGCAGACGAGCTCGACCGTCGCGCGGTGCAGCCCCTTGCCCGTCGCCTTGCCGTGCACGCACAGGTAGGTGCGCACGAGCAGCTCGTACACCGCGTCGCCCAGGTGGGCAAGGCCGATGGAGCTGATGGCGCGGATGTCGTCGTCGTTCATTCTGGCTTGCGTATAATCGTACATAAAAGCTCCTGATGTTCAAAAGTGCATATATTTTATAACCGATCGGGAGTTCTGTCAATCTGCGGCGCAGTTTTGCCGCGCGGCGGGGACGAAAAGCCGTTGCGATTTTTGGAAGATACGCTATAATGGCAGGAAAGGCGCGCCGCGCCCGATGCCCAGAGAAGAAAGAGGAGACCCATGAAACGAATGCTTTCCGCGCTGCTTGCGGCGCTTTTACTGCTGAATCTCGCCGCTTGCGGCGAAAAGGACGAGCCGGACGAAACGTCTAATTACAGCGACGCGCTCATCACCGAGCTTTACGCCGAGGAGGGGGACTACAGCGACCCCGCCGGCAATGAGACACATTATGTCTACCATGTGCCGCAGATCGTGTCGGAAACGGCGGTCGCCGCGGCGATCAACGCCGAGATCGCCGACGCCTTCGGCGCGATCGTGCAGGACCAGAAGAACATGATGGCCGCGCGCACCTCGCTGACCTGTCCTGCCGTGCGCTGGGAGAGCCACTGGAACGACAGCCTTCTCTGCCTGCTCCTCTCGCGCGACATGGACGACGGCTCGACGCATTACGCGGTCTACAGCTACGACTTTTTCGGCGGCCAGCGCCTGACGGGGGAGGACCTGATCGCGCGCTGCGGCTTGAGCGCGGCGGACTTTATCGCCGCGGCGCGCCGCACAGCGGCAAACTGCTTTGACGAGACGTACCGCGGCGCGCTCACCGGCGGGACGAACGGCGCGGACTTTGCCGCCGCCTATGCCGAGCGCCGTGCCTGGACGATCTCGGACGAGAATATCAACCTGCAGATGCCGCTCTATCTGGACGGCGGCGCGCTGAAGCTGATCGTGCCCGTCGGCTCGTTCGCCGGGGCAGGCAGCTATGAGCGCATTATCCCGCTGGACACGAGTGCTCCCGCCGCGGCGGAGCGGACGGCGGAGGACAGCTTTGTCCGTGCCGCGCTTTCAAACGGTACGCTCGCCGTCAGCTTTGAAGAGACGGCGGACGCGGCCTGGTACGCCGAGAATTTCCGCTTTGACTACGACAGTATCTATCCCGTCGCGGGCCTGTATTCCGACTATACCGATGTGTTCGTCGGCTCAGTGGGACAGGGGTACTTCCCCTATATTTTTCTGCTGACGGCGGAGGGAACGGTCGAGTACGTGAACCTTCTCGAGGGACTGACGGCGGGCTTCCTCTGCGACGGCGGGCCGCTCGGCGGCGTGAAGGACATCGTCTCGTTCGAAGCGGGCGAGGTCGAGGAGGAATACGGCACGTATCAGACGGTGTTCGCCGTCGACGAAAACGGGGAGCGGTACGACCTGTTCGGTCCCGTCAGCGACGCGGACTACACCGTGCCGTCGGAATTTTTCGGCGAGTGGACGGCGGCTGTCACGCACGACACCGCCGAGCAGGGCAGCTACGACAGCACCTACATCCTCACGCTGACCGACGGCGGGGGCCTTACGGTGCAGGACATCAACGCCGAAGTGGGCCTTTACTATGAGTACACGGGCCAGATCAACTACCTTGGCACGAACGGCGAGGGCATGGTGTTCGGCTACCACCTCAACGAGCGGGCGGGGACGGTGCGCTACGGCGCGTTCACGCTCCTGCGCGGGACGGACGGCCTGCGCGTCAAGATCGTCACGGGGGACAACCTCTTCGACGCGCCCAGCGGCCGCGCAACGGTCTTTGCGCAGAGCTGAGAGAGTAAAAAGAGAGACGCGGATGCTCCGCGTCTCTCTTCTTATCTTATTACGGTTTTTGAATGACGGCCACCGCGCAGGGAACGCGCCCCTCGCACAGCGTCAGGCGCACGTCCTGATAGCCCGCGTCCGCGAAAAACTGCCGGTAGGAATCAAGCGTGAACTCGCGTTTGAAGTCCGCGCCCGCCCTGCCGATGGCGCCCGACACGCTGTTGGTCGTGCCCTTGTCCGTCTGGTTCATGTAGGTGGGGATGATGAGCTTCCCGCCGCGCTTGCAGACGCGGTCGAGCTCGCGCAGGGCGCGCAGCGGCTCGTCGAGCAGGTGGATGACGTTGGCGGCGACGACCGCGTCGAAGCGCTCGCCTGGGTGGTCGATCGCTAAGATATTGCCCTGCTCGAAGCTGACGTTGCGAAGGCTCCGGCACTTTCGCTCCGCCTGCCGGAGCATCTTGGCGGAAAAGTCCGACGCGGTCAGATGCGCGCACCGTTCCGCGATCACGACGCTGAGAAGCCCCGTCCCGCAGGCGCACTCGAGCACCTCGTCGCCGGGGGAGATGCACTCCGCCACCACGGCGCAGAGCTTTCGGTCCGCCCTGCGATTGATGACGTTGGCAAAAAGGTCATAGACCCAAGCGACATTGTCCCAGAACATCGTCATGCACCTCACGAAAAAGAATATTGCGGTCAGATGCGGCTAACCGCATGCCTTTTAAAAAGCGGCCCGCGCTGCGGGCATACCTCATCAGGCCCGCTCCTTATGGACGGCCCCCGCGATGCGCTCCAGACCGGTCTGCACCGTGGCGCGGGGCATGGCCAGATTCAGGCGGATATAGCCTTTGGCATTTCCTACGAACAGACCGTCGCCGCCCTCCAGCAGCACGCCGGCTTTATTGGCGAAGAAGTCGGGCAGGTCCGCCGTCTGCGGCAGCACATCGCCAAGGTCCACCCAAGCGAAATAGGTGGCCTCCGGAATGGTGAACCCTGCGGCGGGGATATTCTCTTTCAGGAACGCATCCACCAGCTTCAGGCTGCCGTCCACATAGGCTTTCAGCTGTTCCAGCCACGCGCCGCCGTGCTCGTAGGCCGCCTTGTGCGCCGCGATGGACAGCGGGTTCACCGCGCCGATGTTCTTGTCCCGCGCCTGAAAGCGCGCCCGCTCCTCGTCGCTGCGGATGATGATGTTGGAGTGCAGCAGTCCCGCCAGATTGAAGGTCTTGCTGGCGGACATACAGGTGATGAGCCGCTCATAATCCGGCATGATCTTACCCATGGGGATGTGCCGCAGGCCGGTGCGGATCAGGTCGCAGTGGATTTCGTCGGACACCACCCAGAGCTGATGCTTTTCGATGATCTCCGCCATGCGGCGCAGCTCGTCCTCCGTCCAGATGCGTCCGATGGGGTTGTGGGGATTGCAGAGCATCAGCACCTTCACCGCAGGGTCGGACGCCTTCTTCTCGAAGTCTGCCCAGTCCATCTCAAAGCGGCCGTTTTCCTTTTTCAGCGGTGAGGTCACCAGCTCCACGCCGTTGTACTCGCAGGCGTGGAGGAAGAAGCCGTAGGCCGGCGTCATGGTCAGCACCTTACCGCCTGTGGGCTTCACGAGGTCCTCTACGATCTGATACAGCGCGGGGATGACGCCACCCACATCCGGATGAACTCCTCGTCCTTGTAGGGAAACACCCGCTCCGGCCCGCAGTGGAAAATATAGGGACGCCAGCCGTCCACATTCTCGGAATTGGTGTGACGGCGGTCGATGATCTCGTCAAAGTTGTATGTCATGGTGCAGAGGTCCTTTCTGTTTCAGCGGTGGTCACATTTCTGACACTGTATCATGGGCGCTTCGCCCGCGTCCTTATAAAAAACACCAGCCCACTGGCAGATGCTCTGCAGGATCGGCACCACGGACGCACCCTTTTCCGTCAGGGAATACTCCACGCGGGGCGGTATCTCGTCGTAGGACTTCCGGGCCACGATGCCGTTGGCGATGAGTCCTTTCAATGTGGATGCCAACACGGCGTCGGTGATGTTGCCCATCTCCCGGCGCAGTTCGCTGTACCGCAGCGTCCCCAGCGTGGCCAGTACGCAGATGATGCGGGAGTTCCATTTCCCGCCGAATATCTCCATGCCGTACTCCAGCGGACAGCGAATGTCCTTTTCCAGCTTTCTCTGGTACATAGCCGCACCTCCCGCGTTTTTCTTCATTATAGAGGGATATCCAGATTTTTTCAAGTCACTATGAAATTTATAAGCGGGCGCGTTTTCGCACCCGCTTATGGTCTTAAAGCTCTTTCTTGTTGTCCGCGCCGGGCGTGGTGACGATGACCTTTTCCGGCGTGATGATGAGCGCGCCCTTGGCGGTCGCCGCGCCGTTGAACATCTTCTCCACCATGGCCTTGAAGGTGCTGACCACCTCGCCCTCGGTGACGTACCGGGCCGTGCCCTTGACCTGATAGCCCTCCAGCTTCTGCGCGTCGTAGACGGAAATGGCGATCCTGCCGTTATCGGTGGCCAGATTCTTCAGCGTGGTGTCCAGGAATACATCGCCGACGACCAGCTTGCCGTCGGGCGTCACATCCTTGAAGGCCACCGGCACCACATTGGGTTCGCCGTTGGCGCAGGTCGCCAGATCCCACATACCGCTCTTGAGCAGCTTTACCACATTTTCATTCAGCATGACAGCTTCCTCCTTGTTTTTTGAGCCGCACGGCTCATTTGTTGGGCCTATTATAAGCGCGGTACCGGGAAATGAACAGATATGGGTCGGTTTATGAGCAGCTATGAAATTTATGAGTGCCATGCGGCGGCCGAACGGCTGGTGCGATGATCGGTCAAGGCTCTGCGGAACATAAGAGCTCCGCTTTTCGACAAAACTGTTCGAAAAGCGGAGCTCATCATCTGGTACGGGTAGTGGGGGTCGAACCCACACGGTTGCCCACAGGAACCTAAATCCTGCGCGTCTGCCAATTCCGCCATACCCGCATATATTTTTACTATAACACAAGCGGCGGGCGGCGGCAAGAAGAAAATTCGTTGCAAAGCGCGGCGCGCTGCTTTATAATGGCGGAAGAAAAGGGGGGGATCGCCGTGCTTAACGCCTGTCCGGACTATTATCCGCAGTTTCACTGCATCGCGGACCGCTGCCGCCACAACTGCTGCATCGGCTGGGAGATCGACGTGGACGAGGAGTCGCTCGACGCTTACCGGAAGATCGGCGGCGCAATGGGCGAGCGCCTTGCGAAACATATCGCGCTGGACGGCGATTCGCCGCACTTTATCCTCGGTGCGCACGAGCGCTGCCCGTTCCTGAACGGTCAAAACCTCTGCGACCTCATTTTATACGGCGGGGAGGGCATGCTCTGTCAGATCTGCACGGACCACCCGCGCTACCGCAGCTTTTTTTCAGAGCGCACGGAGATCGGCGCGGGGCTCTGCTGCGAGGAGGCCGCGCGGCTCATCCTGACCAAAAAGGACAAAACGACGCTGCTCGTGACGGGCGAGGGAACGCTCGAGGAAGAGGAGACGGCCCTGCTCGCGCTGCGCGACAGGCTCTTTGCCGCCGCGCAGGAGCGGAAAAAACCGATCTTTCAGCGCATGGAGGACGTTCTGGCGCTCTGCGGCACGGCGCTGCCTGAGCTTCCGCTTGCGCAGTGGGCGGCGTTCTATCTCTCACTCGAGCGGATGGATGAAGCATGGACCGCCATCCTTGAGGATCTGCGCGCGCACGCGGACGAGCTGCCGCTGGACGCCTTCGCCGCGCACATGCGCGGCCGCGAGACGGAGTATGAGCAGCTGCTCGTCTACTTCCTCTGCCGTCATGTGCCGACGGCGCTCGACGACGGGGATGCCAGAAGCAAGGCGGCGTTTGCTGCCGCGTCGGTCCGGCTGCTCTATGCCCTCGGCGCGCTGCACTTTAAGCTCCATGGCGATTTTACCGTGGACGATCAGATCGAGCTCTGCCGCCTGTACAGCGCGGAGGTCGAGTATTCTGACGACAATCTCAACGCGCTGTTCGACGCGCTGATGTGAAGAAGGTCCCGCGCTTTGCCGAAAGTGAAGTGACCCCAAAAAGTTAGACAATATTCTGAAGTAAAAATTGTTCAAGC
>JAYABH010000031.1:0-4026 GCA_037343695.1 bacterium | reverse complement strand
TGTTTAATTTACAAGGTGCACGCTCCGTTTCGCGGAACAGGTGTTATCTTAGCACGCTATTCCTCCTTTGTCAACACCTTTTTTCAAACTTCTTGAATTTCTTTTTCAGGGTGCTTTTTTGCGCTCCGGTAAAGACAAATCCTTCTCCGGATGCTATAATAAGGTATTCTGCCGCAGGGAGGTGTATCCGCTTGCAATTCCGCCGCATGGCCGCGACCTTCGGGACGCTCGATCACCGCGTGCTCGCGCCGGCCCCCGGCCTTAATATTATAGAAGCGCCGAATGAGTCCGGCAAGTCCACGCTGCTCGCCTTTCTGCGCACGATGCTCTATGGCTTCCCGCCGCGTGAGCGCGGCCTGAACGCCGACCGGAACCGCTACGCGCCCTGGTCGCTCGCGCCCATGGCGGGCACGCTGGACCTCTCCTGCCGCATGGGCGAGATCACATTGCAGCGCGACAGCGTGCGCGCGGGCGATCCGATGAGCCGCTTCACCGCCGTTTACAGTGGCAGCGGGGAGAGCGTCCCCGGTCTTCGCGCGGAGAGCAGCGGCGAGCAGCTGCTCGGCGTGCCGCGCGAGGTCTACGAGCGCAGCGCCTTCATCCGTCAGAGCGGCATAGCCGTGGACGCAAACGCCGAGCTTGAGCGCCGCATCGCCGCGCTCATCACGACCGGCGAAGAGGGCGTGTCCTACACCGACGCCGCCGCCGCGCTCAAAAAGCAGCTCAATGCCCGGCAGTATCACAGATCCGGCCGCATCCCGGCGCTGGAGGATGAGATCGCCGCGCTCGAGCGCTCGCTCGAAGAGACCGCGCAGCTGGACGCGCAGAAGCAGGACGCCGAAGCCGCCCTCGCCGCGCTTGACCGGGAGGAAGCTGCGCTGCGCGCTGCACTGCGCGCGCACGACCTCTGCGACGCGCAGGAAAAGCGCCGCACCCTCGAGCGCGCCAAAGCCGACGCGGACAGCGCCGCGCATCAGGCGGCGCTCAAGGCCCGCGCGATAGAGTTAAGCGGCTGTCCGCCGCGCGAAACGCTCGCACAGGGCCGTGCCGCTTGGGATGCACTCAAGGCGCGCAAGGGCGAGATCGATTCCGCCGAGCTTGCGTGTGAGGACGCCGAAACCGCGCTGCGCGCGTTCGACACGCGAAACGCCGTTCCCTCGCTTTCCCCATTTTATTATGTATGTCTCGTCCTCGCGATATTGTGCGCGGCCGGGCTTGCCGCCGGTCTCACACTGAAGTGGTCCCTGCCGCACTGCGGCATTCTGCTCACCGCGGCGCTCACCGGCGCTGTTGCGGCAATTCTGCTGCACGCAAGGCAGCGCCAGGCCTTTCGCGAAAGGGAGGACCGGCGCCGCGCCCTGCTGGACGCGCTGCAAAGCGCCATTGCCGCCAAGGACGCGCTGCTCGCTTCCTACGACGCTTCCGCCGCCGCGCTGCTCGTGCTCATCCCGGCGGGCAGTCTCGCGCGCGTGACCGCTTACATCAGCGACGCACTCGCGCAGTATGACGCGCTCGACACGCTCACGCACAAAGCGGACAGCCTTCGCGCGCAGTATGCGCTGCTTGCCGCCCAATGTCCGCCGCCCGCCGTCCCCGACGAGCCGGTCGAGCGTCCCGCGCGGGACCGCGCAGCACTGCAAACCGCGTTGAGCGATCTCGCCGAGCGGCAAAGCGCCGCCCGGCGCACGCTGGACGTAACTTTGGGTCGCTGCCGCGCCGCCGGTGATCGGATCGAGCTCGAGACCCAGCTTACGCAAAAGCGCGAAGCGCTCTCCCAGCTGAAAAAGGAGTACGACGCCATCGCCCTTGCGATGGACGCGCTGCAAAGCGCCAACACGGCGCTGCAAAGCCGCTTCTCCCCCGCCCTCAGCCGCCGCGCGGGCGAGCTTTTTTCCCGCCTGACAGGCGGAAAATACGAGCGCGTGCTGCTCGACCGCACATTTGGCGCGCAGACGGGCGAGACGGGCGAAGCCGTCGCGCACGACGCGCAGTACCTGAGCTTCGGCGCGCTCGATCAGCTGTACCTCGCCGTGCGCCTTGCCATCTGCGAGACCGTCCTTCCGCAGGACGATCCCATTCCCCTCGTGCTCGACGACGCGCTCGTCCGCTTCGACGACGCGCGCTGCCATGCCGCGCTTGAGCTTCTTCTGGAAGAGAGCCGCTCGCGCCAGATCCTTCTTTTCACCTGCCAGCACCGCGAGGCCGCATATCTTTCCGGCCGCGCGGGCGTCACGGTCCTCAATCTGTAACATATAAAGGAGAACATTTATGTCCACACTGCAAGCCCTTCCCCTGCCGTCCAGCTTTGAAGACGTATGCGAGCTGTTCCTGCTTTACATTGCCTACAGCACGCTCGGCTGGTGCGGCGAAATGCTGTACTGCTCCATCCCCAAGGGGCACATCTGCGAAAAGCGCGGCTTTCTCAACGGCTTCCTCTGCCCCATCTACGGTCACGGCGCGCTGCTCGTGCTGTATCTTCTTCACGGCGGCTTCCAGAACCCGGTGCTGACGTTCATCTTCGGCGCCATCGTCACCTCAATCCTCGAATACTTCACGAGCTGGATCATGGAAAAGCTCTTCCACATGCGCTGGTGGGACTACTCCCATTATAAATTCCAGATCAATGGCCGTGTGTGCCTTCTGAACTCCACGTGCTTTGGCCTTGCGTGCGTGCTGCTGTGCCACCTTGTCCAGCCCTGGCTGTGGGAGCACATCGTGAATCTCGGCCCTACCATCACCGTGCCGCTCGCGTCCTTCATCTTCGGCATCTATCTGATGGACACCGTGCTCTCCATCCGCAGCGCCATCCAGCTCAGCTCTCAGATGGGCAAGCTGCGCGAGCTGCAATCGGAGCTCAAGGACTATGTCGCCGAAAAGCGTGAGGAGAGCCAGGAGCGCAAGGCCGAGCGCCGTGCCGAGGTACGCGAGCGCGCCCGCATGCTGCGTGACGGTGCGGATATCTTCGAGCGCCGCCTGCTCCACTCCCACCCCGACATCCGCAAGTCGCGTGAAGACCTGCTCACCGCGATCCGCGCCCGCCTGAACGAGAGCGAGACCGAGGCCAAGAAAGCTGCCGATGAGCTCTTCGGCGATGAGCGCAAGGCGTAATTTGCCAAGCCGCGCGCGGTTGACTTCCGCGCGCAAACGGTATAAACTAAGCGCGCCGCTGGCCAACCGGCGGCACACCACGCAGCAAAGGAGAATACTGATCTATGAGCGAATGCACCCATAATTGCTCTACCTGCGGCGAGAGCTGCGCTGAGCGTGCAACGCCGCAATCCCTGCGCAAAGCGCCGCACCCCGAAAGCCACATCGGCAAGGTGTTCGGCGTTGTGTCCGGCAAGGGCGGCGTCGGCAAGTCCATGGTCACAAGCCAGCTTGCCGTCACGCTGCACCGCCGCGGTTACAAGGTCGGCGTCATGGACGCCGATATCACCGGTCCCTCCATCCCGCAGGCCTTCGGCGTGCACGACAAGGCCGTCGGCACGCAGACCGCGCTCTACCCCTGCGTCAGCCACAGCGGCATCGAGGTCATGTCCATCAACCTGCTTTTGGAGGATGAGACCGATCCCGTCATCTGGCGCGGCCCCGTCATCGGCGGTGTCGTCCAGCAGTTCTGGACGGATGTTGCCTGGGATGTGGACTATCTGTTCGTCGATATGCCCCCCGGCACGGGCGACGTGCCACTGAGCGTCTTCCAGTCCATCGCGCTCGACGGCATCATCGTCGTCACCTCCCCGCAGGAGCTTGTCTCCATGGTCGTGGAGAAGGCCGTGAAGATGGCCGAAAAGATGGACATTCCCATCGTCGGCCTGGTGGAGAACATGAGCTATGTCGCCTGCCCGGACTGCGGGAAGAAGATCTTCCTCTTCGGCGAGGGCAAGAGCGAGCAGGCCGCCAAGCGCCACAGCCTTCCCCTCCTCGCGCAGATGCCCATCGATCCCGCGCTCGCCGCGCTCACGGACGAGGGCCGCATCGAGGCCATGGTCTACGGCGACGGCGCGTTCAAAGACCCCGTCGGCAAGA
>JAYABH010000030.1:0-11875 GCA_037343695.1 bacterium | reverse complement strand
CGGCCTGCGTGGATACTTATTTCATTGTCATGCCGCTCTGTTCCGGCGCGTCCCGTTGCCGTGGCACATTCGGGGGCAGCAGTCCACCGACCTGTTCCATCAGCTCCGCCAGCTCCTGATCCCGTCCGCACGAAAGGGTTTCGTCCTGTTCGCGGACGAACGCCAGCGCGCGGTAGATCTCCGCAAGCTGCTCCGGTTCAAAAAGGGCGCCTTTTTGAACAAGCCCGCCGCGGACGGTGAAATCCCGCTTGGCGGCATCGTAGTCCTCCTGAAAATAATGTCCGTGATGGACGCCTTTGCGGTCGAAGTCCCACTCCCAAGTCACGAATTGCACGCCGCGTTCGGTGGGGTGGCCCGCCAGCACTGCGTCACCGAAGTCAGCAAGGATGCGGTAGTCACCAGTGAGATCGGTCGCCTTGAGCTGAGGTGCGTATTCCAGAATCGCCATGTATTCCGAAGTCATTTTAGCGGTGTCGATCACGGTTTGCAGCGCATCTTGCGCCCGAATACTGTCCACGTTCTCTTGCCGGTACAACACGCTGCCCTTGCCGGATACGCGGCAGAGACGCCCTTTTTCCCAGCAGACGGGCAGGTGGTGATCCTCGATCAGTTCCACCGTGAAACCGTTCTGCCGCAGCCGAATGGCGGTTTCTTCAAGGAAACGGAGCTGCGCGGTTCCGCTCTGATCGTTCATTGTGAAGTCCTCCTCGTAAGCAAAAAAATAAGCCGGAGCATCCTAAAAGTGCTCCGGCCGGTTGACGGATTAAGTTGTGAAATGAAAAAGGGCGCCTATTTGATGGCTTCGACAAAACCAACAAACAGACGCCTGAAAGATCGTATGAAATTTTGAGGAAAGATTGCTCTATTCTGCGCCCGCAAAAAGGGCGCTTCTTTAAATTCTGCCCTTGAAATCGCAAAAGGGGGAGTTCGAATCTCCCCAGTTACCAAAATAACGCGAAAATATCTTTTTTTCTGAGTGCAGAATTTGAAATAAAAAAAGGCGGCAACCCTTTGGCATTCTAAGCGCTTCGCTTAAAATATCCGAATTGTTGCCACCTTATGGTGGAGGCGGCGGGAGTCGAACCCGCGTCCGAAAGCACTTTAACAGGACTTTCTCCGGGCGCAGTCAGGATTTAAACATTCCCTCCACGCAAGGACACCTGACGGACCTTACGCTTCAGTAGAGTCATGATGCGTGGGCGCGTCAACTCTTTCACGCCTCACGGACGCCACGTTCACGACGCCTTCCCCGGTCCGTGGCCTTCCCGGTTCAGACGGCCGCCTACTTAGGCAGCGACAGCAACTTCGTTGTTGTTCTTTAATTTATAAATCGCCCGTTTTATAGAGGCCAGGCGCCTCTGCCCGCTTATCCTGCCTCCACACCCCCGTCGAAACCGGTACGCCCCCGTATGAGCGGCGCACGAAGGTGCGCCGCGAATACGTGATACGCGAATACGGGAAACCCGTCAGGTATGCGAAAGCAAAAACTAATTTACATCTTCTCCGGCGCAGGATAGTCAACGCCCTGCGTATCCACGCGGATGGACTTGATGACCTGCGGCTTTTTCGGCATGTCGTTGTACATGTTGCGGTTCACGCGGGAGATGTCCACCGCGGCCTGCGCGTTCTCGGTGATCTTGCCGAACGCGGCGTACTGACCATCGAGATGCGGCGCGTCGGCCACCATGATGAAGAATTGGCTGCCCGCGCTGTCGGGGATCATCGTGCGCGCCATGGAGAGAACGCCGAGCGTGTGCTTGAGGTCGTTCTTGAAGCCGTTGGCGGAGAATTCACCCTTGATCTCGTAGCCGGGACCGCCCGTGCCGTTGCCGTCCGGGTCGCCGCCCTGGATCATGAAGCCGGGGATGACACGGTGGAACACCACGCCGTCATAAAAGCCGGAGTTCGCCAGCGCGATGAAGTTGTTGACGGTGTTGGGTGCGATCTCGGGATAGAGCTCGCCGCTCATCACCGCGCCGCTTTCCATTTCAATGGTCACAATGGGATTTGCCATAGTTTTTCTCCTTATCGTTATTTCGCGAGCAGGCACACGCCGCGCTCGCTCAGATATTGCAGTAAAAGTGTGCTGTTCTGCTGATTGTCCTCAAACCGGGCGAGGGTCTTACCGTCGTGTCCGACGAGCTTTCGGCCCTGCGCGCCGCTCTGCATGATCCCCGCGATATCCGCGCAGCGGAAGCTGCGCGTGCCGCCGAGCGTCGGCTGATAGACGAGCGAGCCGCCGTCCACGGTAAGATACCGCCGGGCGGAGACGGGTGCGAACAGGCACAGCGCCAGAAACGCCGCCGAGAGCAGCGCGAACGCCGCGCCCGCGATCACCGGCATATCCTCCGTGGGGCGGAACATGCGCACAACGCTGTAGCCCAGCATCGGCCCGAACATCAGGCATCCGACGCCGCCGACCACATATAGGAAGATCTTCATGCCCTTGCTTTCATGCACCGTAAAGCGCTGCGGAACGGCAAAGCCCGCCGCCGCGTTCGCCTGCGCGGTCCCCGCCGTTGCCAGCAGGCCCTGCGCGCGCACGCGCTCCGGCTCGGTGTAGGCCAGGACCTTCTGCTTGGACGAAAGCACGCCGAGAAGTCCGATGACCATGCCGATGAGCATGCTCGGCGCCATAACGCCCCAGTTTTCCGGCATCATGAGCGACTCCCACGCCAGCTGCGCGACCGAAATGCCGAGCCACGCGGCGTCGGCCTGCCAGTCGGGGTCGGTGCAGAGAATGAACATCCACGAGCCGAGCTCCGCGATAAAAAGCACGAAGAGCGAGCTGAGGATGACCGTTGTCATCGCGAAGCGCGTGGAGCGCGGCCCGCGAAGCTTCCGGTAGCCATAGCAGGCGGCGACACCCGCAAGGAAGCCGAGCCAGCCGACAAAAAAGCTTGCAAACGTGCTCGCGAGGAACCACGGCACCGCGCCGACGAGCGCGCCGAGCAGCGCGCCTAAAATGCCCAGAAAGGCATTGCCGCGCGGCGCATCGTCCGCGCTCTGCGTGCCCACAGCCGATTCCTCCGGGTGGGAAAACCGCGCCGGGTCAAAGCCGTACTGCTCTCTTTCGTCCATCGCTCTTCGCTCCTTTTTTTATTTGCGGGGTTCAGCGGCGGAAATTTTTCATGGTGCGGTCGATCTCGCGCTTGGCGTCGCGCCTTGCGGCGTCCTCGCGCTTGTCGTAATTCTTTTTGCCCTTGCACAGGCCGATCTCGATCTTCACGCGCGCGTCTTTAAAATAGACGCTCAGCGGGACGAGGGCGTAGCCGTCCTGCTTGACGAGCGCGTAGAGCTTGTTGATCTCGCGCTTGTGCAGCAGCAGGCGCTTGGGCCGGTCGGGATCGTGGTTGAAGATATTGCCCTTGTCGTAGGGCGAGATGTGCATCGAGAGGACGTTCGCTTCGCCGTTTTTGATGATGACGTAGCTGTCCTTCAGATTCAGCGTACCGGCGCGGATGGACTTGACCTCCGTGCCCTTGAGCTCAATGCCCGCCTCATAGCGGTCCTCGACAAAGTAATCATGGAACGCCTTGCGGTTCTGCGCCATGACCTTGATTCCCTTTTTTTCCGCCACGGCGCATCACCTCCTTTGCGTGCTTTATAGTTTACCACAAATTTCCTTCCAGCACAAGGGCTGTCACAAAAACGTAACATTCGCTTTCATTCTGCCCATCCGGTCCAATTTATAGTAGAATTCCGCCCGCCGCCGTGCTATAATTTTAGTACTTGTATCATGCTTTGGCGGCGCTTTGCCGCACCTGGGAGGCATTTTTATCATGGACCTGACGGAACGCCGGCTTTCCCGCGAGACGATCTACGAGGGAAAGATCCTTCATATTTACCGCGACGACGTGCTTCTGCCCAACGGCAGGAAAAGCGTGCGCGAGGTCGCCGATCATCCCGGCGGCGTGGCCATCGTCGCGCTGGACGAAAACGACAACGTGCTCACCGTGAAGCAGTACCGCTATGTTTTCTCGCGCGTGCTCGAGGAGATCCCCGCGGGGAAGCTCGAGCGCGGCGAGGACCCCGATGAAGCCGCGCTGCGTGAGCTCAGGGAGGAAACGGGCGCGGTACCGCAGCGCATGACGGACCTCGGCGCGCTGCTCGTCTCCCCCGGCTGCTACAGCGAGGTGCTGCACCTTTACCTTGCCGAGGGCCTGACCTTCGGCGCGCAGCACCCGGACGAGGACGAATTTTTAGAGCTGTACCGCACGCCGTTTTCCGAAATGCTCGCGCGCGTGATGCGCGGCGAGATCGAGGACGCCAAGACCGTCTGCGGCATTTTGAAGGTCCATGCCCTGCGCACGGCGCAAAAAGAGAAAGAGGAGAGAAGATCCTGATGGAACAGAAAAAAACCGTTCTCATCGTGGAGGACGAGAAAAACATTGTTGATATCATCCGCTTCAACCTTCAGCGCGCGGGCTACGACACGCTCGAGGCCTACGACGGCGAAGCAGGCCTTGCCCTCGCGCGCGAAAAAAAGCCCGACCTCATCCTGCTCGACGTGATGATGCCCAAAATGATGGGCTTCGACGTCTGCCGCGCGCTGCGCGATGAGGGCGACAACGTGCCCGTCATCATCCTGACGGCGCGCGAGGAGGAAGAGGACAAGATCCTCGGCCTTGAGATCGGCGCGGATGATTACATCACAAAGCCCTTTTCCATGCGCGAACTGCTCGCGCGCATCAAGGCAAACATCCGCCGCACAGCGATGCTCTCCGCCCCCGCCGCGGAGGACAACGCCATGAGCGCCGGCGGCGGCATCACCATCGATCCCGACAGCTTCGAGGTGCGCAAAAACGGCGCGCCCGTGGACCTTACGCAGCGCGAATATGAGTTGCTCACCTTCCTTGCGAGCCATCCCGGCAAGGTCTTCTCGCGCGTGGACCTCATGGAGCAGGTCTGGAACTACGGCTACGTCGGCGACGATGCGCGCACCGTGGACGTGACGGTCCGCCGCCTTCGCGAAAAGATCGAGGACGATCCCGCCAACCCCACGCGCATCCTCACGCGCCGCGGCGTGGGCTACTATTTCTCGGCGCAGGCCTGATGCGCGCCCCATTTCCCCGAAAGGAGTGACCGCCTATGTTCCGCAGCCTGCATATGAAGCTCGTGATGATCATGCTGCTGCTCGTCACCTCGCTGATGGCGGTGGTGGGCGCGTTTTTGATGACCAGCGTCACGAACTTCTATATTGACGATTTTTACGAGCAGATGAGCGAAGTGTTCGGCGAGTCCAACGCCACGTTCGTGAGCTCACTGCGCGAAGAGGCAGCGCAGGAGGACGGCGCCGTGCGCCTGCAAACGATGCTCGAGGCCTACTCCGGCACACTGAGCATTGACTCGCGCAACCGCAACTACTATGTTCTCGACGGCCGCAGCGGCGAAGTGCTTGCTTCGAGCAACGAGGACGGCCAGCTGCTTGAGCAGACGGAAAATATCCTCACCGCGCGCAACGGCGAGGTCGGCGACCACAGCGACCTCGCCGCAAGCTATATGGATGTCGCCATCCCGATCTCCGGCGGCGACAACAGTTTCATCATCTACATCCGCGACAGTCGCACCACGGTCTCGTCGCTGAACTCTGAGCTGCTGTTCATCATTCTGCAAGCACTGCTCGTCGGTCTTCTCGTCTCGGTGCTTTTGTCGTTCCTGCTCGCCAAGACCATGATCGACCCCATTGAAAAACTGACCGAGGGCGCCGAGCGCATCGCGACCGGCGACTTCGACGAAACACTTGCTGTCGAATCGACGGACGAGATCGGCGTTCTGACCACCACATTCAACGACATGGCGTCCGTGCTCCACTCCACGCTCGAAGCCGTGGAGAACGAGCGCAACAAGCTCGACACGCTGTTTCTCCACATGAGCGATGGCGTCGTCGCCTACGACGGCAGCGGCAAGCTCATCCACTGCAACCCCGCCGCGTGCGAGCTCTTAGGCCGCACGGCGGACGAGTGCGTGTACAGCGAGCTGTTTGAATCCATCTGCCCGTTTTCCCATGTCATCACCATGCAGCGCAGCGACTATGTTGAGGGCGAGCTCACTGTCGGCGAGCGCAGCGTGGAGCTCTACTTCGCTCCCTTCTCCGATGAGGAGAGCGGCGGCGTTCTCATCGTGCTGCACGATGTGACCGAGCACCGCAAGACCGAGGAGCGGCGCAAGGAATTCGTCGCCAACGTCTCCCACGAGCTGCGCACACCGCTCACGAACGTCCGCTCCTACGCCGAAACGATCCGCGACGCGGACGGCGACCTGAGCCGCGAGACGGAAAACGACTTTCTCGACGTGGTCATCAGCGAAACGGACCGCATGACCCATATCGTGCAGGACCTTCTTACGCTCTCGCGCCTTGACTCGGGCCGCAGCGAGATGACGATGGCGCGCTTTCCCTTCTCCGCCGCCATCGACGCGGTGCTCCGCTCCATCGAGCTGGAGGCCCGCCGCCACGGCCACGAGCTCACGCACGACTACAGCGAGAATCTGCCCCTCATCATGGGCGACCGCGGCCGCATCGAGCAGGTCATGCTCAACGTGCTCGGCAACGCCGTCAAGTACACGCCCGACGGCGGTCACATCCGCGTCACCGCCGGGAGCGGGGACGAAACGGTCTGGATGGAGGTCGCCGACGACGGCATCGGCATCCCCGAAGCCGACCGCCCACGCATTTTCGAGCGCTTCTACCGCGTGGACAAGGCGAGATCACGCGAGTCCGGCGGCACGGGTCTCGGCCTTTCCATCGCGACGGAGATCGTCCAGCGCCATCACGGCACGCTCTCGCTCGTGGACCGTCCCGGCCCCGGCACGACCGTGCGGCTCGAGCTGCCCATCACCCAGCCCATCGGCGGGGAGGGGTCTCATGCGTAAAAACCGCTCGCTTTTGTCCCACCTGCAAAACGCCGCCATCGCGCTTTTGACGCTCTCCGCCGTGTTTTTGCTGACGCAGACGCCGCTATTCGGCGACTTTGCGGGCAAAACGCCCTACGAGCTCGCGCAGGACTGGCTCTCCTCCGACCCCACGCTCACCGAGACCGTCACCGTCGACGCGAGCGACCTCGCGCTCCCCGTGCGTGTGGTCTTTACGAACGAATACGCCCGCTTCGGGCTCGACGCCATCACCACGGCGGACGCCGACTTTGAGCAGGCGGGCGCGTTCTTCCGCGAAGCCCTCGGCTCCGCCGGGGAGATATCGGCCTGCCGCGAGAGCGATTTCCTCGCCGCGCTGCAAAACAGCGGCATCTACCTCGACCTCGAAGCGGAAACGCCGCTCGCGCTCCTTTGCGAAATGCTCGGCGCGTCCGCGCCCGACTCTGCGCTGCTGCACGTCAAGCGGCTGCTGCTCACCCCCACCGAAAGCGGCGCCATCCTCTACCTCGAGGACGGCGAGAGCGACTTTTTCTCCTGCCCCACCGGGGGGGACGCCTACGCGCTGAATGAAGCGCTCGCCGCGCTCGACGGCAACGGCACGGACTTTGCCTTCTCGCTGCTGGGCGACTTTTCCCAGCTCTCGCCCTACACGCTCGTTTTCAGCGAGCCCAAGCAGCGCAGCACGCTCTCGGCCGTGAACACGCTTTCCGACAAGGCCGCCTTCCTGCGCCTTGCCGAGTTCAACCCCCATACGGAAAACAGCTACACCGATTCCTCCGGCAACACCGTCATCCGCGAGGTGTACGGCACGCTGCGCCTGCAGCCCGACGGCTCCGCCGTCTATCAGGGCGACAGCGCCGAGGCGGGGTCGCTGTATTATGTCACCTCCGCCGCGGCTGGCAAGCCCACCATGTCCGAAGCCGTCGCCGCGGCGCAGAAGCTCGTTTTCACGCTGCTGCGCGACTCCTGCGGCGACGCGGCGCTCTATCTCAGCGGCGTGGAGAGCGGCAGCAAGCGCTATACCGTCACCTTCGACTACGTGGTGGACGGCACGCCCCTGCACTTTTCCGACGGCGGCCACGCCGCGTCCGTCACCATCGAGGGCCAGAGCATCACCGCCTTTTCCTTGCGCTGCCGCAGCTACACCGTGAGCGATTCGCCCTCGCTCCTGCTGCCCATCCGCCAGGCCGCCGCCATTGCGCTCAGCCGGTATCTGAGCGCCGAGCTGCACGTCTGCTACGAGGACCGCGGCGCGGACACGGTGAGCGCGTCCTGGTTCGCCATCTGATTAAAATTTACGAAAGGAGACGCCCATGAAAGCATCCCGGCTCAAGACGATCGTGATCGTCATTTTGCTGCTGGTCAACGCGTTTTTGCTCTTTTTGCTGCTCAGCCGCCGCGCCGAGCAGACGCAGGCCTACGAGCGCACCGTGGAGCAGCTGTGCGAGCTGTTCGAGCGCAGCGGCGTCTCCTTCGACCGCGCGATCCTGCCGAAAAGCAGCACCGTGCGCACTCTGTCGCTTGAGCGCGACGAATCGCGCGAAGCGGACTTTGCTCGAGAGATCCTCGGCAAGGACGCCGCCCCCTTCGACGCCGGCGGCGGCGTGATGCGCTACAGCAGCGATCTCGGCTCCTGTCTTATCCGCTCCGGCGGCGCGGTGGACGCCGTGCTCTCCCGCCCGGTGGAGGACGCGGAGGACTTCTGCCGCGGCCTGTTCCGCTCGTTCGGCTATGAGGAGGTCTCCTCCACGCTCTCCGGCGGCAGCGGCAGCGTTTCGGCCCTGCGCCGCGGAAAGGACGGCCCCATTTATAACGCCGCGCTGACGCTCACCTTCGCGGACGGCTCGCTCACCGCCGTTTTCGGCACGTTCCTCCCCGACCTGACGGACGGGCAGAGCGCCAGCGGCGTGGACGCCGTGAGCGCGCTCGTGCACTTTCTCGATTACTGCGGCGTTTCCGGCGTCGTGTGCACGGAGGTCAGCGCCATCGAGAGCGGCTATCTTCTGCAATCCTCGTCCGCGTCCCCGCTGCGGCTCGCGCCCGTGTGGCGCGTCACGACGGACGTGAACAATTATTATGTAAACTTCAAAACCGGCGAGATCACGCGCGAATAAATTTGTTTTCCCCAATTTTGTAATTTCTCTCCGCGCAGCATTGCTTTTTCTGTTTTTTTTGGTATACTGTTGATGTATTATGTGAATACCATGAACAGGCGGCGCTGCCCCTGTTGTTTTTATCATACGACCGACTTACCGGATACTGGACTGTCTCTTTTTATAAGGAGTTTATATGACGAAATATATCGTGCAGGGCGGCCAGCCGCTCTTTGGTGAAGTGCGCATCAGCGGCGCGAAGAACGCAGCCGTCGCCATCATCCCCGCCGCCCTTCTGGTGGACGGGGTCTGCCGCATTGAAAATATCCCCCAGATCTCCGACGTGACGGCGCTGCTCAAGATCCTTGAGCAGCTCGGCGCGAAGATCCGCTTCCTCAACCGCAGCGACGTGGAGATCGACTGCCGCCATATCGTCACCACGCAGGTCTCGCAGGAACTGGCGCACAAGATCCGCGCCTCCTACTACCTGATCGGCGCGCTGCTGGGCCGCTTCGGCGAAGCTGAGGTCTCTATGCCCGGCGGCTGCAACTTCGGCGGCGTGCGCCCCATCGACCAGCACGTCAAGGGCTTTGCCGCCATGGGCGCGGAGGTGCGCGAGGGCGACTTCATCTGCGCCAAGGCGTCCGGCGGGCGCATGAAGGGCGCGAACGTCTATCTCGACGTGGTCTCCGTCGGCGCGACGATGAACATCATGATGGCCGCGGCGCTCGCCGAGGGCACGACCGTCATCGAAAACGCCGCCAAGGAGCCGCACATCGTCGATCTTGCCAACTTCCTGAACTCCATGGGTGCGAACATCAAGGGCGCGGGCACAGACACCATCCGCATTTTCGGCGTGGACGAGCTCCACGGCGGCACCTACGCCATCATTCCCGACCAGATCGAGGCCGGCACCTACATGGCGGCGGTCGCCGCCTGCGGCGGGCAGGTCCTCGTGCGCGGCATCATCCCCAAGCATATGGACTGCATCACCGCAAAGCTGCAGGAGATGGGCGTGCAGGTCGAGGAGCAGGACGACACGCTGCTCGTGCGCCGCTCCGGAAAGCTCCACCGCACCAACGTCAAGACCCTGCCCTACCCCGGCTTCCCGACGGACATGCAGCCGCAGATCACCGTGGCGCTCTGCCTTGCCGAGGGGACGAGCGTCGTCACCGAGGGCGTGTGGGACAACCGCTACCGCTACGTCGGCGAGCTGACGCGCATGGGCGCGCAGATCCGCGTGGAGGGCCGCAGCGCCATTGTCGAGGGCGTCGATCACCTGACGGCCGCGAGCGTGCAGGCCTACGATCTCCGCGCGGGCGCGGCGATGCTGATCGCGGCGCTGGCCGCGGACGGCGTGAGCGAGGTGTCCAACGTGCACTACATCGAGCGCGGCTACGAGGACGTGATCGGCAAGCTACGCGGACTCGGCGCGAAGATCGACTGCGTCGAGTGCGATGAGCCCTCCGAGATCCGCCAGATCGGTTAAATCACCAAGCGCCCTGCCGCAAGGCAAGGCGCTTTTCCTTTAGGAGAAAACATATTATGTATACTGATATCTATACCGCTTCGCTGCCCCCGGCACTTGCCACCATGGCGGAAACACCCGCGATGCAGCGCCTGAAGCGCGTCGGCATGCACTGCGGCTGCGAATACACGTCCTACCCCATCTACCGCGGCGCAAAAGAGCCTTACACCCGCTACACCCACTCGCTCGGCACAGCCGCGATCGTCTGGCACTTCACGCACGACCTGAAGCAGGCTGCCGCGGGACTGCTGCACGACATCGCGACACCCGCGTTCGCGCATGTGGTCGATTTTCTCAACGGCGACCATATGCGCCAGGAATCGACTGAAACGCGCACGCGCGCGATGATCGCCGCCTGCCCCCAGCTGACGGCGCGGCTTGCGTGCTGCGGCCTGCGCGTGGAGGATGTGGAGGACTACCACCGCTACCCCATCGCCGACAATGATTCGCCCCGGCTCTCCGCCGACCGGCTCGAGTACACGCTGGGCAACGCCCACCTTGTCTTTCACTGCCCGGAGCCGGCGCTCAAGCGCATTTACGACGATCTCTTCGTCGGGCAGAACGAGGACGGCGAGCCGGAGCTGTGCTTCGCGCACGCCGAAGCTGCGGACGCCTTCACGCGCCTTTCCCTGCGGCAGTCAAAGTGGTTCGTCTCCGACGACGACCGCTTCAGCATGCAGTACCTCGCCGAGATCCTGCGCGACGCGCAGCGCGCGGGCGCGCTGACGGTCGACGACCTCTACACCGACGAAGCGCAGGTGATCGCGCGGCTTCTCTCCGTCCCCGCCGTCGCCGCGCGCTGGCAGGATTACCGCCGCATCACCGGTACGCGGTCCGAAAAGCAGAAGCCGGACGGCGTTTTCTCCATCAAGGTCGCGGCCAAAAAACGCAGCATCGACCCGCTGGTGCGGACGGATACCGGACTTCGCCGCTATACCGCTGTGAGCGCGGACTACGCGGGAAAGCTTGCCGCCTTCCGCGCGGACGATTTTGACCGCTGGGTCTGGGCAGCATACGATCAGGACCTGTCCTGAACGCGGTCCCTCCTAAAAGAAACAGCAGTGTCCCGTGTCGCACACGGAGCGCTGCTTTCTGTTTTCTATGGAACCGTCCGAATTGCGGTAAACCTAAAGTTGCGGCAGCATAGAAAAAAGCGGCAGGTCATAAGACCTGCCGCTTTTTATGAACCTTTGGGTCGCCCTCTAAGCGATCAATTAGGCCTCGGTCTCGATGACAACACCGGAACCGACGGTACGGCCGCCCTCGCGGATAGCGAAGCGGAGGCCCTTCTCGATAGCGATCGGGGTGATCAGCTCGACCTTCATATCGACGTTATCGCCGGGCATGCACATCTCGGTGCCCTCGGGCAGGGTGATGACGC
>JAYABH010000029.1:0-24556 GCA_037343695.1 bacterium | reverse complement strand
CACCTGCACCCGCGGTCAGATCGTCACCTTCCTCTATCGCGCCTACAATAGTAAGCCCCTGTAAAAAGGAAGGCGAGGGATATCCCCTCGCCTTCCTTTTCTTTCGGCTCTAAAAGGCAAAAAAAGCCCGCTTCGTTTTCCGAAGCGGGCTGGCTTTTTATTTTCAGTTGATGTGCTCCGCGTGACGCTGCGTTCTGGGCTTGGGCTGGTAGAGCACCTCGCTCACGGTGTAGACCGTGACGAACGCGGCAGGGTCGCACTTGGCGAGGAAATTCATCAGAAGCCTATACTCGTTCTTGTCCACGATCGTCACGATCTCCTTGCCGGTAAAGCCGCCGTAGGCGCCCTGCGCTTCGTAGAGCGTCGCGCCGGAGTGAACCGTGTCGAGAAGAAAGTCGAGGATCTCCGCCTGTTTGTGCTGCGAGATGATGCAGACCTTGCGCTTGGTGTTCGTGCCGAAGATGAAATAGTCGAGCACGATGCCGCTGAGATAGGTCCCCAGCACACTGAGCACGACCGTTTTCTTGTCGTACACCAGCGCGGCGGACAGCGAGATCGCCATGCCCACCGCCGCGATGGACTTGCCGATGTCCATGCGGAAGAATTTGTTGAGGATCTTGCCTACGATGTCAAGCCCGCCGGAGGAGGCGTTCTGCCCGAACAGGACCGCCTGCCCGAAGCTGATGAGGATCACGCTGCAAAGCAGGTCGACGAACGCGTCGTCCGTCATGGACGTGTTGTTCGGCAGCAGCACCTCGAGCACGCCGAGCAAAATTGGCATCAGGAGCGCGGCATAGATGGTCTTGCCGACGAACTCCCGCCCCACCAGCAAAAAGCCGAGCAGCAGCAGAATGATGTTCACGATCAGCGAGATCACCGCGACGCTCAGCGGCACAAACTGCTGCAGCACCACGGCAAGGCCGGCCACACTGCCCATCGCCAGATTCGCCGGCTGCATGAAAAAGAACACACCGGCGGTGATGACCGCGGTGCCGAACGTGATCAGCGCAAACTCTTTGAGCGCGGATTTGGATACCATATCGTTTCTCCTGTCTGTCGTAATAGGACTCGCACCGCATTATTGTACCGCACACGCGGACATTATGCAACAGAAGAAACAAAAAATCAGCAGAATTTTATCATCTGTTCGTGCCATTTTCCTATAATAAAAATAGGAAGAAAACGAGGGCGGTTCCTACGGGAACCGCCCTCGTTTTCAGATCACATAATCGTATCCGCCGTCCTCGCGCAGCAGGTCCGCGAGCGTATACTGATCGAGATATTTGTTGATTACGTCGCTCAGTCCGGACCAGAGCGAAAGCGTGCGGCATTCCGCCGCGCGGTCGCACGGCGCGCTCCCGGCTTCCAGGCACGCCACGGGTGCAAGCGAGCCTTCCATCAGCCGCAGGATCTGGCCCGCGGTGAACTGGTCGGCGCTCTTGCAGAGACGGTAGCCGCCGCCCTTGCCGCGCATGCCCTCCACCACGCCGCCCTTGACGAGCGTTTTGACAATGCTCTCCAGATACTTTTCCGAGATCTCCTGACGCTTGGCGATCTCCTTGAGGGGAATATAGCCATCGGTCTGATGCTCTGCCATGTCGATCAGCACACGCAGCGCGTAACGGCCCTTGGTTGAAATCATCATAATCGTAGTTCACGCCTTTCTATTTACCTATTATATTACATGGTATATAGGAATTCAATAGATTTTTCTTCAAATTTTCTCTTGACAATTCTTACCTTGCATCGTATAATCCCTACATACCTACTTGAAAGGTTGGTAATGAGAAATGAACACTTACCGTTCCGCCTTCCGATGTCGCCGCGCCGGATGCCGCGCATCAAAGAAAGACCGTAAACCATCATAACAAAAATAAACATATTTTGATATAACGAACGTATCGTTCAGGAGGAAATATTATGAGCAAGATCTACACTTCCGCGGACCAGCTGATCGGCAAGACTCCGCTTCTGGAACTGACCCACATCGAAAAGGCCGAAAAGCTCGAGGCCAAGCTTCTCGCGAAGCTCGAATACTTCAACCCCGCCGGTTCCGTCAAGGACCGTATCGCCAAGGCCATCCTTGATGACGCCGAAGCGAGCGGCAAGCTGAAGCCCGACTCCGTCATCATCGAGCCGACCTCCGGCAACACCGGCATCGGCCTTGCTTCCGTCGCCGCCGCGCGCGGCTACCGCATCATCATCGTCATGCCCGAGACGATGAGCGTCGAGCGCCGCCAGCTGATGAAGGCCTATGGCGCGGAGCTCGTCCTCTCCGACGGCGCGAAGGGCATGAAGGGCGCCATCGTCAAGGCGGAGGAGCTCGCCGCGCAGACGCCGAACAGCTTCATCCCCGGCCAGTTCGTCAACCCCGCCAACCCCAAGGCGCACTATGAGACCACCGGCCCCGAGATCTGGGCCGACACCGACGGTCAGGTCGATATCTTCGTCGCGGGCGTGGGCACCGGCGGCACGCTGACCGGCACGGGCAAGTTCCTGAAGGAACAGAAGAGCGACGTCAAGGTCGTGGCCGTAGAGCCCGCCTCCTCCCCCGTTCTGAGCAAGGGCGTCGCGGGCGCGCACAAGATCCAGGGCATCGGCGCGGGCTTCGTCCCCGACGTGCTGGACACCAGCGTTTATGACGAGATCATCCCCGTTGAGAATGACGACGCCTTCGCCACCGGCAAGCTCGTCGGCCACAGCGAGGGCGTGCTGGTCGGCATCTCCTCCGGCGCTGCCGTGTGGGCCGGTATCCAGCTTGCCAAGCGTCCGGAGAACAAGGGCAAGACCATCGTCGTCCTCCTGCCCGACACCGGCGACCGCTATCTCTCCACCCCGCTGTTTCAGGATTGATCCTTCCTGATATCCACTGGTTTCCCCTCTCATCTCTCATCTCTCTAAAACGGCAAAGGCCTGCACTGAATGAAGTGCAGGCCTTTGCCGTTATTTGCTTTTATCCACGCCGTCCGCGCCCTTCCTGCCCGGCGTTCCACTCGCGCAGGTCCTTGAGCTCGTCATAGAGACGGCAGTAGCTCTCGTGCCGCCCCTTGCCGATCGCGCCGTCCTTCACGGCCTGGCGCACGGCGCAGCCCTTTTCCTTCGTGTGGCTGCACCCGACGAAGCGGCAGCCGCCCAGAAACGGCGCAAACTCCGGGAAGCACTCGGGCAGATGCTCCTTGAGCTCCAAGTTGAGCCCCGTCGTTTCGAACGAGGAAAAGCCCGGCGTGTCGATGATCTCCGCGCCGCAGGGCAGCTCGTAGAGCTCCACATGGCGCGTCGTATGCCGCCCGCGCCCGAGGGCCTGACTGACCTCGCCGGTCTTGATCGCCATACCCGCGTCGAGCGCGTTCAGAATGCTCGACTTGCCGACGCCGGAGTTGCCCGTTACCGCCGAGAGCCTGCCCACGAGCTGCGCGCGCAGCGCGTCGATGCCCTCGCCTGTCTCGGCGCTGACGCACACCGTGCGGAACGGCGTGCCCTCATAGTACTCCCGCAGCGCGTCCGCGGGGTCGAGGTCGCATTTGTTGATGCAGATGAGCACATCGCAGCCCTTGAGCGCGGCGATGGCCGTCATGCGGTCCACGAGGTACGGGTCCGTTTTCGGGATGGCCTGCGAGCAGACGATGACCATCTGGTCGATGTTTGCAACGCTGGGCCGCTCGAAGAAATTGCGGCGCGGCAGGATCTCGTCAATGCGGCCCTCGCCGCCGGGGACCTCACAGCAGACGACGCTGTCGCCCACGAGCGGCGACACGCCCTCCCTGCGGAACTTTCCGCGCGCCTTGCAGGTGAGAAGGCTCCCGTCCTCGCCCTTGACGTAATAAAAGCCGCTCAGCGCGCGCTGTATCCTTCCTGTCACGGCGCCTCCTCGTCTCCGCCGGTGACCGGCGCTTCCGCGCCTGAGCCGTCGTCCACGTCCGGGCCGGAGCTCACGACGAAGGTGATCGTCGTGCCTTCCTTCACGTCCGTCTCCGGGGCGATGCTCTGCTCGAGCACCGTGCCCGCGGGGCTCACATCCGCCCGCTCGGTCACATCGCCCACGACAAGGCCCATCTGCGTGGCCTGCTGGCGGACGATCTCGATGTCACTTCCTGTAAAGGTGATGACCGTTACAGGCTTTTTGGCAGAGCCCTTGCTGATCACAAGCGTCACCGTGTCGCCCACATTGAGCGTCGCGTTCGCTTCAGGGATCGTGCGGATGACATAGCCCGCCGTGATCGTCTCGCTGTATTCCTCCAGCGTGTCGTCGATCACAAGGTCGAGGTCCAGATTTTTCAGCTGGAGCGAGGCGTTGCGCTTTTCCGTGTTGACGAGATTCGGCATTGCTTCCGTCTTTGCGCCGGTGCTGACAAAGACCGAGATGACGCGGTTGCCCTTGACCATCTTGCCCTTTTCCGGCGACTGATCGATGATCGTCCCGGCTTCGTACTCGCTCGCGCGCTGGCCGATCTGCTCGATCACAAAGATATCCTTCACGCGCTCATCCGCTTCAGCTTCGTCGATGGTCATGCCGAAGAGGTCGGGCACCTCAAATTCCGTCGGCGTCTGCTCCTTGCCGAAAAGGTCGCTGAAGATCGCGTGCCAGAGCAGCACGATCAGCGCGACCGCCGCCACAGCCGCGGCGACGATGGTGAGGAGCTTGCGCGGGTCCTTTTTCTGCGGCGCTTCGTCCTCTTCGCTCTCCTCCTCTACCAGCTGCGCCTTGCTTGCGGCCGGGCGCACGGCGGGGATATACTGCGTCGGCTCGTCCACGACCTCGCGGTGCAGGTCCTCGATGGAAAAATCGAGGTCCACGTCGGGATTCTTGCGGAACTCCTCAAGGTCCGCGAGCATTTCGTCCGCCGAAGCGTAGCGCTTTTCGATGTCCGACGCCATCGCCTTCATGCAGATCAGCTCGAGCGCTTCCGGCACGTCGGGGTTGATCTCGCGCGGCGAGAGCGGCACAGAGGACAGGTGCTGAATGGCGACGGAAACGGCGCTGTCGCCCTCAAAGGGCAGGCGGCCCGTCAGCATCTCATAGAGCACCACGCCCGCGGAGTAGATGTCCGAGCGTGCGTCCGTGCGGTCGCCGCGCGCCTGCTCGGGCGACATGTAGTGCACCGAGCCGAGCGCTTCCTGCGTGAGCGTGTTGGCCGAGTTTGCAAGACAGGCAATACCGAAGTCGGCGACCTTGACGCTGCCGTCGCGCAGGACCATGATGTTCTGCGGCTTGATGTCGCGGTGGATGATGCCGCGCGAATGCGCGTGCGAGAGCGCCTTCATGATCTGCGTGATGAAGTGCAGCGCCTCACGCCAGTTGAGCTGGCCGCGCTTTTCCATATACTGCTTGAGCGTGATGCCGTCGATCAGCTCCATGACGATATATTCCGTTTCGCCGCGGCTCACGTCGTAGACCGAAACGATGTTCGGATGCGAGAGCATCGCGACCGCCTGCGACTCGTCGCGGAAGCGGCGGCGGAAGTCCGCGTCCTCGGCCAGATCGCTTTTGAGCACCTTGACCGCGACAAGGCGGTTGAGCCGGTGGCACTTGGCCTTGTAGACGACGGCCATGCCGCCGCTGCCGATGACCTCGAGCAGCTCGTAGCGGTTGTCGAGCATTTTCCCGATCATATGATTACTCATTCCGAATGCCACCTCCCTTACGTGCAGTCGATGAGCACGACCGTCACATTGTCCGGCGCGCCCTGTGCTTTTGCCAGCGCGATGAGCCTTGAAAGGCTCTCCTCCGCGCTTTTTCCCGCGCAGACCGCGCGGCAGATCTCCTCATCCGTCGCCGTGACGACGAGACCGTCGGTGCAGAGCAGGAGCTTATCCCCCCGGCTCAGCGGGACCTCGAAGGCGTCGCAGCGCGTGCTCTCCTCGGTGCCGAGCGCGCGGGTGATGAGGTTGCGGTTGGGATGCGTGCGCGCCTCCTCGGCGGTGATGTTGCCGCTCTCCACGAGCGTCTGCACCACGCTGTGATCGTGCGTGATGCGCGTAATGCCGCCGCCGCGGATGAGATAGGCGCGGCTGTCGCCCACGTTGCAAACGACCGTCCCGTTCTCCCCCGCCACGGCGGAAACGAGCGTCGTCCCCATGCCGTGACAGTCCCCATCCTCGAGCGAGCGCTGATAAACGGCGGTGTTCGCCTTCGCCACGCAGAACGACGCGAGCTCGCGCAGCTGCTCGACGGTCATATCCTCGCGCAAAAGCGCGCGCAGCTCGCTCATGAACGTCTCGACCGCGAGCGCGCTCGCGATCTGTCCGCCCTCCGCGCCGCCCATGCCGTCGCACACGACGGCGGCGGTCAGCGCGCCGAGACGCTCGACGGCAAAGGTATCCTGATTTTCGTGCCGGCGCAGTCCCACGTCGGTCTTGCCAAGGGCGTTCATTGCAGCGCAGCCTCTCTTTCTTTCATTTCCTTGCGCCGCAGCTGTCCGCAGCTCGCGTCGATGTCGCCGCCAAGGCTGCGGCGGACCGTCGCCGTCAGGCCGTGGGACTCAAGGCGCTTCTGGAACGCGCTCACGCGCTTGCTGGGCTTGAATTCGCTCTCGACCACGTCGTTGAGCGGGATGAGGTTCACATGCCCCGGCATGCCGCGGATCTTCTCCGCCAGCAGGTCCGCCTGCCAGTCGTGGTCGTTCACGCCGTCGATCATCGCGTATTCAAACGAGATGCGGCGGCCGGTCTTCTTAAAATAGCGGTGGCAAGCGGCGAACAGCTCCTCCACGTCGTAGGCGTTGTTCACGGGCATGATGCGGCTGCGCGTCGCGCTGTCGGGCGCGTGGAGCGAAACAGACAGCGTGAGCTGCAAATTGTCCTCCGCGAGCGCGTCGATGCCCGGCACCACGCCGCAGGTGGAAAGCGAGATGTGCCGCATGCCGATGTTCATCCCGTCGGGATGGTTGATGAGCTCCAAAAAGCGCAGCACATTTTTCCGGTTGTCCATCGGCTCGCCGATGCCCATCAGGACGATGTTGGAAATTTCGCGTCCGGAGTCAAGCTGCGTGAAAAGCACCTGATCGAGCATTTCCGACGGTGTTAAGTCCCTCACCTTGCCGGCCAGCGTGGACGCGCAGAATTTGCAGCCCATGCGGCAGCCGACCTGCGAGGAAATGCAGACCGTGTTGCCGTGGTGATAGGACATCAGCACCGTTTCGATGCAGTTGCCGTCGGATAGCTCCCAGAGGTATTTGATCGTCCCGTCGAGCTTCGACACCTGCTTGCGCGCGACCGTCGGCACGGTGATGTAGTACTCCGCCCTGAGCTTTTGGCGCAGGGATTTGGGAATATTCATCATCTCGTCAAAATCGGTGATGCCGCGGTGCAGCCAGGTGAAGACCTGCTTGCCGCGGAACGACGGTTCGCCCATCGCGCGCAGCGCCGCGGTGATTTCCTCCAATGTCATTGACTTTAAATCAGTCATGCGTCTTTCTCCTCATGCGGCTGAGATAGAACCCGTCCGTATTGTCGCGCTGCGGCCAGAGCGTCAAATGCCCCGGCGCGCTCACGCCGTTCGGCAGCGAAAAGGCTTCGTAAGTAAACTCGTCGTGCGCTTTTAAAAAGTCGTCCGTCACCTGCTCGTTTTCCTCGGGCAGGATCGTGCAAGTCGAGTAGACGAGAAGGCCGCCGCGTTTCACATAGCGCGCGCTGTTCTCTAAGATCGCGCGCTGGATCTCCGGCAGCGCAGAAAACTCCTGCACGTCCTTGTAGCGGATGTCCGGCTTTTTGCGGATGATGCCAAGGCCCGAGCACGGCACATCGCAGATGACGACGTCAAACTTGCCCGCCCATTCCTCGCGGAACGCGCGGCCGTCGACGGCGGCGGTCTTGATGCACGTGATGCCGAGGCGCTGCGCGCCCTCGCGGATGCGCTTCAATTTGTTTTCATGTAGATCGCACGAGAGGATGCTCCCCCCGTTTTCCATCGCGAATGCCGCGGCGAACGACTTGCCGCCCGGAGCGGCGCAGACGTCCAGCACCCTCTGCCCGCGCGCAAAGTCCGCGGCGCAGACGATCAGGTGTGCCGCCGCGTCCTGTACGGTGAAGCGGCCATTGTAGAAAGCGCTGAGCGTCGTTAGGTCGCCCGTGCCGGAAAGCTCCAGGCATCCGGGCACCCACGGGTGCGGCGTGACGCAGACGCCCTCGCCGCGAAGTTCGTCGACGAGCGCTTTTTCATTCGTTTTGAGCGGGTTGATCTGTACGCTGATGGGCGAAGCCTCGTTGTCGATGCGAAGAAACGCTTCCGCTTCCTCGACGCCGAGGAGAGACACGAGCTTTTTGACGAGCCACTGCGGGTGGCTGTAGGCGACGCTCAATCGTGCGATATTCCCCTCCGGCAGCGGCGGGAGATTCGACTTATTCTGCGCGACCTTGCGCAGCACGGCGTTGACGAGTCCGCTCGCGGCGCTTCTGCCGTTCGTGCGGCAGAGCTCCACGGACTCGCTGACAGCGGCGTGGTCGGGTACCTTGTCCAGAAATAAGATCTGGTACGCGCCGATGCGCAGAATGTCGGAGAGCGGTGGCTGCAAATGGTCGAGCTTCTGCGTGCAGTAGGCGCTCAAATACCAGTTCAGCAGCAGCTCGTTCTGCATCACGCCGTAGACGATGCGGCTGCAAAGCGCCGCGTCCTGAGCACTCAGTGCGCACTTGCCGAGCTGCGCCTTCAGCGCGGCGTCCGCCCACGCACCGTTGCGGCGGCAGGCGACCAGAACGGAGAGCGCGCATTCGCGCGCGTTCGCGGTATTTCCCTTACGCATCGAGGACCGTCCCCGCGGCGATGCGCTTGCCGTTCAGAAAAGCGTTCGCTGCCATGCGCTTGCCGCCGTCGGGCTGCAGCTCCGTGATGAGAATGCTTTTGCCGTCGCCGCAGGCGGCTTCGATGCCCTTTTTGCGCGCGCACAGCGTGCCGGGCACGTCCTTCGTTTCGCCGAGCGGCACGGCATGGAAAATTTTCGTGTTCGCGCCGAGAATGCTCGCCGCGGCGCAGGGCCACGGGATCAGCGCGCGGATCTGGTCGATGATCTGCGTGCTGCTTCTCGTCCAGTCGATGGGCGAAAGCTCGCGCGAGAGCATGGGCGCATACGTCGCCTGCGACTCGTCCTGCGGCACGCGCTGGGCCGTGCCGTTTTGAATCTCAACGATGGCCTCGGCGATCGCGTCTGCGCCGAGCACAGCGAGCTCTTTGAACAGGTCCTCCGCCGTCTCGTCGGGGCGGATGGACTGCTTTTTGACTAAGATCATATCGCCCGCGTCGCACTCTTTCGCCATGTGCATCACGGTCACGCCGGTCTCCTTTTCGCCGTCTAAGATGGCGCGGTTAATCGGCGCTGCGCCGCGGTACTTCGGCAGAATGGACGCGTGTGCATTGATGCAGCCATGCACCGGCACGGCGAGCATTTCCTCCGGCAGGATGCGACCATAGGCCGCGACGACCGCGAGCTCGGGCGCGAGGGCCTTGAAATCCTCAAGCGCCGTGCCGTCGCGCATCGTCACCGGCTGAAAAACGGGGATATTCTGCGACAAAGCATATTCCTTTACAGGGCTTGGCGTGACTTTGTTTCGGTTGCGCGGCTTGTCCGGCTGCGTGAAAACGCCGCACACGTCGTGCCCGTCCGCGACCAGACGCTCTAAGATCGTGCGCGCAAAGTCGGGCGTGCCCATGAAGACGATCCTCATTCCTCGTCCAGCTCCTTTTCCTGCTCGCGGATATACTGCTCCAGCTCCTCGTCGGTGAGGACTTTGCAGTGCTCGGTGTAGAGGTGGCCGTCGAGATGCTCGATCTCGTGGCAGAAGCAGCGCGCCGTCAGCTCCTCGTCCTCGACCTCAAAGGTCGTGCCGTAGCGGTCCTGCGCGCGCACGCGCACCACCATCGGGCGCGTGACGATGCCGTACTTGCCCGGCACGCTCAGGCAGCCCTCCAAGCCCGTCTGCTCGCCCTCAGCCTTGATGATCTCGGGGTTGATGAACTCAATGATCTCGCCCTGCGTGTCCTCCACGATGCAGACCCTGCGCAGAATGCCGACCTGCGGGGCCGCAAGGCCCACGCCGCCGGCCTCGGCCAGCGTGTCGGCCATGTCGTCGAGCAGCTGGTGGAGACGGGCGTTGAACTCCGTCACGGGGCGGCAGACCTTGGTCAGGCAGGGATCGCCTTTTTCTCGAATGGTACGGATAGCCATAATATTCTTCCTCTCTTCTCTATTGTAAAGCATTGCAGTCGGCAAAAATGTCGAGACCGCGGTTTTCTTTTCTTGCGGAAAAGGCCAGCAGATATTCGCTGACCGTGCGCCGCAGCGCGCTGTCGCTCTTACCGCAGAGATACACGCAGTAGCGGTAGCGGTTGTTGACCTTCACGACCGGCGCGCCGGCGGGACCAAGCACCTCAGCTTCGAGCGCGCGCAGCGGCTCTCTTCCGCTCTCGCGCCGCAGCGCGTCGCATAATGTGCGCGCGGCGGCGATCACACGGAGCTCGTCAAGGCCCGTGACCGTCAGCGTGAAGAGGTCGGCAAACGGCGGATAGCGCCGCAGGCGGCGCAGGCGCAGCTCGCTTTGGTAGAACGTCTCGTAATCCTGCTTCGCCGCGGCCTGAATGACCTCATTTTCGGGGTGATAGGTCTGGATGACGGCGCGCCCCGCGCGCTCGCCCCGGCCCGCGCGGCCGACGACCTGCGCGAGCAGACTGTAGGTCCGTTCGGCGGCGTGGTAGTTCTGCACGTAGAGCGAAAGGTCCGCGTCCAGCACGCCGACGAGCGTCACGTTTTCAAAATCCAGCCCCTTGGCGACCATCTGCGTGCCGAGGAGGATGGGAATGTTCTGTTCGGTAAACTGCTTCAAAAGCGCTTCGTGCCCCCGCGCGGCGGCGACGGTGTCGGCGTCCATGCGCAGCACCTTCGTGCCGGGAAAGAGCGACAAAAGCTCCTGCTCGACCTTCTGCGTGCCGGAGCCGACGCGCTTCATCAGCCCTCCGCACTCGCTGCACCGCGCCATCACGGCCTCGGAATGGCCGCAGTAATGGCACATCAGCCGCTCGTTCGCGGAGTGGTACGTCATCGGCACGCTGCATCGCGGGCACTGCGGCACATAGCCGCACTCGCCGCAAAGGAGCATCCGCGCGCTGCCGCGCCGGTTGAGAAACAGGATGCTCTGCTCCCCGCGCGAAAGATTCTGTTCGATCTCCGCGCGCAGCGCGCTGCCGACGGCACTGTCGTTCCCCCGGCGCAGCTCGTCTTTCATGTCGGCGATGAGCACCTTTGGAAGCGGCAGATCGTTGTATCTTTTGTGAAGGGAAAACACTTGATAGCGTCCGCGCTTTGCGTAATACGCGGTCTCCACCGTCGGCGTGGCCGAGCCGAGCAGCATCAGCGCGCCGTGCTGCGCGCAGCGGAACTGTGCGATGTCGCGCGCGTGATAGTGCGGCGGGTTTTCCGACTGGTAGCTCCCCTCCTGCTCCTCGTCCAGAATGATGAGACCGAGGTTCGGGAGCGGCGCGAACACCGCGCTGCGCGTGCCCAGCACAACGCGCACCTCGCCGCGGCGGATGCGCTTCCACTGGTCGTAGCGCTCCGTGAGCGGCAGCGCGCTGTGCAGCATCACAACGTCCGTGCCGAAGCGCGCGGAAAAGCGCCGCATCATCTGCGGCGTGAGCGCGATCTCCGGCACGAGCAGCATGGCCGTCCTTCCGCGGCGGAGCACTTCCTCGATGAGCTTCAGGTAGACCTGCGTCTTTCCGCTCGCGGTCACGCCGTAGAGCAGCGCGGCGCTGCCGCCCTCCCGCTCCAAAAGCGCAGAAAGGCCCTCAAAGGCCTGCTGCTGCTCAAAATTGAGCGTCACGTCCGTGCGCTCGGCGCTCTCCGGCACGGTGCTGCTGACGCGCAGCACCTCCTGCTCGGAAAATTCGAGCAGGCCCAGCTTTTCAAGGCCGCGCAGCGTCTGCATCGTCGCGCCCGTATAGTAGCTGATCTCGGCGGTCGAAAGCGTCCCCTCGCGGCTCAAAAGCTCCACGACCGCATAGCGCACCGGCGCGCTGCGGCGCTTCGGCTCGACCGCAGCAAGCGCGTCCTCCGCGCTCACGCAGAGCGACGCCATGCGCGCCGTCTTGTCGCCAAGGCGCTGCTTCATCGTCGTTTCGCAGGTGAGAAGGCCGCGCTGCTCGAGCGCATGAAGTGCCCGGCCGGTCTTCTCGCCGCCCAGCTCGTCGAGCGCGGCGCGCTCAAGCCCCTTTGCGCCGAGCACGGCGCGAAGCAGCGTCTCCTCGAGCGAATCGGGCGCGGCGGAAGCGAGTGCCTCTTCCGCGCTCACACCGTCGCGCAGGCGCCAGACCTCGCGGCTTTTGAGCCAAATGCCGCCGGGCAGCAGCGCCTTGAGCGCGTCATAGTAGGTGCAGAAGTATCGCGCCTTCATCCAGCGGACAAGGCGCAGATCCTTCGCGTCCAGCAGCGGCGCATCGTCGACAAAGGCGTCGATGCGCTTGTAGACGGGCTTGTCCTCCTCATGCACGATGTCGAGCACAAAGCCCTCGCCGCGCTTGTTGCCGCGGCCAAACGGGATAAGCACCCGCTTGCCGGGCGTGGCGGCGGACAAAAGCCCGTCCGGAACGCGGTAGGTATACAGCTTATCTGCCGCATACGGAACAGAAGAGACTGCGACACGAGCAAGCGTTTTCTCTGCCATACAGTCTCCCCCTTTTTGTGTTTTGTTTTACTTCGCGATGTGCGTGTCGATGCCCGCGGCGGTGATCTTGCCGGCGGCGACCTCATTGATGGCCGTGGTCACGGGCTTTTCGCAGAGGGGATAGCCCTCCACGTCGGCCTGCTCGGCGATCTGGCGGGCGCGGCGCGAAACCACGTTGACAAGCAGGTAACGGTTCTCAACATACTTGTTGAGCAGACTCATAGCGGGATAAAGCATCATGATCGTTTACTTCCTTCTGCCTTTCGGCTGATTTATTAGATTATTCGGACAAAATGGCCATACGCTCGGCGGGCTTGCAGTGCTCGGCGAGCATGATGGCGTTGATCTCGCGCACGGCGCGTTCCACCGTGTCGTTGATGACGAAATAATCATAGGTATTAGCGGTCTGAAGCTCGACCTTTGCGCGGACGAGGCGTTTTTGCACCTTTTCGGGACTGTCGGTGCCACGGCTCGTCAGGCGTTCTTCAAGCGCCTGCCACGAAGGCGGCGCGATGAAGATGCGCACGACATCAGGCCGCTTATGCACGACCTGCAAGGCACCCTGTACCTCGATATCGAGGACGACGTCCTTCCCCTGCTCCATGGCCTCGTCGACAAACTTTTTCGGCGTGCCGTAGAAGTTGCCGACATACTCGGCATACTCCAAAAAGGCGTCCTCCGAGATCATCTTGCGGAACTCGTCGACGTCGGTAAAGTGATAGTGGACGCCGTCTATCTCGCCCGGACGCGGCGGACGCGTCGTGGCGGAAACGGAGAAATAAAGATCGTCGCGATCCTGAAATAACTCCTTGAGCACCGTGCTCTTGCCCACTCCGGATGGGCCGGAGATGATGAATGTTTTCCCCTTGTACATGATTTTCTATGCTTCCTCCTCCATGGCGAGCGTTTCCACGCCCAGCCTTGCGATCAGCTTGTCAGCGGCGATGGCCGAGAGCACCACATGGTCGCTGTCCATGATGAACACCGACGCGGTCTTGCGGCCGTAGGTCGCGTCGATCAGCATGCCGCGCTCGCGCGACTCCTGAATGAGGCGCTTGATCGGCGCGCTGTCAGGGCTGACGACGGCGATCAGGCGCTCGGCGGACACCATGTTGCCAAATCCGATGTTCAGCAGCTTCATTTGCTTCGCCCCTTACTCGATGTTCTGCACCTGCTCGCGGATCTTTTCGACCTCCGCCTTGAGCGCGACCACATCGCGCGCGATGGCGACATCGTTGCACTTCGAGCCGATGGTGTTGCTCTCGCGGTTGACCTCCTGAATGAGGAAGTCCATCTTGCGGCCCATGGGTTCGTCGGAGAGCAGCATGTCGCGCAGCTGCGACACATGCGAGCGCAGACGCACGGTCTCCTCGTCCACGGCGACCTTGTCGGCGTAGATGGCGGCCTCGGTCAGGATGCGCGATTCGTCGATCGTCGTGCTCTGCAGGACCTCCTGCATGCGCGCGGTCAGCTTTTCGCGGTACTCGCGCACCGTTTCGGGCGAGCGCTCCTCGACCTTGCCGGTGAGCGTTTCGATCGTCGTGAGCCTGCCGCCGATATCCTCGGCGAGCTTGCGGCCCTCGGTCGCGCGCATCTGGTTGTAGGACGCGAGCGCCTCGTCGAGCACCTCGCAGATCTCCGCGCCGACAGACTCGAGGTCCTCCTCGGCCTTCGTGACGGTCAGCACGTCCGGAATGCGGGCGAAGTCCGACACGCAGGACTTCTTTTCAAGGTAGTTCCCGCCGTCAAGCTCATAGAGCTTGCGGAAGGCCTCCAGATAGCTGCGCGCAAGGCCCTCGTTGACCACGACGACCTCTTCGTCCGCGCCGGTCGAGTCGATGGTGACAAACACATCGACCTTGCCGCGCGAGATGGCCTTCTGCACGCGGCCCTTGATGGCGTCCTCGGCGAAAATATAGGCGCGCGGCAGCTTTACCGTGCAGTCGAGATAGCGGTTGTTGACGCTGCGGACCTCGACGGTGATATCACGATTGGATAATGTCTTTTTGGCTCTTCCGTAGCCAGTCATGCTTTTGACCACGATCATTCTCCTCCATCAAAATATATAGTAAAACACAAGGCTTAGTAGGAGCAGGGCAGGAAATAGCACCCGCCGCCGCTGAAAAGCGTGCAGCACGACCATGCCGCGCAGCAGCGCATGCAGGCGTTTTCATCGAAGCTCCCCGTGTGGAACGTGCGGAAGCCCTCGGGCCGGTAGCCCGCGCCGGTCAGCGCGGCGAGCGCGCTGCGGTACTCGGAATTGTTCGGATCCATCTGCACGGCGGTCTCGAGGTAGCGCTTCGCCTCGTCCATCCAGCCGCGCCGCGAGCACACAACGCCCATGAGGAAGTTCCACTCCGCGTCGTGCTCGCTCACGCTGCCAAGAAGCCTTTCGGCAAGCGACACATCGCCCCGGTTGATGGCCATGCGCACCTGCTGCAGCCGCCCCGCGCCGTAAGCGCTGCTGCTGTAGCCGTCGCCATAGCCGCCGCCCGCGCCGTAGGAGTAGCTCTGCGAAGCGGCGGAGGCCGCCTTGCGCTGCTTCTGGATCTGGTCGTAGGCTTCGTTGATCTCCTTCATTTTTTCCTGCGCGAGATCTGCAAGCGGGTTATCGTGGTAGTTGTCCGGATGGTACTTGCGGGCAAGATTGCGGTAAGCGCGCTTGACCTCCTCGTCAGTCGCCGTCGGCGGGATATTCAGAATCTGATAGGGGTCGTTCATACGGTTTCCTCGTTTTTCTCTGGTTTCGTGCGGAAATGGGTCCGTCGCGGAGGTTTATGGTAGGTGCCCTTGAGAACGGCGTTGCCGATCCCGTAAAGGCTCTCATAAAAAATGCTGTCCAATATGTCGGACCATGCGCCGCGCTCGAGCAGCGCGTAGGCGCTCGCCATGCGGCGCACGGAAAGGTCGAGCGAAAGCGCGACCGCGTTTCGCGTCGCGTCGTCCAGCTCGCCGTCTTCAAGGCCGTAGCGGTAGCGGAGCGGGTTATAGCAGCCGCTTGCAAAGTCCTTTTTCAGGTCGTCCGCCGCGTCGACAAGGTAGATCCAGCGGCCCAGATGGTAGAAGATCTCGGCCATCACGCGGCGGTGCAGCTCGTCCGGCGCGACGGCGGCGATATCCGCCATCAGCGCGGCGAAGGGCTCCGCCGCCTGATCGAGCGACGCGCAGTGCGACTTTTCACGTTCGGCAAGCTCGCCGAGGTGCCGCTGCACCGACGCGTCAAATTCCGGCACGCACGCGCTCGCCTTACGGTAGGCGCGGCGCAGGAAAAGCGCCGCGAGCCGGTACGGGACGGATTTCAAAAAGCCGTGGTCGGCGATGTGATCTTTGAGCTGCCACCAGGCAAGAACGATGCTGTGGTCCGCCGCCGTTTCGAGCGCGCCCGTGTGCGCCATCACGCACTGGGCCTTGCACGGATGCACCGCGCAGCGGCAGGCGGTGCATTCCGGCTCCTGCGTTTTGGATAGCAGGATGGCGAGAAAGGTAAAATCAAAGTTCAGCACGAAGCGCGCGGCAAAGCCGTACTTTCGTCCAAGCTCGTGGCAAAGGCCGCAGTATGCGGCCTGAAAGAGCTTCTCGTCGTGCTCGCTCAACCGCTCTTTCGCGGGGCGGATATATCCGAACATTCGCTCAGAACAGGCGCACGATGGTGAAGGTCAGCGCGCCGGTCTGCTTCATGCGCCGATCGCAAATGACCGCGGGAACGAGACCGAGCAGGAACGCCGCGATGGCTACCGCGTAGCGCGCGCCCTCGCTCGGGAGCGAGCCGGTCGCGAAGTAGCCGACAAAAAAGCACAGGACCGGCAGCAGGTACACAAGCAGCATCACGCCGAGAAGCTTTTTCGTGCTGCTCTCCACCACGACCTTCTGCCCCACCTCCGCGCCGACGGTGTTGCGCGCCGCGGCCCGGACGGAAGCGCCCGAAACGCCGCAGCCCGCGCACTCTTCGCAGTCATGCCCGCAGGCCGACTTGCGCGGCACGGAAATTTCCGCCATGCCGCCGGGCAGTATTTTTTCGACAGTTGCGATTTGCGTCATAATGTCTCCTTCTGGTATTGCCGGGGAAAATCATCCGATATGGACCGTGACCTCATAGGTGCCGACCGTGCCCAGATCGTATCCGGACACGGAGATGCGGGCGGGAACAGTGTAGCTGCCGCTGTCGGCCTCGATGCCGGAGAGGTCCGCGATCACCTGCACATCGTCGCCCGTTACGGCGGCGATATCCTCCGCCGTGCCGCGCAGCGTCACGGTGAGCGACGAGGTCAGAACGCTCACCGGCGCGTCGCCGCTGAAGTTTTCATAGCTGAAGCTCGTCGTTTCGATCTCCTTCGTCTCCACATCCTTCGCGCTGATCGTCAGCACGACGCTCGTGATGCCGCTGAGGTTGTTCGCCCCATCGGGGACGGGGATCTCGTAAGAAAAGCTCTCCTGCCCGCGCAGATCCTCGAGCGCGAGCGTGCCGAGCGAGATCTCATCGATCGACGCCATCAGCGAAGCGTCGCCCGAGAGGGTGATGCTGCTGTAGCTGAGCGACCAGGTGAAGTTGTCCAGCCGCGCGCCGGCAGACTCGACAAAGTCCACCTTGAGCGGCACATCCTTGACCTTGAGCACCGGCATCGTGACCTGCACGCTCTCGCTCATGGGATGGATATTCTTGTTTTCGATCACCTGATCGTTGAAATCGTAAAGCTCGTAGTCGAGCAGCTCCACGACCGTGGAGGTCGCGTTTTCAATGTTGAGCGTGACCTGCGCGTAGCTGATCTGCATGATGTCGGACTGCTGGCCGCGCACCTCGAGTGTGTCGGGCAGAAGCTCGACCGTACCGGCGATGTATCCCTCGGCCACATTGCCCACCACGTTGCAGCGGACCTCGACGTCCTTCTTGTTGAGCTCGCCGATCTCGACCTGCACGGTGCGAACAGACGGCGACTCCACGGACACGTCGCGCGAGGAAATGCCGCTCGGAAGCAGAATATTATAGCTCACGGACTGCTTGCCCGCGTAGGTGACGGAGGAAAGGTCACTCACAAGGCGGATCTCGCTCGGGTCAAAGCGGAACACGAGCCCGCGCGCCACCTTGAGCTTGAGATCGACGGTCACGTCCTCCTCCCCGCTCACGCGCATAAGGCCCTTGTCGGCAAGCGCCGTATCCTCGTTGAGAAACTCCACGGGCACATTGTGCACGCTGATGTTGACCTCGTCGCCGTTGCTGACGTAGAACCACACCATCGAGGCGATCAGCAGCGAAAGGAAGACGTAAAAGATCTGACGGCGTTTAGACTTCATCGTGCTTGTCCCCCTTTCCGGATGTGAGCATGCGCCACAGCCGTATGTGGAGCTTCTCCTCCTGCTGCTCGTCCGGCGTCTGCGGGATGAGTTCGTTCATGAGGAGCTTTTCGAGCGTTTCGGGCATCAGGTGGCGCTTTAAGAGCCCGCCAATGGCGACGGAGATCGTGCCCGTCTCCTCAGAGACGATGACTACGACCGCGTCGGAATTCTCGCTCATGCCGATGCCGGCGCGGTGGCGCATGCCAAGGTCGCGGCTCAGGTTCACGTTTTTGGAGAGCGGGAGCATGCAGCCGCCCGCATACAGCCGCCCGTCGCGCATGATGACCGCGCCGTCGTGCATGGCGGCCTTGACGAAGAAGATGTTTTTCAAAAGCTCGCTGCTCACGCGCGCATCGACGATCGTGCCCGTGCGGGCGATATCGTCGAGCGCCATCTCGCGCTCAAAGACGATGAGCACGCCCGTGCGGGACTTCGACATCTCCGTGCAGGCGAGCACCGTCTGCGCGATGGCGCTTTCGATGGCCGAGACCTGCTGCGTGCGGGCAAAGGGATTGAACGAGCGCAGCCTGCTCGAGCCCAGCTGGTCGATGAGGCGGCGGATCTCGGGCTGGAACAGCACGATCAGCGCCAGCGCGCCCAGCGAGAGCACGTGGCTCAAAATGAAGTAGATCCCGCCCAGCTGCAATGCGTCGGAGAGCATCAGTGCCAGCAGAAACAGCAGCACGACCTTGCCCACGCTCTCGACCTTGGACGTGCCGACGATCTTCAAAAGCCAGTAGATGCCGTAGGTCATCAGCGCGATATCAAGGTAATCCGAAATTTTGAGCGTGAGCACATAGCGCCACGCGCCCTCCAGTACGGGCATGACAAAATCCATCGGCACGCTCCTCCCCAGTAACCATTCAAACTTACTAAGCAATAGTTAGTACTTATTCTAATATAGAACGCCGAGAAATGCAACGGTCGAGCCATGAATTTTCTATGAAATCTCCGTTTTTCTCAGCGCGCGGCCACCTCGCGCAGCGCAATGAGCAGTGCGTCGATCTCAAACGCGCGGCTGAAGGCCGATACGCTCATACGCACGGTGCCGTCCGGCAGGGTCCCGGCGGTCCTGTGCGCGAACGGCGCACAGTGCAGGCCCGCGCGCAGTGCGAGATTGCGCCGCGCAAGCTGCGCGGCGGTCTCCTCCGCGTCAAGGCCCGCCACCGTGAACGACAGCACACCCGCCTGCGCGCGGTCATCCGGCGGGGCGTAGCACGTTACGCGCGGGATACGGCGCATACCCTGCGCCGCGCGGCGCAGCAGCTGCTGCTCGTGCAGGAAAATACGCTCGGTGCGCTGCGCGCGCACAAAGTCGATCCCCGCGGCAAGGCCCGCGATGCCGGGCACGTTGTGCGTCCCGGCCTCCAGCCGGTCGGGCAGAAAATCCGGCATCTCCTGGCGCAGCGACTCGCTGCCCGTGCCGCCTTCAAGGAGCGGCAGCGCCTCGTGTCCGCACAGCAGCAGCCCCGTCCCCTGCGGGCCGTAAAGTCCCTTGTGCCCCGGCATGGCGATGAACGCCGCGCCGAGCGACGAAAAATCGACCGGCAGCACGCCCGCCGACTGCGACGCGTCGATGATAAGCGGCACGTCCGCTGCGCGGCAGAGCCGCGCGATCTCCACGACGGGCAGGATATCGCCAAAAACGTTGGATACATGCGTGCACACCGCTGCGTCTGCGCCCAGCGTGAGCGCGCGCTCAAAGGCTTCGATCGTCTCTTGCGGATGGAATAGCGGCGCGGCGGCGACGATGACCTCCGCACCCAGCGCGTGCAGCGGCCGCGTGACCGCGTTGTGCTCGTATCCGGACACGATGGTGCGCCCGCCGGGGCGCACAAGGCTCTTGATGGCGATATTCAGCCCATGCGTCGCGTTCATCGTGAATACCACCTGCTCCGCCGACGGGACGGAGAACAGCTCCGCCGCCGCGCTGCGGCAGCGGAACAGTGTCTCCTCGGCGAGCTGCGCGCTCGCATAGCCGCCCCGTCCGGGCGAGCTCATCGTGCGCATGGCCTGCACGACCGCCCGCTGCACCGCGGCGGGCTTTTGAAAGGTTGTGGCCGCGCTGTCAAGGTAGATCATGTCGATACCTCCTGCCGCGTCTCCCCGGAAACGAGCAGCACCCTGACCGGCTGCACGCCCGATGTGCGGCAGGCGTCCAGTGCGCGCGCATAGCTTCTGCGCGAGACCTCCAGCGTGTAGCCGCAGCCGCGCCCGGTCATCCCGGCCCCGGCGCGGCGGATCTTTGCGGAAACGCCCGCGTCGCTCAGCGCCTTTGCCATCTGCTGCGCATGAGTGACCGAGCGGGCAGCGAACAGATAATAGTCCATACCCTTCCCCCCTCACCGCATGATATGCGCGGCTACCGGCGGCGTGCGGGCAAAAAGGGACGGACCGCCCAAAAAGCGTCCGTCCGGTCGATTTGATTCAGTTGTCCGTCTGCTCAAGCAGCGCGACGGCGTGGGCCGCCATGCCCTCCCCGCTGCCGGTGAAGCCGAGGCCCTCCTCGGTCGTGGCCTTGACGCTCACGCGCGAGACGGGGATCTCCAGCGCCCGCGCGATATTTTCGCGCATCTGCTCGCGGTAGGGCGCGAGCTTCGGCGCCTGCGCGAGCACCGTCGCGTCGAGGTTCACGACCGCAAAGCCCGCGCCGTCCAGCCGCTCCTTCACGCGCCGCAGCAGCTCGATGCTCGAGATGCCCTTGAACTCCGCGCTGGAATCCGGGAAGAGCTTGCCGATGTCGCCCAGCGCCGCCGCGCCGAGCAGCGCGTCCATCACGGCGTGGGTCAGCACATCCGCGTCCGAATGGCCGAGCAGGCCCTTTTCATACGGGATCTCCACGCCGCCGAGGATCAGTTTCCGCTCCTCGGTCAGGCGGTGCACGTCGTAGCCGTGCCCGATGCGTAAATTCGTCATAGCTGCCATCCTTTCTCAAAGAAAAAGCAGAGGGAAATGGGTCATTCCCCTCTGCGCTGTAAGATCGATTCCGCGATCGACAGGTCGATCGGCGTGGTGATCTTGATATTCTCGCGGTCTCCCGCTGTCAAGTGAACTTCCTTGCCAAAGCGCTCCACTGCGGAGCAGTCGTCCGTCAGCGCGGCGTCCGCGCGCAGCGCGTCCTGCAGCGCCGCCTTTAAAAGCTCCGCATCGAACACCTGCGGCGTCTGCACGGCGAAAAGCGTGCTGCGCTCCGGCGTGCTCTCCACGATCCCGTCGCGCGCGACCTTGATCGTGTCGGTCACAGGGACAGCGGGCGCGGCGGCCTGATACCGCTGCGCCGCGGAAACGACCTCGTCGATCAGCTCCGGCGTGACGAGCGGACGCGCGCCGTCCTGCACGGCAAGAAGCTCCGTCTCCGGCGGCGCTTCAAGCGCCGCGCGCAGCACGGACTCCGTCCGCGTTTTTCCGCCGGGCACGACCTTCACGCGCTTGCGGATGCCGAACGTCCGGCACAGCTCCGCGTAGGGTAGCATCTCATCCTCCCGCGCGGCAATGATGATCTCGTCGACGCTCTGCGCGCTGTCGATCGCAAGGAGCGTGCGCGCCAGCACCGGGATACCGTCCAGCGGCTGCAGCAGCTTGTTCTCTCCGCCGTAGCGGGTGGAGCTGCCCGCCGCCGCGATGAGCGCGGTGCAGTAGGGGCGCGTGCGCTTTTTCTCGCGGCGGAAGATCTTGTTCAGCAGGCTCATGGGCTTTATTCGCTCTCCTTTGAAAGCATTGCGGCGTTGACGCGGCTCTCCGCCGCCGGGTACTCCACATCCTCCGCCAGCACGATCTCCGATACGAGGATCTGCTTGGCGATGTGCAGCATCTTGCGCTCGCCGTTGGAAAGGCCGCGCTCGCTGTCGCGGTGCATCAAGGCCTTGATGACCGCGCTGACCTCGTTGAGGTCGCCGCTTTTGAGCCGGTCCATATTCTCGCGGTAGCGATGGTTCCAGTTCGACGTCATATCGACGCCGAGCTTCGGGATACGCGCGATGACATCCTCGATCTCCTCGATGCCCTTGATCGGGCGCACGCCGATCGTCACGGAATTCTCCGTCGGGATCTTCAGCGTCAGCCCGGAAATGGGCATTTTGAAGACGTAAAACTCCGTTGCCTTTCCGCTGATCTTTTCGCGCACGATGCTGTCAATCACACCCGCGCCGTGCATCGGATGCACAACCTTGTCTCCGACCTGAAACATCCTATGCCCACCTCCTCTCTGACAGAATGCCTGTCACGGCATTCGTCCATGGTCCCCGTCCAACCGGGGAAAATACAGCAAAACACGCAAGGGAAATAATTCCCCATACATAGTATAACGTGCTTTCGGTCGATTTTCAAGCATTTTTTCGTGAATATTATTAAATCTTAACGTATTCGCGCATGAAAAAACGGGGGCTCCCCCGAAAAAGGAGAGTCCCCGGACGGAAGACAGTTTTTACTTGTTGCTGCGGCGCCAGATGTGCATCTTCTCCGCGTCGGCGATGAGCTGCTCGCGGAAGTCGGGATGCGCGATGCCGATGAGCGCCTCGGCACGCTGCCAGGTCGAAAGGCCCTTGAGGTTGACCATGCCATACTCGGTGACGATGTAGTGCGTGCAGGAGCGCGGGTCGGTGCAGATGGAGCCGGGCGTCAGCGTGGGAACGATGCGGCTCTTGACCGTGCCGTCCTTGCCCGTGACGGTCGAGGACATGCAGATGAAGCTCTTGCCGCCCTTGGAGAGGTACGCGCCCATCGCAAAGTCGAGCTGGCCGCCCGTGCCGGAGATGTGCTTGATGCCCGCGGACTCGGCATTCACCTGACCGAACAGATCGCAGTCGATGGCGTTGTTGATGGAGATGAAGTTGTCGATCTGGGAGATGACAAACACGTCGTTCGTATAGTCGACCGGCGCACCCATGACCTCGGGATTGCGATCCATGTAGTCATAGAGCTTCTGCGTGCCGGCGGCGAAGGCAAAGACCTGACGGCCCTTGTCGAGCTGCTTGTGCTTGCCGGTGATCTTGCCGGCGAGGGCCATGTCGACAAAGCCGTCGACATACATTTCGGTGTGAACGGACAGGTCCTTGAGGTCAGACTGTGCGATCATCGAGCCGATGGTGTTGGGCATGCCGCCGATGCCGAGCTGGAGGCACGCGCCATTCGGGATCTCAGGCACGACAAGGTTGGCGACCGCGGTGTCGACCTCGGTGGGGGCGCCGCCCGCGCCGAGCTGCGCAACGGGAGGATTCTCCCCTTCCACAACCATGTCGACGTCCTTGATGTTGATCTCGCAGCCGGTGAGGCCGTAGACCCAGGGAAGGTTCTCGTTGACCTCGACGATGACAGTCTTGGCGGCATCCAGCATGTCGGCTAAGTGAGAGCACGCGAGCGCGTAGCTGAAGTTGCCATGCTTATCCATCGGCGTGACCTGGATCATCGCAACATCGACTGTGGCGTTGCCGTCGCGGTAGAAGCGCGGCAGCTCGCTGTAGCGCATGGGAATGAAATAGCCCATGCCCTTGGAGATAATCTTGCGGTCGATGCCGCTGCAATGCCAGGAGTTCCAGGTGAAGTGCTCACCGGCGTCCTCGGCCTTGCAGATCTCGGGCATCCACATCGTCACGCCGCCGCGGACCTTGACGTCCTTGAGCTCATTCTGGCGTGCGGCCAGAGCCTTGTCGAGCGTGTAGGGATGGTTGGTGCACCAGCCGTAGTCGACCCAGTCGCCGCTCTTGACGACCTTGACAGCTTCCGCGGCAGAGGTCAGCTTCTTCTGATAAAGCGCTGCGTAATCCATGGATAATTCCTCCTGTATGTATGTGAATTTGATTATCATTTCGGAACTATGTCGAAACTTTAACAATTATAGCATACCGATCGCCGTTTGCAAAGTCTTTCTTACGTGTCAGCGTAAAAAAGAACGTAAAAAAGAGACAGGCCGGAGCCTGTCTCTTTTCAGTTCGGGAAAATTACTCCTCGACAGGAGCCTCTTCCTCGCCGCTGAGCAGCGCGCGGATGCTGAGGGAGATCTTCTTCTTCTCCTCGTCGATGGCGGTGATCTTCGCGTCGACCATCTGGCCTTCGGACAGGACGTCGGAGGGCTTGTCGATGCGGCGGTCAGCGATCTGGGAGATATGGATCAGGCCGTCCACGCCGGGAACGACCTCAGCGAAAGCGCCGAAGGTCATCAGCTTGACGATGCGGACGTTGGCAACGTCGCCGACCTTGTAGGTGTTCATGAACACATCCCAGGGGTTCTGGGTGCGGTCCTTGACGCCCAGGGAGATCTTGCGCTTCTCGGGGTCGAAGGAGATGACGTAAACGTCGAGATGATCGCCGATGGAAACGACCTCGGCGGGGTTCTTGATGCGGCTCCAGCTCAGCTCGGAGATGTGGACCATGCCGTCCACGCCGCCGATATCGACGAACACGCCGTAGGAGGTCATGGACTTGACAACGCCGTCATAGTGCTTGCCGACCTCGATGTTCGCCCAGATGGCAGCCTGCGCGGCCTGACGCTCCTCGTTCAGGACGGACTTGATGGAGCCGACGACACGGCGGCGGGCACGGTTGACCTCGGTCACGCGGAGCTTGACCTTCTGCTTGACCA
>JAYABH010000028.1:0-13855 GCA_037343695.1 bacterium | reverse complement strand
TGTTTCGTGAAATGATTATACGACATGCACACAGATATGTATATGCGGATCGTCCACAGAAAGGCATGCTTGCGCTCAATGCACGTGTTGTGAATCGAGATATATATGAGCATGAGCAACAAAGTATCGCCGGATGGCACATAGAAAATGTGGAAGCAGAGCGGAGACTATTAGATTGTTAATTCCGTTTTTTCTATCTTGCTTGCAGATTAAAGAAAGGCGAAGGGAAAAAGCAAAAATATCCGAATTGTTGCCACCTGACAGAAGAAAAGACACGCTTTGCGTGTCTTTTCTTTTTATCCCGTCCTTTTCGGCCGCGCCGTTCTTTTTGCGTTTCTTTCCGCTTCCCTGCTTTGTTTTTCGGCAAAAGCGTGGTAAAATAGCCGCAACGACTGACCCACAAGGAGGAAAACACCATGGAACAGCAATATGTATCTTACATCCGCGAGCAGCTGCACGCCGTGCTGGGGATCGACAGCCCCTCCGGCTGCACCGAGGAGGTCCAGCAGTACCTGTGCGACACGCTGCGCGCGATGGGCTACGCGCCGCGCCGGCTCGTCAAGGGCGGCGTGCACGTCACGCTCGGCGGCGAGGGCGATCCGCTCACGCTCACGGCCCATGCCGACACGCTCGGCGCGGTCGTGCAGTACATCAAGCCCAACGGCCGTCTTGCCATCTCGAACATGACGCTGAACGTACACAACGCCGAGGCCGAAAACGTGAAGGTCATCACGCGCTTTAACGGCGCCTATGAGGGCACGCTCCAGCTGTGCAACGCTTCGGTGCACGTCAACCCCGACCCGAATCAGGAGCGCGACCTGAACAAGAATATGGAGATCGTGCTCGACTACGACGTGAGGACGAAGGAAGATGTCGAAAAGATGGGCATTCTGCCCGGCGACGCGATCGCGCTCGAGCCGCGCCTTCGCATCACGGAAACGGGCTACGTCAAGAGCCGCTATCTTGATGACAAGGCTTCGGTCGTGGCGCTGCTGACGCTCGCCAAGTGGGTCAGCGACAATCACATCCAGCTCAAGCGGCGCGTGGACATGCTCTTTACCGTGTACGAGGAGATCGGCCACGGCGGCGCGTGCGGCATCGCGGACGACACGGTCGAGCTGCTGGCCGTGGACATGGGCTGCGTGGGCGACAACGTCACCTGCACGGAGCGTCAGGTCTCCATCTGCGCCAAGGATAAGAGCGGCCCCTATAACCGCGAATTCGTCAACAAGCTCATCCGCTGCGCCCAGCAGGAAAAGCTCGACTACGCGGTGGACATCTACTACAGCTACTCCTCCGACGCCTCCGTCGCCATCCGCACGGGCTACGACGTACGCCACGCGCTGATCGGCCCCGGCGTTTACGCTTCCCACGGCTACGAGCGCACGCATCTCGATGGCATCTACAACACCTTCGCCCTTCTGAAGGTCTACGTCGAGCTGTAATTTTTCCATTCAAAAAAGAAAACGGAACGCGGGTATTTTCCCCGCGTTCCGTTTTTTCTTTCGCATAGCGCGGCGAAATCTGCGCAAGCTATCTGCGGCAAACGCCAAGAATATGTTTCAGGAGGAATTCATCATGACCGATCATACCAACAACGGCTGCACCTGCACGCCCAACACCTCCATCCGCTGCGCCGTGACCAACTGCGCCAACCACTGCAAGGACGCCCAGTACTGCGGTCTGAACGCCATCCAGGTCGGCACGCACGAGGCCAACCCCACCATGGACCAGTGCACCGACTGCCAGAGCTTTAAAAAGCAGTAAGACCGATCCTCTGCGCCCGCGGGCGCAGACTACTTAGGAGGGACGGATGAAAAAATCGTCAAAATACCGCGTCTCGGGCGCGGTCGCGGGCACGGTGAACGGGCTGTTCGGCGGGGGCGGCGGCATCCCGCTCGTGCTGCTGCTGCAAAAATGGGCGGGGCTTTCGGAAAAGGCGGCGTTCGCCACCTGCGTGGCGGTCATCCTGCCGGTGTGCCTTGTCTCCGCGCTCGTTTACTTCTTCCGCAGCGCGCTGCCGCTGGAAGAAGCCCTGCCGTATCTTCTCGGAGGGCTCGCGGGCGGGCTGATCGGCGGCAGACTCTTCAAAAACGTCTCAAATCTGTGGCTGCGGCGCGTTTTCGCGCTGTTCCTGCTCTACGGAGCGGCGAGGTATCTTCTATGACGGCGTGGCTCCTGCGCGCGCTCTGCGGGCTTCTGACGGGCATTCTCTCAGCCTGGGGCATCGGCGGCGGGACGCTGCTGCTCCTCTGCATGACGCTCTTTTTCGACGTGGAGCAGCGCACGGCGCAGGCGATCAACCTGCTCTACTTTCTCCCAACGGCGGGCATGTCGCTCTTCGCGCACCGGAAAAACGGGTATCTGGACGCAGATGCGCTGCGCGCGGCCATCCCAACAGGCGTGCTCTGCGCGCTCCTCGCCGCGCTTGCCGCAACGACGCTCGACACCGCCGTGCTCCGCAGGCCCTTCGGACTGTTCCTGCTGTACGCGGGACTGTCGATCCTTTTTGAAAAGCCGCCAAAGGGCAGCAAAAAATCGCCGTGACGTGTCACGGCGATTTTTCGTTTGTTTTTGCATTCGCGCCCGGCTTATTGCAGCTTCTCCAGCGCGTCCTTCGCGGCCATCTGCTCGGCTTCCTTTTTGCTGCGGCCCGCGCCCCGGCCGACGCTCGTGCCGTTGAGCAGCACCTCAAAGTAGAAGGTCTTGTCGTGGTCCGGGCCGCTCTCGTCGAACTGACGGTAGGAGAGCGTCTGGTTCGGCGTGCGCTGCACGAATTCCTGCAGGTTCGTCTTATAGTCGCGGCGCTTCTCCTCGGCCACGTCCTCGCGCTCGGTGTCAAGCAGCACGCGGTGGATGAGCGCGCTCGCCGCGCCGATGCCGCCATCAAGGTACACCGCGGCAAAAACCGCCTCGGTCGCGTCGGCCAGGATGGACGGACGCGTGCGCCCGCCGCAGCCCTCCTCGCCGTTGCCGAGCTTTAAGTACTTCCCCAACTCCAGCCGCTGCGCGACCTCGTGCAGGCTGTCCTCGCACACGAGCAGCGCGCGGATGCGCGTCAGCTCCCCCTCCGGCGCGGTAGGATGCTTGGCAAACAGATACTCCGCCGTCACAAAGCCGAGCACGCTGTCACCCAGGAATTCCAGGCGCTCGTTGCTGAAAAAGTTTGCGCCGCGGTGCTCGTTGGCATACGAGCTGTGGCGCAGTGCCTCTTCGAGCAGCGCCGGATTTTTGAAATGATATTGCAGCTTTTCTTCCAAGGCCTGCATGGTTTTTCCTCCTGATAAAAGGACGCCCCGCGCAAAGCGGGGCGGCTTTTTTCTTCTTAACCGAGCTTCGTGCTCAGGTAGCGCACGCAGTCGCCCACCGTCTTGAGCGAGGTGAGCTCCTCCTCGGGGATCTCATCGAGCTCAAACTCTTCCTCCATGGCCATCACCAGTTCGACAAGATCCACGGAGTCGGCGCCAAGATCTTCCTCAAAAGAGCTGTCCATCGTGACCTCATCGGGGTCGAGCGCGAACTGCTCGACGATCAGCTTCTGCATCGTTTTGAAAATTTCTTCGGGGCTCATAAGTCTTATACTTCCTCTCACGGTTTTGGTTCTTCCAAATGATACGGCAAAGGCACTGTACTGTCAATACCCATTTTGCCGCTTTTTGGCATTCGCGTTATTCTGCCTTCTGTTCAATACGCATCTTGTCGATATTTTGCGCGATGTCGTCGATGATACCGCTGCGCGCGACCTCCATCGCCTGACGGACCGCATTGCAGATACCGACCTCACTCGCGCTGCCGTGCGCCTTGACGACCGGCTTCGAGATGCCGAGCAGCGCCGTACCGCCGACCTCGTTCGCGTCGAGCATTTTCTTGAAATCGCCGAGCTGTCCCTTGAGCAGCAGCGCCGCCAGCTTCGTGCCGGTGCTGTGCATCAGCATTTCCTTCAATTTGATGGAAAGAAGCTTGCCCGTGCCCTCGATGCTCTTGAGCATGATGTTGCCGCTGTAGCCGTCGGCGACGATGACGTCGCACTCACCGAGCATCGCTTCCTTGGCCTCAATGTTGCCGGTGAAGTTGAGATGCCCCGCCTCGCCCGCTTCCTTGAGCTTCTGATACGTTTCGCGGCGCAGCGTGTCGCCCTTGCTCTCCTCCGCGCCGATGTTCAAAAGACCGATGCGCGGATTTTCGACGCCGAGCACCTTCTGCGCGTAGTAGCTGCCAAGATACGCAAATTGCAGCAGGTATTCGACCGTGCACTCGGCGTTCGCGCCGCAGTCGATGAGTACCGCCTTGCCCTTGGCCGTCGGGATGGTCGGCGCGAGCGCCGCGCGGCGAAGACCCCGGATGCGCTTGACAACGAGCGTCGCGCCCGCAAGGAGCGCGCCCGTGCTGCCCGCGCTGACAAAGCCGTCCGCGTCGCCGGCATGGAGCATATTGAGCCCCACGGTGAGGGACGAATCCTTCTTGTGCTTAAAGGCCGTGGCCGGATCGTCGCAGATCTCGACCACCTCGGTCGCGTTGGCGATCTCCATGCCCTTGGGGAGCTCCTTGCAGCCGCACTGCTGCAGGGCCTTCAAGATCTCTTCCGTTTTTCCGGTCAGGACGATGTCCACGCCGTACTTCTCCTGCGCCATCAGCGCGCCCTTGACGGGCGCGAGCGGGGCGAAATCGCCGCCCATGGCGTCGACGATGATCTTCACGGGGTCACTCTCCTTTCCTGTCACTCAGCACGTCCTCGCGCATCGCGTCGATCTTTTCAAGCGAGCGCGCGGCGAGCTGCGCATTTTTCACGCGCTTGCCGCCCTTGATGCGGTAGCCCAGCGGCGGCATGATACCAAAGTTCACGTTCATCGGCTGAAAGTCCGAGACCGTCGTATCGCTGATGTAAAGCCCCAGCGCCCCGATGGCCGTCTCGCGTGGGAAATCGACGGGCGGTTTGCCTTCGAGTCTTCTTGCCATCTCGATGCCCGCCAGAAAGCCCGAAGCCGCGGACTCGATATAGCCCTCCACGCCGGTCATCTGCCCGGCAAAGGCGATGCGGTCATCCGCGATCAGGCGATAGTAGCGGTCCAGCATCCCCGGCGAGCGGAGATAGGTGTTGCGGTGCATCACGCCGTAGCGCACAAACTCCGCATCATGCAGCGCGGGGATCATCGAAAACACGCGCTTCTGCTCGGGAAAGCGCAGATGCGTCTGGAAGCCGACAAGGTTATAGACGCTGCCCTGCGCGTTGTCGCGCCGCAGCTGGACGACGGCATAGGGTTCCTGCCCCGTCTTCGGGTCTCGCAGACCGCGCGGCTTGAGGGGGCCGTAGCAGAGCGTATCGTGTCCGCGGCGCGCCATGACCTCGACGGGCATGCAGCCCTCGAAGACGTTTTTATCCTCAAAGCCGTGTACGCTCGCTTCCTCGGCGGTCGTGAGCGCCTGCCAGAAGGCATCGTACTCCTCCTCCGTCATCGGGCAGTTGATGTAGTCCGCCGTCCCCTTGTCGTAGCGCGAGGCGAAAAACGCCGAATCCATGTCGACGCTCTCAAACGTCACGAGCGGCGCGGCGGCATCGAAAAAGTTCAGCGTGTGCCCGTCGCCGATCTTTTCGGCGATGGCGGCGGCGAGCGCGTCGCTCGTCAAGGGGCCCGAGGCGATGATGACGTTCCCCTCAGGGATGGCCGTCACCTCGCCGGGGACAACCGTGATATTGGGATGCGAACGGATCTTCTCTGTCACGAGCTTTGAAAAGCCGTAGCGGTCGACCGCCAGCGCGCCGCCCGCCTCCACGCGCGTCGCGTCCGCGCAGGCAAGGATCAGCGAATCGAGGCGGCGCAGCTCCTCTTTGAGAAGGCCGACCGCGTTTTCGATCTGGTCCGAGCGCAGCGAATTCGAGCAGCAAAGCTCGGCAAAATCCGCCGTGTGGTGCGCGGGGGTGGTCTTTTCGGGTTTCATTTCATGCAGCGTCACGGCGATGCCGCGCTGCGCGAGCTGCCAGGCAGCCTCGCAGCCGGCAAGGCCGGCACCGATCACAGTTACTTGCATCAGTTCTCTTCTTTCTCCGCGGTCTTTTTGGCCGCGGACTTGGCGGTCGTCTTCTTAGCGGCCGCCTTTTTCGTGGTCGCGGTCTTCTTTGCCGCCGTCTTTTTTGCGGGCTTTTCTGCACCATCCTCGGCTGCGGCCTTCTTTGTCGTTTTCTTCGCTGCGGCGGTCTTCGTCGCGGTCTTCTTGGTGCTCGCCGCTTTTGTGCTCGTTTTCTTTGCGGTGGTGCTCTTCTTAGCCGTCGTCTTCCTGGCGGCGGTCTTCTTTGCCGCGGTCTCCGCCGCATCGGCGGCTTCGGCGCTCTCCGCGCCCTCTTCCGCGGTCTCGGTGGTCTTCTTTTTCACATAGCCGCGCTGGTCTTCCGGCACAAAGCGCGAACACGCGGGGTTGATGCAGTACGGGCGCTTAAAGCCCTTGCCCGCCTTTTTGAACATCGTCTGGCCGCACTCGGGGCAGTCGTCCTTCGTCGGCACATCCCAAGTCATGAAGTCGCACTTCTTCTCGGGATCGCTGCTGGTGGAGAATTCGCAGGCGTAGTACGTGTACTGCTTGTTCGTCTTCTTGCTCACGCCGGTGCGCTTCATCATGCGCCCGCCGCACTTGGGGCAGCGGCCCGGCATTTCGATGACAAGGGGCTTGGTGAACGTACACTCAGGGTAGCCCGGGCAGGCCAGAAAGCGGCCAAAGCGCCCGCTCTTGATGACCATGTTGCGGCCGCAGACGTCGCACTTCTCCTCGCTGACCTCATCGGGGACCTTGAGTCTCACGCCCTCAAGCGCCTTCTCGGCGTTTTCAAGGTCGCGCTCAAAGCCGCCGTAAAAGTCGCGGATGACGTCCTTCCACGCGGTCTTGCCCTCCTCGACGGTATCGAGCTTTTCCTCCATGCGGGCGGTGAACTTCATGTCCACGATGTCGGGGAAGCGCTCTTCCATCAGGCCCGTCACCACCTCGCCGAGCGGCGTGGGACGCAGGTATTTTCCGTCCTTGATGACGTATTCGCGGTCTAAGATCGTCGAGACCGTCGGCGCGTAGGTCGACGGGCGGCCGATGCCGTTCTGCTCCATCGCGCGGATGAGCGTCGCGTCCGTGTAGCGCGCGGGCGGCTGAGTGAAGTGCTGGAGCGGCGTATATGCCTCGAGCGTCAGGCCCTGCCCCTCGACGAGCGGCGGCAGCGTGCCCTCCTTTTCCTCCTTGCTGTCGTCGTCGCGGGATTCCTCGTAAACGGCGGTGTAGCCGGAGAATTTCAAGTTGCTGGCGCTCGCGTGGAACTCGTGTCCGCCCGCCATGATCTGCGCGCTCACGCTGTCATACACGGCGTTCGCCATCTGGGAGGCCAAAAAGCGGCTCCAGATCAGGCGGTACAGACGATATTGCTCGCCCGTCAGATCGCCCTTGATCTGCTCGGGCGTCAGGTTGACGTTCGAGGGGCGGATGGCCTCGTGCGCGTCCTGCGCGCCGGCCTTGGCCTTGTAGTGGCGGGCGGTCTTGGGATAGTAGCTCTGCCCGTAGCGTCCTAAAATAAACGTCTTCGCTGCGGCGATGGCCTCTTCGGAGATGCGCAGCGAGTCGGTACGCATGTAGGTGATGAGACCCACCGTGCCCTCGCCCGTGATGTCCACGCCCTCGTAGAGCTGCTGGGCGATGGCCATGGTGCGGCGCGGGGTCATGTTGAGCTTGCGCGAGGCCTCCTGCTGTAAAGTAGACGTGGTGAACGGCAGGGACGGGGAGCGCTGCTTGTCCGTGCGCTTGATGTTCGTCACGGTAAAGGGCGCGCCGCCGATGTCGGCGATGATGCCGTCCACCTGCTCGCAGGACGTGGGCTCGACCTTTTTGCCGTCCTTTCCGTAGTAGTGCGCTTCAAAGGTCTTATGGGACTTCTCGTCCGTGAGGTCCACGTCGAGCGTCCAGTATTCCTGCGGCTCGAAGGCCTGGATCTCCTTCTCGCGGTCGTCGACCATGCGCGCGGCGACAGACTGCACGCGGCCCGCGGAAAGGCCGCGACGGATCTTTTTCCACAGCAGCGGGCTGAGCTGATAGCCCACGATGCGGTCGAGCACGCGGCGCGCCTGCTGCGCGTCCACAAGGTCCTGATCGATCGCGCGCGGCTCCTGAATGCTCTCGGTGACGACCTTTTTCGTGATCTCGTTGAAGGTCACGCGCTTGGCCTTTTCATCGTCCAGATTCAAAAGCGCCTTTAAGTGCCAGGAAATCGCTTCGCCCTCGCGGTCCGGGTCCGTCGCGAGATAGACGATGTCGCTGCTCTTGGCCGCTTTTTTGAGCTCGCTGATGAGCTCTTCCTTGCCGCGGATGGGCTGATAGACCGGCTCGAAGCCGTGCTCAATGTCCACGCCGAGCTTGCTTTTGGGCAGGTCGCGCAGGTGGCCCATGCTGGCCTTGACCTCGTAGTCCTTGCCCAGATATTTGCCGATGGTTTTCGCCTTTGCCGGGGACTCGACGATCACCAGATGTTTCTTCGCCATTTCGTTTTATTCCTCCAGTATGACTTGCAGGGAAAAATGCTTGCCGCCGCCCTGCCCGACGAAGCCCTCCAGCTCCAGCATCGTCAGCGCGGAAAGCACGCGGCGCGTGGGGAGGTCCGTTTGTTCAATGATATCGTCCACCTGCATCGCGCCGCCTTTGAGCGCGCACAGGATCGTGATCTGATCGTCTGTGAGCCCCGCGTCGTTTTTCGCAAGGTCCAGCTTGGGAAGCGCGGGCGTTTCCGCCGCTTCCTCCTTTTTTGCGCGCGCTTGCTCCTCGCGCGCCTGATAGCCGAGCGTGCGCGGGAGCTCCACGCGCTCGCCGAGGATCTTGTGCGGATACATCGCTTCGTATTCGCGCAGCACGTCCCAGCTGTCGGTGATGAGGGCCGCCGCGCCGTCCGCCACAAGGCGGTTGCAGCCGCGGCTCATGGGCGCGTCGATGGGGCCGGGGACGGCGAACACGTCGCGTCCCTGCTCGAGCGCCGTTCCCGCCGTGATGAGCGCGCCGCTCTTTTCGGGCGCTTCCACCACGATGGTGCCGAGACTCAGGCCGCTGATAATGCGGTTGCGCGCGGGAAAATGCCATGCTTCCGCCGCGCTGCCGGGCGGATACTCGCTCACGAGCGCGCCGGAGGCGGCGATATCGCGGTAGAGCCACTCGTTTTCCGCGGGGTAGACAACGTCGATGCCGCAGCCGAGCACAGCGACGGTCTTCCCGCCCGCGCGCAGCGCGCCGCGGTGCGACGCGGAGTCGATGCCCGCGGCCGCGCCGGAAACGACGAGCGCTCCCTGCCTGCATAAGCCGTAGGCGATCTTTTCCGCCGCTTCGACGCCGTAGGGCGTTGCCTTGCGCGTGCCGACCATGGCGATGGCGACTTCCTCGTCGATGACGGGGAGATTGCCCTTCACGTAGAGCAGCACGGGCGGCTCGAAGATGTTGCGCAGGCGCGTGGGATAGTCCGCGTCCTGCATCGTCAGAAGGCGCAGCCCCAGGCGCGAGCACGCGCCGAGGATGCGGTCGGCCTGCTCCGTCGATTTTTCGGTAAGCAGCGCGATCTGGCGCGGCTCGATGCCGGGAACAAGGCGGTATTCGTCCTCGTCGGCGTAGTAAACGTTTTCGGGCGTGCCGAAATGGTCGAGCAGAAGAAGCTTCGAGCGGTTTGTCAGTCCCTTGACCTCCGAGAGCCACACCCAGTATTTAAGCCCTGCCATTTCGGCACCTCCTTCGTTTTTACCGGTACATCTCCCACAATACGACCGTCGCCGCGGCCGCCGCGTTGAGCGACTCGCAGCGCGGGCTCATGGGAATTTTGAGCGTCCTTTCGCACGCGGAGAGCAGCTGCTGCGATAACCCCCGCCCCTCGCTGCCGATGGCGACCGCCGCGCGCGAGAGATCCGCGCGCGCAAGCGGCACGGTGTCCTCGCGCAGCGCCGTGCCGTAGAGCGGCACGCCGCTTTTCTGGAGCAGCGCGAACAGCTCCTCCGGCGACACGCTGTAGGCCTCGCGGCGGAAGACCGCGCCCATCGTGGCGCGCGCCGTCTTGGGGTTATAGAGGTCGGCGCAGGCGTTGACCAGAAAGACTCCGTCGCACTCAAAGGCGTCCGCCGTGCGCAGGATGGTGCCGACGTTTCCGGGGTCCTGTACGCCGTCGAGCACCAGATAGTGCCTGCCGGGCAGCGTTTCGGGCAGCTTCGTCTCCGGCAGTGCGACGGTGAAGAGCGCGCCCTGCGGCGTTTCCATGGGGCTTACGGACCGCATGAGCTCTTCGCTCACGCGCACGGCGCGCACGCCCTCGGGCAGCGCCGGGATCTCCACGCCGTCCGAGAACACTGCCGTCCGGACCGGCGCGCCCCATTTGAGCGCTTCGTCTAAAAGCTTTGTCCCGTCGCAGACGTATTCGCCGCTCTTTTTTCGATAAGACCGGGAGGAGGCGAGCTTGCGCAGGTGCGTCATCAGCGCGTTCTGCCGGCTCGTGATGGTTTCCACGTTCATTTTTCTTCTCTTCTCCCGCTTTCTTATTTAATATGTATCACACTATATTATTAACCCCTCCGTTTTGTCAAGCAAAAGAATGCGCAAAACGGCGCAGGATTTTCGACGATTCCCGCGCCGCCGTCTTTACAGTGCGGCAAATGTTGTGGTACACTAAACGCAGAATCCTATTATTGACCAGCTAAGGAGGTATCTCATGGAATCTGCAAAATCGCGCTTTCTGCGCTATGTGACCTATTATACAACGTCTGACGACTTCACCGGCACCTCGCCCTCGACCGAGCGGCAGAAGGACCTTGGCCGTGTGCTGATGCAGGAGCTCGAAGCGCTCGCGCTCGAGGACGTCCACATGGACAGCTGCGGCAACGTGCTCGCAACGCTGCCCGCGAGCGAGGGCGTGGACGCGCCCGTCATCGCGCTCATCTCCCACATGGACACCGCGCCCGACGCTTCGGGCGAGAACGTCAAGGCCCGCATCGTCCGCTACGAGGGCGGCGAGCTTAAACTGAATGACACCGTCTCGCTCACCGAGGCGCTCTGCCCCGGCCTTGAAAGCCACATCGGCGATGAGCTGATCGTGACCGACGGCACGACGCTGCTCGGCGCGGACGACAAGGCCGGCATCGCCGAGATCATGGCCGCGGTCGAGACGATCCTTGAAAAGGGTCTCCCCCACGGCGAGGTGCGCATTATCTTCACGACCGATGAAGAGATCGGCAACGGCGTGGACGGGCTTGACGTGCAGGCGCTCGGCTGCGACTACGGCTACACCGTGGACGGCGGCCCGCTCGGCGAGATCGAGTATGAAAACTTCAACGCCGCCTCCGCCGTTCTGACGGTGCACGGCGTGGGCGTGCATCCCGGCAGCGCCAAGGGCGTGATGGTCAACGCCGCGACCGTGGCGATGGCCTTCCACGCAATGCTGCCCGCGGACGAGGTCCCCGAGAAGACCGAGGGCTACGAGGGCTTCTTCCACCTCACCGACATGGAGGGCGGCATGGCCGAAGCGACGCTGCGCTACATCATCCGCGACCACGACCGCGAGCGCTTTGAAGAGAAGAAGGCGCTCTTCGCCGACTGCGCCGCGCGCATCAACGAGATCTACGGCGACGGCACGGCCGAAGCGGCCATCACCGACAGCTACTACAACATGAAGGAAAAGATCCTCCCCCACTTCCACCTCATCGAGCGCGCGGAGAACGCCTTCCGCGCAAACGGCGTCACGCCCATGTGCGTCCCCATCCGCGGCGGCACGGACGGCGCGCGCCTTTCCTGGGATGGCCTGCCCTGCCCCAACCTCTCCACCGGCGGCTACAACTTCCACGGCGTGCGCGAGTGGATCCCGGTGGAGAGCCTTGGCGCGATGGCAAGCGTGCTCGTCACGCTGGTTGAAAGCTTTGTGGAGGATAAGGAGTAAGCCATGAACGTTTCTGAAAAGCTTGCGCTGCTGCGCGCGGAAATGGCAAAGCGCGGCATCGGCGCCTATGTCGTCGTGACCGACGACTTCCACGCATCCGAATATGTGGGCGCGCACTTCAAAGCGCGCGAATACCTCTCCGGCTTCACCGGCTCCGCCGGTACGCTCGTCGTGCTGCTGGATTCCGCCGCGCTGTGGACCGATGGGCGATACTTTTTGCAGGCCTCGCAGCAGCTTGACGGCAGCGGCGTGGAGCTGATGCGCATGGGCGAGCCGGGCGTGCCCGAGATCGCCGACTTCCTGCGCGACCATGTGGCCGAAAACGGCTTCATCGGCTTCGATTCCCGCACGATCAGCAACGCCTTCGCCCGCACGATCGGCGAAAAGACGCGCGAAAAGCACATCCGCTTCGCGGGCGACGAGGACCTTGTCGATCTCGTGTGGGCGGACCGCCCCGCGCTCTCCTGCGAGCCGGTGTGGACACTGGATGTAAAGTACGCGGGCCTGACGCGCGCGGAAAAGCTCGAAAAGGTGCGCGAGAAGATGACGGAGCTCGGCGCGGACGTTTTCGTCATCCCCGCGCTCGACGAGGTCGCGTGGCTTCTGAACCTGCGCGGAGGAGACGTGCTTTACACGCCGGTGTTCCTCTCGTATCTGCTGCTCGAGCGCGGCAAGGCCACGCTCTGCGTGCAGAGAGAGGCCGTGAGCGCGGAGATCGAAGCGCAGCTCAAGGCCGACGGCGTGGCCCTCGCCCCCTATAACGACATTTACGCGCTCGTCGCGGCGCTGCCCGCCGGCACGCGCGTGCTGCTCGACGGCGCGAGCGCCAACTACCGCATCACGCAGAGCGTTCCCGACGGCGCGGAGACGATTGACCGTCCCAGCCCCATCCAGCTCATGAAGGCGATGAAGCACCCCGCCGAGCAGGAGAATGAGCGTCTTGCCCACATTAAGGACGGCGTGGCCGTCACGCGCTTTATCTACTGGCTCAAGCACACGATCGGGCGCGAGCCGATCACGGAGCTGAGCGCTGCGAAGAAGCTCGAGGGTCTGCGCGCCGAGGGTGAGCATTACCTCGAGCAGAGCTTCGACCCCATCCTCGCCTACGGCCCGCACGGCGCGATCGTCCACTACGAGCCGACCGAGGAGACGGACGTTCCCCTCGAGACGCACAGCTTCTGCCTGGCCGACACCGGCGCGCAGTATCTCGAGGGCACGACCGACATCACCCGCACCATCGCGCTGGGCGCGCTGACGGAGGAGGAAAAGCGCGTTTACACGCTCGTGCTGCGCGGACACCTCCAGCTGGGCGCGGCGAAGTTCCTCTACGGCTGCACGGGCGAAAACCTTGACATGCTCGCCCGCACGCCGCTGTGGGAGGCCGGCCTTGACTACAACCACGGCACGGGCCACGGCGTCGGCTTTGTTCTCGGCGTGCACGAGGGCCCCGAGCGCGTGCACTGGAACGTGCTGCGCCAGAAGAACCACTGCGTCATCGAGGAGGGTATGATCTTCTCGGACGAGCCGGGCGTCTACCTCTCCGGCAAGTTCGGCGTGCGCATCGAGAACCTTGTCGTCGTGCGCGAGGCCGAGCGCACGGCGTTCGGCCGCTTCTTAAAGCTCGAGCCGCTGACGCTCGTGCCCTACGACCGCGACGCGATCGACCTCTCGCTCCTTACCTCCCGCGATGTTGAACTTCTCAACGCCTACCACGAAAAGGTCTATGCCGCCATCTCGCCCTACCTCACGGGCGACGAGCTTGCGTGGCTCAGGGACGTGACCGCGCCGGTCAGAGCGTAATCTGACTTTTCCGCAAAACTTACAAAAAAGAAGCAGGACTGCGATTGAACTGCACCCCACATGTTAGACAGTATGATATACTACCTGACAAGTGGGGTGTTTTGTTATGTCAAAAAGAGAGTCAAACAAGAAATACAC
>JAYABH010000027.1:0-75411 GCA_037343695.1 bacterium | reverse complement strand
ACATGTTCGGGATCATCAGCAGCAGGCCCTGAGAGGCCGTGTAGGTGGTGGTCAGCGCGCCGGCGCCCAAGGAGCCGTGCACCGCACCGGCCGCACCGGCTTCGGACTGCATTTCGACGACCTTGACCTGGTTGCCGAAGATGTTCTTCTGACCGTTAGCGGCCCACTGGTCGACCAGGTCGGCCATCGGGGAGGACGGCGTAATGGGATAAATCGCGGCGACTTCACTGAAAGCATAGCTTACGTGAGCCGCAGCGTTATTGCCGTCCATGGATTTCATTTTTCTTGCCATAAATGAACCTCCTGTTTATTTCACCCGTCAAAATAGACGGTCGTTCTGCGAGAAATCGCAAAATTCAACGCTGATACTATAACACACTTTTTTCGCTGTGTAAACGGTCCATGAAGGGAAAAAGATTCATTTTTTTGCAACAACACCTTCAATTCCTTTCATTTTCAGAAACTTTTGCAAGGTTTTATTTCATTTATGCGGTTTGCACAAAAATGCTGCGGAGGGGATTTGCCTGATGGAAAAAATGTGCTATACTGGCAGCGAAAACAGCGCCGCGCACGCGGCGCGGACACAAAAGGAGGATGCGGCGATGGTCACAGCGGTGCGCTCACTCGGCCTTCAGGGCATTTCGGGCTACGAGGTCACGGTGGAATGCTTTCTCTCCGGCGGCCTGCCCGCGTTCGACATCGTGGGCCTTGGCGATACGGCGGTCAAGGAATCGCGCGAGCGCGTGCGCGCGGCGGTGAAAAACTGCGGCGTGAAGTTCCCGGTCTCGCGCATCACGGTGAACCTCGCCCCCGCGGGGAGGAAGAAGGAGGGCACGCTCTACGACCTTCCAATCCTGCTGGGCATCCTCGCCTGCGCGGAGGAAATCAAGCCCCCGGCGAAGGACGCGGCCTTCCTCGGCGAGCTGTCGCTCACGGGGACGCTGCGCGCGGTGAACGGCGTTCTGCCCATGGCGATGGCCGCGGCCCGCGCGGGCGTGAAAACGCTCTACGTCCCCGCCGCGAACGCCGCCGAAGCGACGCTGGCCGACGGCCTGACCGTCTACGGCGTGGAGGACGTCGTCTCGCTCGTGGAGCACCTGAAGGGCAAGCGGCTGCTCGCGCCGCAGCCGAAGTGGCGCGCGGAGACGGCGGACGAGCCCGGCCCCGACTTTTCCGACGTCATGGGGCAGGAGAACGTCAAGCGCGCGCTGGAGATCGCCGCCGCGGGCGGGCACAACATCCTTCTCATCGGCTCGCCCGGCGCGGGCAAGTCGATGCTGGCGCGAAGGCTGCCGTCGATCCTGCCGGACATGACGCGGCAGGAAGCGCTGGAAGCGACGGAGATCTGGTCTGTCGCGGGCCTGACCGACAGCGCGCACCCGATGCTGCTGCGCCGCCCCTTCCGCGCCCCGCACCATACACTTTCGGCCACGGCCATGACCGGCGGCGGGCAGGTGCCCAAGCCCGGCGAAATTTCGCTTGCGCACCACGGCGTGCTGTTCCTTGACGAGCTGCCCGAGTTCCACCGCGACGTGCTCGAGGTGCTGCGCGCGCCCATCGAGGACGGCGAGGTGACCATCACGCGCGCTGCGGGCAGCGTCACGCTGCCGAGCCGCTTCATGCTCGTCGGCGCGATGAATCCCTGCCGCTGCGGCTGGTACGGCCACCCCTCGGGGCGCTGCCGCTGCACGAAGCAGCAGGTGGAAAAGTATGTGGAAAAGATCTCAGGCCCGATGCTCGACCGCATGGACCTGCACGTGAACGTGCCGAGCGTGGAGTTTGAAGCCATGCGCCGGCGCGAAAAGGCGGAATCCTCCGCGGACGTGAAGGCGCGCGTGAACGCCGCGCGCGAGAAGCAGAAGGAGCGCTTTTCCGGCACGGGCATTGCCTGCAACGCGCACATGACGCCCGCGATGGTCGGCGAATTCTGCAGGCTTGACGAGGCGGGCGAGAAGCTCCTGCGCGGCGCGTTCGAGCGCCTGGGCCTTACGGCAAGGAGCCACGACCGGCTCCTGCGCGTGGCGCGCACGATCGCAGACCTCGACGGCAGCGAGAGCATTGAAGCGCCCCATCTGGCCGAAGCCATCCAGTACCGCAACACCGACATTTTACGGGGGTGAACACGATGAAAAAATACGACTACATCCAGCTTGGCATGATCGCGTTTTTGAGCCATTTCGCGCAGTGTGCGCTGTTCCTTCTGCTGTTTGCGGCCCTTGGGGGCACGGGGACAACCTCGTCCTTTACCTTTGCTTCGCCCGTCGGGCTTGTGATCGGCATCGTTTATCTGGCGCTCGTCTCATTCCTTTTCGGCTGGGGACTGCGGCCGAAAAACGGCATCGACAAAAACCGCTGCTGGAACGCGGCGATCGTGCTCTATGTGCTCGACCTTGTCTCGCTTCTGCTGATGCCCGTTCCTTTCAGTTCTGGAAACATTTTCGTGATGATCTGGCAGCTGCCGATGGCGCCCGCCATGGTCGCGGTGAACGAGTTGAGCGGGGATTCTTCGGCGCTCAGAAATGTGTTTTTTGCCCTGCTGGCGGCCATCGAGCCGATGTGCCTGACGCTGGGGCTTTTGCGGAAGGGGAAAAAGCAGCCCGCATCCCCCAATAATGAAAATCCGGACCTGTCTCCCGCCGAAGCGGGAGCGGCCACCTTAAATGAGGAGAACAAAACCAATGAATGAAATGATCCTGTGCAAGCTCGGCGAAGTCGTGCTCAAGGGCCTGAACCGCCGCAGCTTTGAGGATAAGCTGGTGGCGAACGTGAGCCGCCGCGTGGCAAAATGCGGCAGCTTCCGCGTCTACTCCAAGCAGAGCACCATCTATGTTGAACCGAGAGAAGAGGGCTGCGATGTGGACGCGGCGTTCGAGAGCTGCAAGATGGTGTTCGGCATCATCGCCGTGTCGAAGGCCCTGCCGTGTGAGAAGGACGTGCAGAAGATCATCGCCGCGGCGAAGGAGTACCTTGCCGATGATCTGCGCGCGGCGAAGAGCTTCAAGGTCGAGAGCAAGCGCGCCGACAAGACCTTCCCCTTGACGTCCATCCAGCTTTCCCAGCAGGTCGGCGGCGCACTGCATCAGGCGTTCCCGAGCTGCGAGGTCAACGTCCACGACCCCGAGCTTGTCGTGCACATCGAGATCCGCGACGACGCGGCCTATGTCCACGGCCCCGCGCAGGAGGGCGCGGGCGGCCTGCCCGTCGGCATGGGGGGGACGGCGGTGAGCCTGCTTTCCGGCGGCATCGACTCGCCCGTTTCGTCCTACATGATCGCAAAGCGCGGCGTGAAGCTCGAGATGGTCCACTTCTTCTCCCCGCCGTACACGTCCGACGCGGCGAAGGAGAAGGTGTTTGCGCTTGCGAAGCTCCTCGTCCCCTGGTGCGGGCGGCTCACTGTGCAGGTCGTTCCCTTTACGGAAATTCAGGAGGAGATTCGAAGGAACTGCCCCGAGGAGTTCTTCACGCTCATCATGCGCCGCTTTATGATGCGCATTGCCCAGCGCGCGGCCGACCAGGTGCAGGCCAAGGCGCTTGTCACGGGCGAAAACCTCGGTCAGGTCGCCTCGCAGACGATGGAGGCCCTGCGCGTGACGGAGGACGTGGTCGATCTTCCCGTGCTGCGCCCGCTCATCGGCATGGACAAGGAGGAGATCGTGCGCCTGTCGCGAAAGATCGGCACGTTCGATACCTCGATCCTGCCCTACGAGGACTGCTGCACGGTCTTTACCCCGCGTCACCCGCGCACGAAGCCGAACCTTGACGAGGTCCGCGAGGCCGAGGCCGCGCTCGATATCGAGGGGCTGATCGACCGCGCGATGACGAATCGTGAATTTGTACGCATCAAGTTCTGAAAGGAAGCGTTTTTTATGGCGGAACAGGAAAAAACAGTCGAACAGCGCTGCTATGAAGCGCTCAAGGCGCGCGGCGTGACCTTCGCCGCGGCGGAGAGCTGCACCGGCGGCCTGATCGCCAAGCGCATCACGGATGTGCCGGGCGCGTCGCTCGTTTTCATGGGCGGCGTCGTGAGCTATACGAACCTTGTCAAAAACCGCGTGCTCGGCGTTCCGGCGGAGATGCTGGAGGAATACGGCGCGGTGTCCGCGCCCGTGGCCCGCGCGATGGCCGAGGGCACGCGCAGGGCGACGACGGCGGACTTCGCCGTGAGCGTCACGGGCGTTGCGGGCCCGGAGCGCGACGAGCGCGGCAACGCCGTCGGCACGGTGTTCATCGGCTTTTCGTCGCCAAAGGAGACGATCGCCGAGCGCTTCGACTTCGGCGAGAAGTCCCGCGCGGCGATCCGCACGGAGGCGGCGGACGAAGCGTTCAAGCTGCTGGAGGAAAAGCTGAAGGAAGCGTGAATGAAACGTGAAAAAGGCACGGCTCAACTTGAGCCGTGCCTTTTCTTTATCAGGGGAAGGCAGCAATCACCGGCGAGCGATTCAGTCCTGCACGGGCACGTCCAGCCCGAACTCGCTGGGAAGATAGCGCGGGCAGACGTTTTCGCCCGTCGTGATGACGGAGGCGGCAAGGCGCGTGCCGATCTCGCAGGATTCCATCATGCTCTTGCCGTAGGTCTGGCCGATGACGGCCCCGGCGAAGAACGCGTCGCCCGCGCCGGTCGTATCCTTTACATCGACCTTTTTCGCCGGGCAGTAGCCCTCCTCGCCGTCGAGCGTGGCGAACACCGCGCCCTGCGCGCCCATCGTGACGACCATGCGGCGGATCTGCGCGCCGCGGATCTTGTCGCGCAGGATGGGCAGCATCTCGTCGGGCGTGAGGCCGTCGTAATTTTCGGAAAAGAGGATGCCCGCCTCCTGCTGGTTGCAGATGAAGCAGTGCACCGAGCGCAGAAAATCGCGCCGCTCGATGGCGATGCTCATGTTGGAAACGACCGCGTAGACCGGCTTGCGGTACTTTTCCGCCAGCGCGAACGTGCGCTTGACGGTCTCCTTCTCCATGTCGATCTCGAGCAGAATGCTGTCGGCCTGCGTGAAGATCTCATCGCCCTGCTCGTCGAGGATGTCGGCGATGGGGCGGAGGTCCGGGCGCTTGGAGATGGACGCGGTCACGTCGCCCGTGTTGTCGAAGATCGCAAGCCACGTGCCCATGCCGTCGGGCGTCGCGCGCATGTAGCGGGTGTCTACCTTGTGGCTCTGGAGCTTTTTGATCACGTCCGCACCCGCGCTCGTCTCATCGACAAGGCTCACGAACGTGGGACGCAGCTCGACGTTTGCGATGTCCTCGACGATGTTGCGGCTCACGCCGCCGTGCACCTGCACGACGCGCCCGGCGTTGCGCCCGCCGGGAATGTAGGAAGAGAGGGGATAGCCCTTGATATCAACAAAAACAGCGCCCATGACGACAATGCTCATCGGATGGTCCTCCTGCGGTCAGATTTTTCTGTAATATTTTAATAGTATACCACGAGAAAGGGCGGAAGGGAAGGAAAACACGAAAAGATGCGAAGCGGACCGGATCATGAGACCCGGTCCGCTTCGCTTTATGAGAGATGAGAGAGGAGGAGATCAGTCTGAAATGCGGGCCTTTCTTGCCTCGCTGCTGCGGATGGCCAGCAGCGTGCCGACGGTCAGCACCGCACCGATGATCAGGCAGATGATCCAGTTCTGCACGAAGCCCGCGAGCACGAAGCACACAAAGCTCAGGCAGGCGACCGTGATGGCGTAGGGCAGCTGTGTGGCAACGTGGTTGACGTGCTCGACCTGCGCACCGGCGGAGGACATGATCGTGGTATCAGAGATGGGGGAGCAGTGGTCGCCGCACACCGCGCCCGCGCAGCAGGCGGAAATGCCGATGTAGAGCAGCGAGCTGTCGCCGGGGAAGATGGCCGTGACGATGGGGATCAGGATGCCGAAGGTGCCCCAGGACGTGCCGGAGGCGAAGGCCAGCACGCACGCGACGAGGAAGATGACCGCCGGGAGCATGTTGTAAAGGCCGGTGGACGCGGCTTCCATCATGTCGTGGACGAAGCCCGCGGCGTCAAGCGCGTTGAGCGTGGTCTTGAGGGAGACGGCCAGCGTGAGGATGATGATGGGGGAGATCATGGCCTGGAAGCCCTTGGGGATGCAGCCCATGGCCTCGCGGAAGCCGACGACGCGGCGGGCGACGAGGTAGATGACCGTGACGATCAGGGCGATGATGCCGCCCCAGGGAAGGCCGACGAACGCGTCGGTGTTGCCGAAGGCGCCGATGAAGTCACCGGCATAGTCGGTGCAGCCGGAGGTGTCGGCGCCGAAGTAGCCGCCGACATAGAGCATGCCGATCGTGCACGTGACGATCAGGACGAGAACGGGGATGACGAGGTCGATGACGCGGCCCTTGGGGTTGGCGCTTTCCTCGGCGCTGCCGGAGGCGGCGGAGAGGTCGCCGGTGCTGCGGGCGCGCTCTTCAAAGCCGCGCATCGGGCCGTAGTCGAACTTGAGCAGCGTGAGCGCGATGATGAAAACGAACGTCAGCAGCGAATAGAAGTTATAGGGGATGGCGCGGATGAAAAGCTGGATGCCGGAAATGCCGGTGTCAAGGTCCTCGGCGGTGGAGGACACGGCGGCGGCCCAGGAAGAGATCGGCGCGATCATGCACACAGGGGCGGCGGTGGCGTCGATAAGGTAGGCGAGCTTGGGGCGGGAGATCTGGTGGCGGTCGGTGACCGGACGCATGACCGAGCCGACCGTCAGGCAGTTGAAATAATCGTCGATGAAGATCAGGATGCCGAGGATGAAGGTGGCGAGCTGCGCGCCCACGCGGGTGTGGATGTTCTTTTCCGCCCAGCGGCCGAACGCCGCGCTGCCGCCGGCGAGGTTGACGAGCGCCACGATGATGCCCAGCAGCACAAGGAACAGGAAGATGCCGGCGTTATCGGCGATGGCGGCGATGATGCCGTCGTTGACGATCATATCGAGCGTCGCGACGGGAGAGAAGTTGCAGGCGAACAGCGCGCCGATCACAACGCCGATAAAGAGGGACGAATACGCTTCCTTGGTGATCAGCGCCAGCGTAATGGCGATGATCGGGGGTACGAGCGCCCAGAAGGTTCCTACAAAGTTCATGATGTTTCTCCTTCCCTGCGGCTTTCCGCAGATAAAAAAATTAAGCCATGATTTCCATCATGACTTAACACAAAACATCAAAAACCAATGCAGCGCACCGGAACTCCTGATCGCGTCGATCATGACAGCACTCCGTCCTTTCGGACGACAGTCCGCCGGGTATTTCCCGACGACCCAGGCATTTACCGGACAGAGCTCCGATAAACCCTTCGGCGGCCTCCCCTTTCGCTCCCCCGGTCTCTGCCGGTTTGCCGGGAGCTACTGTTGTCAGCCGCGCCTCTATCAAGACTTGTGAAATTGTTTACAGCATACACCTTTTTGTGATTCTGTCAAGGGATAAAGATGCTTTTTTGTAGAAATTGCCGGAAGATTATGCAGCTTTGATGAAAAACCATAAAAATGTGACCGGTTTTTATGAAAAACGGAGACGCTTTTCACCGCGCGCAGAACGCCGTTTCCACGCAGCGGCGGAAAAGCTGCCACCACGTCACGCGCGGAACATCTTCCCCCGCGAGCAGCGGAAGCGAGGAAACGAGCGTGCCGTCGGCGTCAAACACATCGAGCGAGCCGAGGGGCTCGCCCGCGGAAACGGGCGCTTCGACGCGGTCCGGCAGCGAGAGCGACTGCGTGAGTCCGCCAGCGCGGCTTTTCTCGAGCAGCAGCGCGTTATCTTCCGTCAGGACGGCCTGCACCGTTTTCTGCGTGCCGAGCGTCACGGGGACGGCGGGAAGCGGCGATTCGGGCACGACGGTGACGAGGGAGTAGCTTGCAAAGCCGTAGTTCAGCAGCGCCTTGGCGTCGGCAAAGCGCTTGTCGCTCGTGCTGCCGCCGAGGACGACGGCGATGAGCTCGCAGCCGTCCTTTTCCGCCGTGGCGCTGATGCAGTATTTGGCGGAGCTGGTCGAGCCGGTCTTGAGCCCCGTCGCGCCGGGGTAGAAGCGCACGAGCTTGTTGGTGTTGACGAGCATGGACTGCCCATCGCGCAGCGAATCCATCCAGATCGTCGTAAAGCGGCGGATGTCCGGATGGTGCAGGATGAGCTCGCGCGACATGAGCGCGATGTCGTAGGCGGAGGTGACGTGCCCCTCCGCGGGCAGGCCCGTGCAGTTGACAAAGTGCGTGTCGTTCATGCCGAGCGCCTTTGCCCGCTCATTCATACGCGCGACGAAGGCATCCTCGCTGCCCGCGAGGTGTTCGCCGAGCGCGACCGCCGCGTCGTTGCCGGAAACGACGCACACGGCCTTGATGAGCTCCTCCACGCGCATCTGCTCGCCCTCCTTGAGCCAGATCTGGCTGCCGCCCATGGACGCGGCGTGCGCGCTGCCGGTCACGGTGTCGTCATACGAGAGCGCGCCGGAGTCGATGGCTTCCATGGTCAAAAGCAGCGTCATCACCTTCGTGACGCTCGCGGGCTCGCGCGGCGTGTGCTCGTCCTTGGCGAAGAGCACCGTGCCGGTCGCCTTTTCCATCAGGATGGCGGAGGGCGCGTCGAGCGCGAGCTCGTCGGCGCGCACGGGCACGCACAGAAGCAGGACGGCGATGAGCAAGAGCGGGATCATTCGTTTCATGGCAAGGCTCCTTTCCTCAGGTACCAAAGAATATGAAAGGATTTTCGCCGACATGAATTTTCGCCTTGAAATGACATGAAAGATATGATATACTCCATACATTCGCAGGGTTGGTATATCGGTATTACAGCGGCTTCCCAAGCCGTTAAGGCGGGTTCGACTCCCGTACCCTGCTCCAAAAAAAGTCCACGACGAAAGTCGTGGACTTTTTTTGGCCTCGACGCGGCGGAGCGCGTCTCGGCATGATTAAAATTATTTAACGGCGGAAGTGAATTCCGCCTATAACAATTCTCCGCTGTGCTCCGAATTGACGCGCGACTTCGCGCGATGGGATCCGTGGGACATTTAAAAGCACAGGGGCAAGTGAATTGCCCCTGTGCAAATGCTTTTGCGGAGCAAAAGCATTTCACGGCGCAAACGCGCCGGGGGCCTCGCCGCGGCGGAGTAGCTTACTTCGGCAGGTATTCGCTGGCGGGGTGGTCGTCGGTGATGTTATAGCGCGGCAGGCGGTAGAGGGAGTCATAGCGCGCGGGGGCGTAGCCGCCCGCGAGCGTAACGGCAAAGTGCGCGCGGAGGAAATCCTCGGCCCACTCGTCCATGTTGCCGAGCGGATACGTAAAGGTCGTGGGCGTCTGGCCGGTCTCGCTCCGGATGCGCTCGACGCTCTTTTGCAGGTCGGAGAAAACGCGCGCGCCGTAGTCTTCCTGCGTTTCATTCATTAGGCGCTCGATGCCCTTCACGTCGCCGAGCAGGTGCAGATCGTTCGTGTGGGAAGCGAACTCGACAAGGCCGCTGCCGGCCATGACGCGGCACTCCGGCCACGTGAGAAAGCCGGAGGTCTCGCCGTCGATGCGCGCGGTGATGAGCGAGATGACGGCCTTCGCGCCGTACTCGCGCAGCACGGGATAGGCAAGGGTATAGTTGCTCTCGTAGCCGTCGTCGAAGGTGAGGAGGACCGCCCGCTTCGGCAGCGCTTCACCGCTGTCGAGCCGGCCCGCGGCAAGCTCGCGCGGCAGGACGGTCGTATAGCCGTGATCGCGCAGCCAGTCAAGGTCGCGGCGCAGGGCGTCGAGCGTCATCGTATAGGGCGTTGACTGAGAAGGATCGAGCGTGAAGTTATGGTACTCGAGCACGTAAAACGTCCACTCAGGCGAGGGCTTTTGCACCTCGGGCAGCTCGTCGCGCGAAAAAAGCGGCTGGTCGGGAGAGACGCTCGCGCCGATCATCTCCGGCATGGGGCGGCGGTCGTCGCCCGGCTCGCGCGGCGGCTCCGCCTTCGCACCGTGGAGCGCCGCGCCGCGCACGAGCGTCCAGGCGAGAACAAGCGTCAGAACAGGGACGGCGATGCGCAAAAGCGCGCGCACGCCGCGGTCAAAGGAATTGTCACGCCGCAAGAGAAGCACCTCCCAAATCGCTGTTATTTCTTTAGACGGCGCGGGGAAGAAAAAGGTTCCCGGCGGAACGGGAAAACGTTCCGCCGGGACAAAGCTTGCTTTTTGCGCCCGCTTCCCCTATAATCGGACCAAATGACCGATCATCCGGAGGAAAAGCACCATGAAAAAAGTTGCACTCATTACCGGCTCGTCCCGCGGCATCGGCCGCGCGGCGGCTTATCAGCTCGCGCACGAGGGCTATGCCGTGTGCGTGAATTACTACGAGAGAAAGGACAAGGCGGACGAGCTCGTAACACTGCTTCGCGGCGAGGGCTGCGAGGCCATCGCCGTGCAGGCGGACGTCGCCGTGCGCGCACAGGTGAACGAAATGATCGCGCGCTGCGAGCGTGAGCTGGGACCCGTCACGCTGCTGGTGAACAACGCGGGCGTCGCCGGTCAGGCCCTCTTCCAGGACGTGACGGACGAGATGTGGGACCGCTATTTCAGCGTGAACCTCTGCGGCGCGCGCAACACCATTCAGGCCGTGCTGCCGCATATGCTGCATGAAAAGAGCGGCTGCATCGTGAACGTCTCGTCCATCTGGGGCCAGCACGGCGCGTCGTGCGAGGTGACGTATTCCTGCACGAAGCACGCCCTCATCGGCCTGACGCGCTCGCTGGCGATGGAGCTTGCGCCCAGCGGCATCCGCGTCAACTGCGTGGCCCCCGGTGTCATCGACACCGACATGGTCAAGGTGCTGGGCGAAGAGACGATCCGTGATCTCGCGGAGCAGACGCCGCTCGGCCGTCTCGGCACGCCCGGGGATGTGGCCGCGGCGATCGCGTTTCTCGCGTCTGACAAGGCGTCGTTCATCACGGGGCAGGTGCTCGCGGTGGACGGGGCGTTCGTGCTGTAAGGCGGAAGCGCCTTACCGGCCCGTGCTGCCGAAGCCGCCCTCGCCGCGCGCGGTCTCGGAAAGCGTGTCCGCTTCCTCAAATTCCATCGGCAGGAACGGCAGCAGCACGAGCTGCGCGATGCGGTCGCCGTGGCGGACGACGCGCTCCTGCGTGCCGTCGTTGTGCAGGGCGATGAAGCATTCGCCGCGATAGTCGCTGTCGATCACGCCGACGCAGTTCGCCGGGCGCAGGTCCTGCTTGGACGCAAGGCCGCTGCGGGCGAACACCGCGCCGAACGTGCCCTCGGGCAGGGCGAAGGCAAGGCCCGTGCCGATCTTGACGGTGTGGTGCGGCGGGATGACGACGGTCTCGTCGCCGTCCAAACAGGCGCACAGGTCGTAGCCTGCGGCGAAGGAAGAGCCGCGCGTGGGAATGACCGCGTCCGCGCGGAGTTTTTTGATCTGTACCATAGCCATGGGGATAAGGTCCTCCTTTTTGGTTTCTGCGGCCCATTATACGGACTGCGGGGGAGAAAAGCAAGTGCCCTCCGGCGGCGCAAAAAGGCGCGCTTTGGCAGGAGAACAAGAATTTTCCCTTGCCAAATGCGGCTGCTTCTGGTATTATACTATGATGTAATGCTTCCGCTCGCAAAGAGCGCTTACAAAACGATAACCTTTCTGGAGGCTCGGATAGATGGCAAAAAACAACAAGCGCGCAGAGCGCATGGCCAAGAGCGACCGCAACGTCAACCGTGCGATGGTCGTGCTGACGGCCGGTCTGGTCGCTGAATTTTACCTGCTGATGATGAACAACTACTTCGTCAAGGGCTCGGTCGGCCAGGTCTTGACGATGATGACCGTTTTGAAGGTCCTCGGCATTGCCGGGGCGGCGCTGTTCGGCGCGGGGCTCGTGCTCTGGGTCATGCGCAAAAAGTGGACGCGCTTCGCGCCCGCCGCGCCGTGGCTTTTGTGCGTCGGCTTTTTCTTCGCGGTGTCGTCGCAGGTGATGCTCAAGATCTACCCGCAGGGCACGACGATGATGTGCGTGCTCGTGCCGGTGGCGATGCTGCTGGGCATCGTGTTCCTGCTCTATCCGCGTGAATTCTCGCTCCAGGCGCTCGCGCTCACGGCGGCGATGATGGCGATGTACCTCATCCACCGCGGCGGGAACGGCAACTGGACGGGCCTTGTGACCGGCTGCTGCGTGTTTGCGGCGCTCGTGATCGCGGCGCTCGGCGTCGCCGTGCTGAAGGCGGGGAAAAACGGCGGCAAGCTTGAAAAGCTCGACGGGCTTCGCATCGTCTCCGCCGACGGCAACTACAAGATCGTCTACGCGGTGCTTGCCGTGTGCCTTGCGGCCATCCTCGTGGCGCTGTTTGTTTCGGGCATCGCCTACTACGGACTGTGGGTGCTGGCGGTCATCACCTTCCTGCTCGCCGTGTACTACACGATCAAGATGATGTAAAGAACTCAAAAAGAAGGCGAGTCCGAATGGACTCGCCTTCTTTTTGAAAAGGGCTGCACTCCGCTTTGTGCCTCGCCATAGGCTCAACACGCGCTCCGCGCAAAGTGTTTTTTCTGACGCGCACGCCCCAGGGCGGTCTCTCTTGCCGCTTTGCGGCAATTCACCTTCTGTCGTCAGAAAAAACGATCAAAATTTATTTGCGCCGTGCGCGGCACAAAGTCTGCGACGCTTTCTTCTCGATGTACTCTCAATATGAAAAAGGACGAGTTTGTGTAAACTCGTCCTTTTTCATGTGCAGGGATTGTCTCGCAGAGTTTCACGCCTGCAGGCACGAAGCGAAGTGCGGCTCAACTCTAAAATAGAGACTTTGTCTCTATTTTAGATATCTCTGCGCCCCTCCAGCGCGCGCATCAGCGTGGCGTCATCGGCAAACTCGAGATGTCCGCCGACGGGGATGCCATAAGCAAGGCGCGTGACGCGCACGCCAAACGGCCGCAGAAGGCGGGCAAGGTACATGGCCGTGGCTTCGCCCTCGGTGTCGGGGTTCGTGGCCATGATGACCTCTTCGATATTGCCCTGCGCCACGCGATCCAGGAGCGACTTGATCTCGAGATCGTCGGGCCCCACGTGGTTCATCGGGGAGATGACGCCGTGCAGCACGTGGTAGCGCCCGTTATACTCGCGGGCGCGCTCGATGGCGACCACATCGCGCGGGTCGGCCACCACGCAGATGACGTGCTCGTCGCGCTTCGGGGACGAGCAGATGGGGCAAAGCCCCCCGTCGGTCAGGTTGCGGCAGACGGGACAGCAGGTCACGGTGCGCTTGGCCTCGACGATGGCGTCGGCAAAGGCCTTCGCTTCGTCTTCCGGAAGACTCAGCACGTAAAAGGCAAGGCGCTGCGCGCTCTTGCTGCCGATGCCGGGCAGGCGCGCGAACTGCTCGACGAGCTTTTCGAGCGCCGCGGGAAAGTATTCCATCGCTTATCCTCTCAGCTCTTTGATCTTGGCGGGGATGTTCGCGGCCTTGTAGACGGCGGAGCCGGCGACGAGCACGTTCGCGCCCGCTTCGATGCAGGTCTTGCACGTGACGGCGTCCACGCCGCCGTCCACCTCGAGCTCGCAGGAAAGGCCCTTCTCGTCGATCCAGCGGCGGATGGCGGAGACCTTGGGCATCATGTCGGCCATGAACTTCTGCCCGCCGAAGCCCGGCTCCACGGTCATCACGAGCACAATGTCGCATTTGTCAAGAAACGGCAGCACGGCTTCGGCGCGCGTGTTCGGCTTGATGACGACGCCGGCCTTTTTGCCCTTGGCGTGGATCTTGTCGAGCGCGAGGTGAATTTTCTCGGGCGTGTCGGCTTCGACATGGCAGGTGACGAGGTCCGCGCCCGCGTCGCAGAACTGATCGACATAGCGCTCGGGCTGCACGATCATCAGGTGCACGTCGATGGGCAGCGCCGTGCGTTTGCGGATGGACTGGAGCACGGGGATGCCGATGCTGATATTGGGGACGAAGCAGCCGTCCATCACGTCGAAGTGGACATAGTCGGCGGTGGCGATGGCCTCCACACCGGCGCCGAGCTCGGCAAAGTCGGCGGAGAGGATGGACGGAGCGATCTTGACAGACATGGAAATAGCCCTCCTGCGTAAAAAATCTTAACTTTTATTGTAGCAAAGGGCGCGGGCAAAATCAATGCAAAAAAATGTAAAACACGCTTGACATTTACGCGTGACGGTGTTATCCTTGCAGATGTAAAGCAAGCTTGACTTTAGAAACGGAGAGAAGCGATGAAAAACCACATCGAGGAGAGAAGAAAGGCACGCGGCATGACGCAGCAGCAGCTGGCGGCGGAACTCGGCGTCTCGCGCCAGACGATCATTTCGCTCGAGAACGGGAAGTACAACCCGTCCATCCTGCTGGCGCACAGCATCGCGCGGCTTTTTGGCGAGAGGATCGAGGATATTTTCATTTTTGAGGAGGAAGAGGCATGAATTTGAAGTTCATGAGAGGCATGAACCTGCGGGAGCAGAAAAAATGCGGCGTTCTGCTGATTGCTGTCGGTCTGGTGATATTTGCCGTCGGGTTTCTGCTCGGCGATGCGCACATGGGCGATTTTTATAACGGCCTCGGCTGCGGCATTTTTATCTGCGGCGCGGTGCGGCTGCTGCGCGTGTACCGCCTGAGCCGCGACCCGGAAAAGGCGGCGGACTACGACGCCATGCTCAAGGATGAACGCACGGTGTATGTTGCGAGCAAGGCGCGCAGCACGACGTTCTTCATCTGCATTTATGCAGAGCTTGCGGCGGGACTGCTTGCACTGCTGGTGTTTGACCAGCCCGTCGTCGGGCAGGCGCTGTGCCTTGTCACCTGCGCGCAGTCGCTCATTTTTTGCGGTACTTATTGGTACTACAATAAGAAATATTAATCTGCCGCCGCGGTTGGTTCAAGAAAAAAAGAGCCGTTCTCTCATACGAGAGAACGGCTCTTTTCCGCTGCGAAGCAGGAATCGCTGCGGGACATACCAGAATTATGAAAAAAATTGCAAAGTTGTAAACCAGAATGGAATAGAGGTTGACGGCTGTCCGCCGCCGTGTTATGATGGCTTCAGTTTTGTGAAAAAGGGAGAATCACCATGAAAAACATTAAAACCCGCGACCTGATCTACTGCGCCCTTTTCGCCGCGCTGACGACGATCGGCGCGTTCCTGCACTTCCAGCTCTTTCAGGCGACCATCACGCTGCAGTTCTTCTTCACGGCGATGGCGGGATTGCTCCTCGGCGCAAAGCTCGGCGCGCTCTCGCAGCTTCTTTATGTGGCGCTGGGCCTGATCGGCATTCCCATCTTCGCGGCGGGCGGCGGCTTCGGCTATATCTTCAACCCCACCTTTGGCTTCCTGCTGGGCCTGATCCCGACGGCCTGGGTCATCGGCAAGATCGCGGAAAAGGACCGCTCCGTGCCGCGGCTGCTGCTCGCGTGCTTTGCGGGCCTTGCGGTGCTGTATCTCGTGGGCCTGCCGTATATCGCGTTGATCGTCAACGTCTATAAGGGCGGCTCGGTCGGCGCGATGACGCTCGCCACGGCTTATATGCTGCCCTATCTTCCCGGCGACTGTCTCAAGATCGCCGTGAGCGTGATCCTCGCGCCGCGCATCCTCAAGGCGATGGAGCGCAATTCATAAAAAATTTATCAAAATGTTGCAATTGCAACTTCTATAAAGCGCGCAAAATGTGTTAAACTAACGCTAGTGAAGGCAAGCACTGAAACAATTCAAATACACAGACTTTATGGAGGTAGTAATATGAAAAAGTGGCTTTGCAAGGTTTGCGGTTATATCTATGAAGGCCCCGAGGCGCCCGCTGAGTGCCCCGTGTGCCACGCCAAGAGCAATATGTTCGAGGAAGTCAAGGGTGAGCTGAAGCTCGCCGCCGAGCACGAGTTCGGCGTTTACGGCAAGACCGTGAAGAACAACCCCGACATTTCCGAAGAGGACAAGAAGTATATCTTCGATCAGCTGATGGCCAACTTCAACGGCGAGTGCAGCGAGGTCGGCATGTATCTCTGCATGGCGCGCATCGCGCACCGCGAGGGCTATCCCGAGATCGGCCTGTACTGGGAGAAGGCCGCCTATGAGGAGGCGGAGCACGCCGCCAAGTTCGCCGAGCTGCTCGGTTCCGATCTCGAGCCCAACATGAAGGCGACCACGAAGGACAACCTCAAGTGGCGCGTTGACTGTGAGTTCGGCGCGACGAGCGGTAAGTTCGATCTCGCTCTGTGCGCGAAAAAGAACGGCCTCGACGCCATCCACGACACCGTGCACGAGATGGCCCGCGATGAGGCCCGTCACGGCAAGGCGCTCAAGGGCCTGCTTGAAAGATACTTCAAGTAAGCCGAAAGCACTGAAAAATCAAGAGATTTTTAAGGGGAAGCTGAGAGATCGGCTTCCCCCTTTTTTGCGCCGCGGGAGAGCGGGGGAGTGGAAGTTTTGTGGAAGTTAAGGTGAAAATTCACTCGCTGAAAAGCCAATGTGGAAGTCTGCCATGTGGATGTTGCTATGATACACCTTTAGTTGTTCACGAAACAAGATGTTTGAACTTTATTGAACATCTTTTTTCATCTTTCAGCGTCCAAGAGCAAAATGGAAGAAGAATAGACATCTTTCTTGCAAAGCAAAATAAAAAATCAATTTGAATTTATGCTTGGGGTATCCGGTACTATTGGATACCCATTTTGCTATAATAAGCCCAGAAAGTGAGAGATGAAACAAAACAAATCTCACTGAAATAAAAGGGTATGGCTCCCAAACAATAGCCAGTTCCAACCGGAACAAAGAAAGGAATCACTATGAAGAATTTGTTTGCTTATGATTTCACCAACCGCACTATCGTTGCTACCAAGGCCACGCTGAAAAAGGCAAGCAATCCCACTACGGACGAGTATAAGGTACTGATTAAAATGATCGAAGGTCAGCCCACTTTCCGCGTGGTGGAAAAGACCATTAAGAATAGCGGAAACAAGAAAACTTACAAGGGCCTGACGCTCAAAATGATGATGGACTATATTAGCGATCAGAAAAACAGCGAAGAACTGATGGCAGAGTTTAATGAGGCACAGGGCGATGCGAAGAACAAGTATCCTTCGGCCAAGCAGTGGTTTCTGAATGAGTTTCCTAACTTCACGATGAAGGACGGCAAGAATGTTGTAAGCAAAGTGAAGCTCACTAAGATCAAAAACAACGCAAAGGCCAAAATGGTAAATTTCCCCGTCGAGCAGACGAGCAATTATGCTTTACAGCATGCCAGCAATCAGTAAATGATAAACCTACCTAAATATAATAAAAAGGAGACTATTGATATGAAAGAGAATTTTGTGCGTGCCGATGGTGTCAGTTATCGTGAGGCCGTTGAGAAGTGTATCCGCCACTATGTTATGCGTGGATATGATCTCAAAGGCGAAACGGAGCGGTTTGAGAGATACTCCGTTGACTTCGTTTTTTATGTGTATGACACCATTATTCGGCAAGAAAATGAAGGGATTTTCCTCGTCTGCTGACGGGGAAAATCCTCTCCACGGAATATAAGTAGATAAAACAGGTGCGAGAGTATGGAGAATGTAGCGTTTTATCGAGAGTGGCTACCGCTCGATAAGAAGGAGTTCCGCATTTTAGCTATGCTTGCGGACTTCGGCGGAGAGTATCACGGCAATCTGACTGATATGTGTAGATACTTTTCCGTATCCCCACAGCACAAAAACAGAGAGGCGTTGCGGGAGGCTATTCAACGTCTAACAGACAGGCACTATATAGAAAGTTCCGTTAATGGACGAACATATAGCCTGCGTATCATTCCAAAAGAAAAAGAAATTGCCTTGCCGAGGGAATGGCTTGAGCGTGTGCGGACGCGTGAGTATTCTTCTGAAAGCGTAAGTTGGGAGGCCGTTATTAAATTGCTTCTTTGGCTAATCGCTCATAATCCCGAGGTGATGATTACGAATCAGCAAATTGCGGATGATTTGGACGTATCGGTCAGCGTGGTCGTGTCCGCAAAAAATGTGTTGGAAAAAGACTTCGAGGCAATTGTAAAGCAGATGATCTCTGATAAACTCGGTGAAGATTTTTTTATACGTCGCGGTCAGAAGATCGAGTTAAGTGCGTGGTGGAAAGCAAAATAAAAACGGATACTTTTTGCCTAATAATAAAAGAAAAGATAATTATTATTGGGGAAAAAGTATCTGTTTTTAATATGTCATTTCCTATTTATCCATCACGCCTATTTTTCAAATAACTACGAAGAGAATAAGAGAAATGAAACCCCGCCACCCGCGCGCAAGCGCACGGAGTAGGCGGGCTTTTCATTTCTCTTTACATCGACGAGGCAATGCCTCGTCGATGATATTATTTTGAAGTAAAAAGGAGATACCCCTATGAATGTAGATATGACGAACCTTTACAGATCACATGGGATGATACCCAATCGCTATTGGTATCAACTGAACGGGCAGTCCGCACAGGCAAATTGGTTGGAGCAACGCGAGGCGATATATTCCCGCATTCAGGAGCAGGAAGAAGAGGTCGTCCCCCAGATCATCTTTACAAGCGAGGTGAAGATCAAGTGAGGATTGACGCAGACAGCAAACGCAAGAAGAAAAAGAAGCGGGAGCAATCCGTAATGGAGGCAGAGATGTTTCGTTTCATCGAGAAAACGATGTAGGCGACGGTCGATGAATCTCTCAAAAAGATATTCAAGGATTGGAAATAAGCAAAGCGGTTTTTAAGTCAAACACTTAACAGAGAATAGAAGAAGAAAAAGACTGTTAAATGTGCGACTTAAAAACCGCTTTTTTTCGTTTCCGCCGATGGGCGGGAAAAGTGCTCCGCCCGCAGACAGACGCAAAGACCGTCTTCCGGTATGAAAGAGCTATTTCGCGGGAGTGTCGCCCACGCCTATTCCCTGAGAGGAAAGGAGAAAAGTTTTCTCCCGAAATATATCCCGCCGTCGCGTTCAGAAAACCATTTGTTTTCCTATACACGTTTGGACGGGCAAAAAGGGCAGTATTGACCGCCGAAAAAGCCCTGTTTTCGTTCAGGAAATAAGAACGCCCCTTTCGCGGACACCGCCCCTTTACTCTTCGTCCTTTACATACTCGATCAGATCGGCAGGTTGGCAGTCCAAGAGGGAGCAGATTACTTCAAGCGTTCCCCACGACGGCATTTGACCGCTCCTTATCTTTTGGAGCATTGCTTCTCCCATAATCTTTTCTTTGCGGATGCGAGTCGTGTTGTAGCCTGCTTCCTTCAAAGCGGACAACACGTCAATTTTATATACGATTGGCATTTGCGAAAATCGCCTCCTTTTCCATTGTCCTTATTGTAGCATATGATTACACCTATTTCAAGTGCTAATATTACACAAGAAATAAGTGTAATATTTGTAGAACCTGCGAATTGAAATACACTCAATAAAGGTGTAATACATAATCAGTTCAAGGGAAGAGGTAAGCCAAGGTCGAACGCCAACGCGACCAGATCAGAGTGGGAACGGACAAGAAAACCTCCGGTGTCGATGTGATAAACTTAACGCCACCCACCGCTTACCGACAAAATACAATCCAAAAGGAGAAAGAAAATGAGTAAGTATGAGATTGAGAGCCTGATTGAAACGATGAATAACTACGATGATCTCGCAAGTAAGGCAAAGGCCAAGGCAGATGCCATCCGCGACACGCTCAAGGGCGAAATGCTTCGCCTCGGCGCGGAAGAGCTGACCGCAGGCGCTTATATCCTTCGCTATACGAGCGTTGTTTCCAATCGTTTTGACAGCACGTCCTTTAAGAGACTTTACGCCGATCTCTACAAGGACTTCACAAAGCCTGTCAGCTCCCGCCGATTCACGGTGTCCTGCTGAAAGAAATACGCTCCACGGGCAACAAAAAGCCCGTGGAGCAATCCAAAGGGAGGAATACGAAATGATACACGGCTACGCAAGATGCTCTACAAACGAGAGCAAACAGGATATTGACCGCCAAGTGCGGGAGTTGAAGCAGGCGGGCGCAGAGAACATCTTTTTGGAATACGAGCACGGCGACGCCGTTGTGAAGTGTCAGTTATCCTCTCTTTTGGAGCAGGCGCAGGCGGGCGATACGATCATCACATTGGAGGTTTCCAGACTCGCCAGAAGCACCAAGCAGTTATGCGAGATTATCGAGGCCATACGCGCCAAGCGTCTGCGGTTGGTGATCGTCGGCAGTATCACCGTGGATTGCTCCAACGGGGAGATCGACCCAATGACAAATGCGTTCATTCAAATGTCAGGCGTGTTTGCGGAATTGGAATTGCGTATCATTCGAGCACGTGTGAAGTCGGGAATGGCAAACGCCAAGGCCAAGGGCGCGAGGATCGGGAGGCCGACGCTGACCGCAGACGACATTCCGCCGATCTTTCTACGGCACTATCCCGCGTATCGCAGTAAACAACTGAATTTGAGCGAGTTGGCGAGAGTATGCGATATCAGCCGAACCACGGCTTATAAATACATTGATCTTTTGGAGAGTTAAAAGAACAGGGAGCCAAACTGCCCCCTGTTCTTTGCTGTTATCTATTGTAGTCAAACTCTGTAACGGTAAGAGAATTTCCATCAAATGTGTAGTCCAAGTGCATTTGCGTACCGTAATCCCAAGTAATCAAAATTGTTTTTGCGAATACTTCATAAGTGCCGTTAAAATCATAACCGTAATCGGGATTGCTTGCGAGAGGCATCCGAGCATAAACGTTTTCATCATCGAATGTAAACTCAAAGTAGTTGACATTCTGCTCATACCAACCCATTTCCTTTAATCCATTCGCTTTAAGATATGCTACAATCTGCTGTTTTGTTTCGTCGTCAACCGGCTGGTAAAACTCCGCCCGAGGGTCATAGTCAGAACCAAGAACATCTGCGGAACGGAAGTCAAATACAAACGGTTCGTCATTCACGGAAATGGTCACTAAAAGAGCCTTGTCCGCATTGGTTTCCACCTGTTCGGGAACTTCGACACAATATCGTAAAATGCGAGTTGTGGAACTGCTTAAAGGTTCAAATTCAATAGTATCGTCGTATTTCCAATGCCACGATTCATCGTCAGCCTCACGATATCCCATATAAACGGCATCACCATCAAACACGTAACCATTGTCGTAATCTGCGGAGATGTCAATTTTGAGAGGGACAGTTGATTTTTCATTTCCCACATATTCAATTTTCATTTCACCATAAATTTCAACTTTTTCATCGCCCGCAATGTAGGGACTATCATCGGTGAAATAGCCCGCAGGAGTCATATAATCTTCGTTCGGTTGGTTGGAAAGTCTTTTAGCATAGCCGGTAAAAGACGGGGTGATCTTAAAAAGATCAGTTTCAATCGTATCACCCAATTTATATACGCTTCCATCCTTCGATGCGTTTGTGTTAGAGTCTGTACTTTCTCCACCACAGGCACATAGGGACAGCACCATAATCAGGGATGAAAGCAATGCTATAGTTCTTTTCATTTTCTTCTCTCCTTCAATGTTTTTTATTAACCGATATTGGTTAATATCAATATACACCGTTTCCGATTAACATTCAAGTAGGAAGTGAGGCTTGAATGCTATGATCTCTTACGAAAACCTCTGGAATGTTATGAAAGAAAAAGGTGTTTCACAATATACGCTGATTAAGAAATACGGCATTAGCCCCGCGCAGATTACAAGACTAAAGCGGAACGAAAGCGTCAGCACCCACACGATCGAAATGTTCTGTAAAATCCTTGACTGTAATGTTGGGGACATCATGGAGTATATCAAAGACAGCGAATGAGGGCGGACAACCGCCCTTTTATATTGCCTTTTGATGCTACCACGCCAAAAACGCAAAAACCATTAACTGAGAGCATAGTATTTGAAATTTTTCTTGAATGGGGGCTTTATCGTGGCAAAGGGACAAGGGCGATCTTCGGGGCAAGGGGTAAAACTGCTCTATATTCGTGATTATCTCTATACCCATGCAACGAAAGAACACCCTAAGAACGCAAAGGATATTTCCAAATACTTAGCGTCTATGGGCGTTTCTGCATCGGTGAAAACGATCTATAATGATATTTTGCGCCTGCAAATAGATTTTGGCGTTCCAATAGAATACAATCCCTCAAAGTGGGGGTATTACATTACACAGCCGCAATTTGAGCCGTATGAATTGCGCCTTTTGGTCGATTGCGTTCAGTCTGCAAAGTTCTTGACCGAAAATATGGCGGCGCAGCTGACGCAGAAGATCAAGCAGCTTGCTGATGTTTATACGAAAGATTCTCTAAATCGTCAAGCGTATGTGTCGAACCGTGTCCGCAACATGAATGAGGAAGCAATGCGGGGCTTGGATTGCATTTATGAGGCGATTTCAAAGGATAGGAAGATTAGCTTCCGCTATTTCAAATACACCTCCAACAGAGATAAACCCAAGCAATATACAAAGCACAATGGCAGCGCTGTTATTACGGTCAGCCCGTATCTTGTAGTGTGGGATGGGGAGCGTCATGTTCTTGTTGCACATACCGAGCAGGAGGGGATGCCTGCAATAGCATCGATATGTGCTGACCGCGTGGAGCGGGTAAGGGTATTAGATGAGCCGAGAGAAGGCAAAGATACTATTCGTGAATCTGGCCTGCTGGAGTTTAAGTTCAGACCGTTCGGTATAGGAATGTTCAGTGAGGGGATAACAACCGTGCAACTGCTCGCTCATAATGACTGCGCGACTCATATTGTGGAAAAGTTCGGAACAGACCTTTCCATGATCCCCTATGACGCATCGCATTTTACCGTAAGCCTGCAAGTGGAATTGACGCCGTTATTCTATAATTGGCTAGCGTTGTACCCAGGAAGAATAAAAGTGCTAAGCCCGCCGCAGGCTATCGAAGCTATGCAGGCACTTGCAATTGCGCTTGCTGATTCTTACAATGTCTTGTCCAACGAGAGACTTTTAAGCTTCCTGTTAGCGGGCATGGCGGAAGATGAAAAGGAAATGCTGGACAATCAAAATTTGCCATTATAAAAGGGAAGATGTGAAAACATCTTCCCTTTTATTTATAGTTGCTTCTGGATGTTAAAAGATGTTCGATGATGCTTACAGATGCTTTAAGTTGTTCTGTAAAGCCTCGACACCTGATTGAGAGATTGCGAGGTAATACCGCTGTGTGATGTGAATATGTCCGTGCCCCATTTGAGAGCACAGTAAATGCGTTGGCGTATTCATTTCCGCCATTAGTGTTCCGTAGGTATGACGTAAGTAATGATATTTGAAGTTGATGCCGAGTTTTTGCTTGATCTCCCGTGAGGGGTATTTGAATGAATTGACCGTCTGAATTGTGCCGTCAGGCAGACAATTCACTAAATCCGTTGAGGGAATTTTCTTGCCGTCCAAATCATCAATATAACGAACTTTTTGTTCCCGCACAGAAGCAAATAGTTTTTGATCTTCGTCCCGCCGTCGTGCCTTTTCCTCCAAATGCGATTTGAGCGTCGGACAAAGGTAGATTGTTCTTTTGGAATTCCGTGTTTTCGGCGAAACGAGTTTGATTAGTCCGTCCTGATACTGCATCTGCCGGTCAATGGTAATTGTTCCCGCCGTGAGATCGACATTCGACCATTTCAGGCCGAACGTTTCATTGATACGCAGTCCGCAGTAGCGACCGAGCAAATACGCCGTTTCCGCATTTGTCCCCTTGAAGTATTCGTCCAAAAGTGCGAGTTCTTTTCGACTGAACGTTACAATGGCGGTATCGTCCTCTGTTTTCATCTTCGGCATTTTTATTTTTGTGTCTTTGTTGACGCAAAGGCGGTTGTAGAGATCAACGGGGAGGTAGTTGCGGGAATATGCCTGCCCGAAAATGAGATAAAACATCTTCAAAAAACTTTCGGTGTATTGATAGGAATATCCTTGCTCGCAGTAGAGAGCAACGAGATAGTCGTTGACTTCTGACGAGTTAATCTCATTGACATACCGCTTGCCGAACTTCTGGCAGAGATGATTATTCCATAGGCTATCCTGCTTTTGCTTTGTCCGGTAAGCACGGTCTTTGCGTCCGTTTTCGCAAAATTCCTGATAGACCTCTTTCACGCTTTTTCTAACAATCCTTATCTGCTGGGGAATTTCCTCCGCTTTCATTGCTTCGGCTCTTGCGAGAACAGCATCTCGTTTTGTTTTTATTGGATTGCCGTAAGCATCACGCACACGCTTAACATCCTTTCTTTTTCCGCAAACAGAAATAGTATAGCGGAAACCCCAACCGCCGTCTTTCAACTTGTAAATACCCGTTTCATTAGCCATAGCAAAGCCCTCCTGTGGAAGTTTTTTGGAAGACTTCCACAGCCTTGCGACTTGAATGAGAGTGAAAAGATAAATAGATAAATCCCGCAAAGCCTTGATATTCCTAAACTCCCCATAGGACGCGAAGCGGCCTGCCCGTGCGGCAAGCACCGATGGCCCGCGACGAAGCCCGTCACGGCCGTGCTCTCAAGGGTCTGCTGGAAAGATATTTCAAGTAAGCCGAAACCCCTTACAAATCAAGCGATTTTCGAGAGGAAGCTGAGAAATCAGCTTCCTCTTTTTTTGCGCTTTTTTGATTGGAAGCTTGTACATTTCTTGTACTTGTACCAGCCTGTAAGCCTCAAAACAGCGCGATTTTACCTCAATGTTGTACTTCCTGAAACTTGTACGATTTTGCGGCCGGTGAAAGCTGCGTTGACGCGGAGCGTGTTTTGCTTTAAGATGAACATGACGATCCCGGCAGCCGCTCTGGCGCTGGGAGACGCGGGAAGGAGGGAATACCGTGCTGATCTATCTGCAGGCGCTGGAAGCACCCGGAGAGCGAGCCCGCTTTCAAATGCTCTATGAACGCTATCGGGGACTGATGTTCCACCGGGCAATGCAGCTCCTTCAAAATGAGAGCGATGCGGAGGATGCGGTCCATCAGGCATTTCTCGCCATTTTAGAGCATTTCGAAAAAATTTCCGACATCGACTGTCCAAAAACCAGAGCCTATGTCGTTATCATTGCAGAGAGCAAAGCGATCGATCTTCTGCGCTGGCGCCGCCGTCTGGCATCCGACGCGGAGCTGGAAGCCCTGCCGGGGCCGGAGCTTTCCCTCCCCGGGGACAGCGACCTGGCGCGGGCCATGGCGGCGCTTCCGGCCCGGTACCGGGAAGCGCTGCTGCTGCGCTGTGCCATGGGCTATGACGTGCAGGAGCTGGCGGCGCTCTTTGGGATGAAAAGCGCTGCCGTCCAGAAGCTCCTGTGGCGGGCCAAGCGGGCATTGAAACGGCAATTGGAGGAGGGAGAAACGCATGACACATAAGGAGGACTACCCTTTTACGGAAAAAGAGCTGCGCCGGGCGGCTCAGACGGTGATGGAAGCGTATCCTTCGTCCTTGCCAGCACCGGAGGAGTGCCGTCATGAATTTTCCCCTGCGTTTCAGGAAAAGATGGAGCCGGTCCTCCGTCAGGCGGAGCGGCGGGAACACCGGCGGAAGCAGCGGCAGCGGGCAGCATGCGTGTTTTTGGCGCTGCTGCTGGGAAGTGCGCTTTGGCTCTCCGCGGACCAGAAAGCCCGGGCGGGCTTTCTCTCCTGGGTGCAGGAAACCTGTGAGAATGCCGTCTACCTCTTTTCCGGCCGTCAGGCGGAGGACAGCGCCCCGGAAGAGGCCCCTGCCTGCCGCTTCACCTGGCTGCCGGAGGGCTTTTCCGTGGAGGAAGCGCTTTTCCCCGAGGAGGACCGCCACCGCTTTACGGCCGTCCTGACGGCGGCGGGGCGGGAGGACACCCTCTTTTCCTGCGAGATCAGCCGCGACGACTGGAGCCTGAGCCTGGACTATGATGAAAGCTATCGGACGGAAAGCGTTACGGTCGGGGAAAGCGCGGGGAAGCTCTATCTCTGCCCGGATGGCAGCCGCCCAACAAGTCTTGTCTGGCAGGCGGAGGATGGCGGGCTGATTCTTTACCTCACGGGCTATCTTTCTCAGGACGAGCTGCTGCGGGTGGCCCGGGGCGTTGTGCTGGAACGCTGAGGTCATTCTAAAAAATATTTTTTCAGGAAGTGTCCGATTTCGCTCCGCTTCTCCGTTTTAAGATCAGAACGGAGGGGCGGAGCTTTTTCCTGCCCGCCGGGAACAAAGGGGGAAGAGAAATGATGTCAACTGCCGATATCCGCCGCTGGGAGCGCCGCTGGCTGTGGCTCCACAGCCGGCGGCAGCCAGGCCGTACCATCCTCGCAGCGCTGCTGGCAGCGGCCATGCTGCTTGGAAACGGCTATTTGCAGCGCAGCATCCGGGAAAATCAGGCCCGGATAGAGGAACTTTACCAAACGGTCCGGGTCACGGGAGAACTCCTGCAAGCGGACGGGAAATATCTCCACGGCGGCGGCATGGTCCCCGCCGCGCTGGGGGAGCAGCTGGAAGCGCTGGGCGTCTTTTCCTCGGTGACGAAGGTCATTGGCGGGTCGGCGGATGCCGGGACCAGCGTGACTGCCCTCACCGGTACGCGGAAGCTGGGAGGAAAGCTTCTGCCCGCGCAGGAGGGGCGGACTGTCCGGGACCTGATCTACCGGGCGGTCACCCGGGCGGAGGACTGCCCGGAAGTGCAAAACGGCAGCATCACCATTCGATACCTGAAGGGACAGGAGGACATCTTTTTCACGGATACGGCCGAGCTGCGGGCAGCGGTAGCGGCGGACGTGCTGCGGGAACTCCAGATCCAGCCGGGAGAACGGATCACCCTGCGGTTTGGGGAGCACTGCCTCCCGGCCCGGGTGGTGGGCGTGATCAGCGGGAAAACACGGGAAAGCGATTGCAGGCTTCTTCTGCCAGCTGGCGCTTTGACCCAGGCGTTGCAGCAGGTGGGGGAAAGCTGGGCCTACTGCGTTTATACCTTTGCGGTAGACCCGATGCAGAACCGCCGGCTGCCGGAGTTCCGGGCGGAAGCGGAGGAACTGCTGCAGCGGTTTTCCGGCCCGGCGGAACTCTTACTTTTGCTGCGGGATGAGGAGCTTACCCAGGCAGTAGAGCCGCTGGAACGAAACGTCACCTTGCTGCGGGTCCTGTACCCGGTGTCCCTTGCCCTTTCGGCGGCGCTTGCCGTAGGGACTGCGGTCATGCTGGTGCTGCAAAGCAGAAGGGAACTGGCAATCCTGCGCCTTCTGGGTCTCGGCAAGTGCCGGACCGGGGGGTTGGCCGTGCGGCAGGTTTTGGATCCGGCGCTTTCGGGCAGCCTGCTGGGGCTGACTATCGCATTGCTTTTAGGCAGCAGCGCAGGGCAAAGTCTTCTCTGCGGGGGCCTTTTCCTGCTGGGAAGCATTCTGGGCGGCGGCGGAACAGCAGCCGCCATCCTGCGGAAGAACCCGCTGGAACTGCTGCAGACCAAGGAATGATGGGAGGATTACATCATGGAGAAATTGACACTGGATAATTTGACTTACCGCTATCCGGGCAGCACCAAGGCAGTGCTCCAAGGGCTCTCCGCAGACTTTTTCCCGGGGGAAATGACTGCGGTCATCGGCCCCTCTGGCAGCGGAAAGAGCACGCTTCTTTCCCTTTTGGCAGGCTTGGATAGACCCGCAGAGGGACGCATTCTGCTAAACGGCGAAGAGATCTTCACAATAGACCCGGACCGTTACCGCCGGGAGCGGGTGGCAGTGATCTTTCAGTCCTTTCAGCTCTTTCCGCTTTTGACCGTGCTGGAAAATGTCTGCGTTCCCCGGGAACTGCAGGGCTGGAAGCGGAAGGACGCGGAGGAAAACGCAAGGGCACTTCTGCGCCAAGTCGGTATTTCGCAGGAGCAGGAAGGCCGGTTTCCCGCGCAGCTTTCCGGCGGAGAGCAGCAGCGGGTGGCCATTGCCCGGGCGCTTTCCGGCGGGGCTAAGGTCTTGCTGGCGGACGAACCCACCGGCAATCTGGACGGGGAAAACAGCCGCAATATCGTATCGCTCCTCCGCCGCCTGGCGGGAAACGGCTACTGCGTGATCATCGTGACCCACGATATGTCCATTGCGGCAGAGGCAGACCGGGTCTATGAAATGCGGGATGGGACGCTCCAATCCCACGGCGGAAAGTGAGGGAGATCAAATGCCGAGAAAGCTTTTTTGGAGATCGGCGCTCCGCCAGCCGGGAAAGAGCGCAATGATCTTTCTGCTCTGCGCTGCGGCAGCCTTTGCCTTTTTGACGGAAATGCTGCAGTCAGCGGTCCTTTCAGGCGCGGTAGCAGAGCTGGAGGGATATTACCGCGCGATCGGCAGCTTTCAGCCCATTTCCGGCGACCCGGATCAACACGACGTAACGGCCTGTGTTCAGGCTGTGGAGGATGACCCCCGAGTTGCCTTGCTGGATGTTCGCCGCTATGGGACCTATACCATGGACGATCATTTCACTGCCGACAGCGCCTATGAGTGCTTTGATCCCAATATTGCCGCCTGTTATTTGCAAGGGACCTATGTATCCGCTGAGATCCGGGAGGGAGACTATGAGGATGTGTTCTTTCTGGAACAGGACCCTGCGGGGAACTGGAGTTCCAGCCAGGTCCAGAATTTTTCTTATCAGTTGACGCTTACCGTCCGCAGCGCAGAGATCGTGGCGGGACTTCCTGCCGCCGCGCCGGTGTCTGCGGGACTTCTGACCGTCTATTCCTATAGCAATGATCGCGCACAGCTGGAAGCGGCAGCCGCCCAGGCACAGAGCGGGGAGAGGATCCTTTTTCACACCTGCTATACGGTCGGCAGCCGCAGCTATTTCCTTCGGCTGTTGCCCTTGGGGACCTCCGGGTACTGGCTCTATCCTACCGAAGGATCAGCGGATGCGGCCCTTTCGGAACTTGCCGGAGTGCGGGAAGAGGTGAACCTGCTTACCGTCAACATCCGCTCTTCCCCGTTCTTCACGACCCAGGATATGAGCGCCATGGCTGGCCTGAATGACCGCTTTGCCCTGGTGGAAGGCCGCTATCTGAATTCTCTGGACAATGCAGAGAAAAGCCCCGTCTGCGTGATCCGCTCGGAACTGGCTTCCTCGGCGGGGCTGTCGGTGGGAGACCACCTTTCCCTGCGGGTATGGGATCTCCAGTATCCCGGCAGTGCCATCCGCCCAGACCTGGAGGGGACGCCCCTTTCACAGCTCTCGTCCACGCATCTGGAGCTTACCGTGGTAGGCATCGTTCATAACCTGAGTACTGCCAGGGCGGGAGAGGGCTGGCGCGGCGAGCTCTATCTGCCGGAGAGCATTGTGCCGGAAACCTATGACCGGCTGGACTTCGTGAACAACAGCTGGACTACCCTGGTTTTGCGGTCCATGGAGGACCGTGATGCCTTTGAGCGGGAGTATGGCGACCGCTTCCGCGCCTAGGGATGGGCGCTTCACTGGGAGGAAAACGGCTGGAACAACTTCGTGGCCGCAGCTGCTCCGCTGCGCCGGTCCGCCGCCTGGGCGGCAGGACTTTTCGGAGTGCTGGCGCTGGTCGTCCTTCTTCTGGTGACAGTTCTTTACACGCATGCCCGCCGCAGGGAGATCATGATCCTGCGGAGTCTTGGCTGTCCTGCCGGAGAGGTTTGCTCCGCTTCGTCAGGACCGCTGCTGGTGCTGGGAGGAGCGGGACTTGCCATCGGAAGTGCCGGAGCCTGCGCCTATGGCATGGCACAGGCGGAAAAAACTTTGCGGGGCCTTGCCGCAGGAGACGCCGCGCTGGCGGCGGTCTTTCCTGTGCTCCCCGCAGCGGCTGCCGTACTCGGCCTTCTTGCGGCGCTTGGCATCCTTGCGCGGCGGATCCTCCGCCGTCAAAGCAAGCATACCTTGCTGGACCATTCCAAAGCGGCGGACAAACATTGAATTCAAAAAAGCAGTTGCCTACAGAAAAAAGTAGGCAGCTGCTTTTTTGACAGAAAGATCTCAGTGTGTTGTTGAAATAGAAAATAGGACAGCTTCTAACCGTTAGGCTCAGCAGCGCCAGCCATTCGGCTTTGCGTGATTTACCAAGCGTACACTGTATGCTGCCGTCCAGCAATCATTGCATTGCAGTTCACCGAAAACGATTCTGCATACATCGTTTTCGTTTGGTTCGATGCAATGAACCTTTTTCAAAAGATGTTTTTTTCGGGGAAATTGGCATTTTAACATGCCGGTTCGTATTAGATAATAACCAGACAAGAGATGCCCCCTTTCCAATTCACGCAATGCGCGGAAAGGGGGTGTGGACGATGCAATGGTCTGATAAAGACATTTCTCGTATTGAAGGCAAGTTCGATAGCTTCTGCAAAACTGTTCTTCGGAATTTCGCAAGAGATTGGTACAGAGCCAAACAAAGGCACCACGCAACGGAAGTTTTGTTTTCAGAATTGCCAAACGGTCAGCTATTTGAGCCGATACATAACGACCCGATCTGCCCGCTGGAACAATATCTGTTCGATGACTTAGAATTACCGATAAACATAAACAACGATGCACTGGCGCAGGCATTGCGCCAGCTTTCAAGACGAAAACGACAAATCGTTCTGCTTGCATATTTCTGCGATTGGACTGACCAGCAAATTAGTGAACGATTTCATGTCGTGCGAAGTACGATACAATCAGCCAGAACCAAGGCACTGAAAGAAATGAGGGAATTACTTGAAAAACAATCAGAAACATAACCGAGCGGTTATCCGCCGTGTTCCGTTGGCTACCAGCGTAAAGGCGAAAAACGGCGATAATACAGCACTTGAGAAGATACTGCGACATTATCAGGGATATATGCTGAAACTCAGTCAGTTTGAGTTGTACGATGCCAGCGGTACAGTCTATACCTGTCTTGACGAAGAACTCTACCAAGAACTTCAGTTCAAGTTGGTAACGGCCATTCTTGACCGCTTTGAACTGCGATAAACAGCCTTGCCAATCCTTCACAGAGGACAACACACTATTGCCTGTTGTCCTCTGTGAAAGGCTGGCAAGGGCTATTTTCGGCCTGCCCGCCTTTGCACCTTGAAAACCGAATGAGCGTCCGTATTAGATACTGCACAGGGGAAGCAGGCCACGACCTCCAGAGAGAAGGTTTCGGAGCGAGCGTGCCAATGTGCTGAATACGGTGTTCTGTCACAACAGGCAGTCCATCAGGAACAGGATACGGGTATAAACGCCGATAATAGAAGAATAGCGGAGCCGCTGTGCAGGCACGGCGGTTCCACTTGATTGATAGGAGTATCAATATGTTATTATCAGAACAGTGCCAGCGAAATAACGAACTGGCGAAAGAGGTCATAGAGTGCCGGGATATTCTGTACTCTGTGCCGGAAGCAGCCAAGCTGCTCCATGTAAACAAAAATATGATCTATGATCTGATCCGCTGCGGTTATCTCCGCTCTATCAAGCTGGGGAGCCGCAAAGTCAGCCGCAAGGCCCTGCTGGACTTTGTAGAGCAATTTGAGGGACAAACCGTAGAACTGCCGGGTGTGCGGTCAGAGTAAAAATGCGAAAAAGTTCAAATACCACAGCTTGAACCATTGTTATTTCTATGTTATATTATAAGTGAAATAGGATGTGAAGTGATGTCTGATTTAGATTTTGAGCGCAAGCACGCAGAAGATTTGCAGCGTTTACGCGGCCTGCGCCTGTTAGATGATGATTTTATGAACAAGGTATTTGAGGACAAAGCCTGTGCCGAGTTCCTGCTTCAAATTATCTTACAGCGCACTGATTTGCGCGTACAGCGCGCACACGGTCAGCACGATATTAAGAATTTGCAGGGACGCTCTGTGCGGCTGGATATTCTGGCCGTCGATGAGGCAGACCGCGTTTACAATATCGAGGTGCAGCGTAGCGATAAAGGCGCTGGCGTCAAGCGTGCCCGGTATAACAGCAGTCTGATCGACGCCAATGTGACCGAACCCGGCGATGAATATGAAAAGCTGAACGAAACCTATGTCATTTTCATCACAGAGCATGATGCGCTGGGCAACGGCCATCCAATCTATCATATTGATCGGACGGTTCGGGAAACCGGCGCATTGTTTGGGGACGAATCGCATATCCTGTATGTGAACGCCCAGATCAAAGACGATACGGCTCTGGGGCAGCTGATGCACGATTTTTCCTGCACCAGCGCCGAAGAGATGCACTATCAAATTCTGGCGGACAGAGTTCGCTATTTCAAAGAAGATACGGAAGGAGTTGCGACTATGTGCAAGGCTATGGAAGATATGAGAAATGAAGCAGCGCGTGAAGCGGTCAAGGAAAACGCGATTAAAGCGGCTCGTTCGTTTTTAGCTTTGGGAAAACTGTCCTACGAAGAAATCGCAAACTCTTTGGGCCTGACAGTTGATGAGGTCAAAGCACTGGATGAGGCTCAGACTGCCTGATGTGATTTTTTGCGAAATGCTTCTGCACCCTCTATAATTTCCGCAGGAGGTGCATGAGCATGAAAGCAATGAATGAGCAGACCAGCGCTGCGGTAGAAGAAGTCCGTCAGACCAGCTGTGAGTTCCTGACGGTTCAGCAAGTGGCAAAGATTTTGAAGGTCAACAAGAATACGGTATACGACCTTATCAGCGCCAAACTGCTGCGGGCGGTCAAGCTGGGCAGTACCAAAGTGGCGACCATCGCTGTGGAGGATTTTATCCGCGAGATGGATGCCGGACTGATTGAGTACGACACGGTTACGAAGAAAGCCACGCGGCACCGCGCCAAAGCTAAATCAGCGGCAGGTCAGAATAAGTAAGCATTTGACTTGTAGAACCTGACTCGGTACTGGATTTGCAGAGCGTGTTTTTTGTGGGCAAAGTGTGGGCAAAAAACTTTTCGATTACAATAAAGGACTTATATAGCTGGATAGTTACGCTGAGGTAAATCCGTCACTGGACGAGGCCCGTCACGGCAAGGCGCTCAAGGGCCTGCTGGACCGCTACTTCAAGTAAGCCGAAAAACCTTGAAAATCAAGCGATTTTCGAGAGGAAGCACCGAACGGTGCTTCCTCTTTTTTGCGCTTTTTTGATTGGAAGCTTGTACATTTCTTGTACTTGTACCAGCCTGTAAGCCTCAAAACAGCGCGATTTTACCTCAATGTTGTACTTCCTGAAACTTGTACGATTTTGTGCTTCTATTATAATTTTTGGCCAGCAATGTGGATATGGAAGAGCGGATAAAAAGTGGAGGACAGCGCTTCTGTCCTCCGCTTTTTATTATTTTCAGACAATGCCTTACAGGCCGGCCTTGTTGTATTCTTCGATGGCCTTCTTGAGGATATCCATCGCGCGCTCGAGCTTGTCGCACTCGAGGACGTAGGCCATGCGGACCTCGTTCTTGCCCTTGCCGGGGGTCGCGTACATCGGTGCGCCGGGGGCGAACATCACGGTCTCGCCGTTGTCGTTGAACTCCTCGAGCAGCCAGCGCTGGAACTTGTCGGCGTCGTCCACCGGCAGCGCCGCCATCACGTAGAACGCGCCGCCCGGCACGTCGAACACAACGCCGGGGATCTCGCGCAGCTTGGCGCAGAGCGTGTCGCGGCGCTTCTTATACTCGTCGCGCACGGCGGCAAAGTACTCGGGGCCGACGGTGTAGAGCGCGGCGGACGCGACCTGGTCGAGCGTCGCGACCGACAGGCGCGCCTGGCAGTACTTCATCGCGTGGCTCATCAGCTCCTTGTTCTTCGAGATCAGGCAGCCGATGCGCGCGCCGCAGGCGGAAAAGCGCTTGGACACGGTATCGATGACGATGATGTTGTCCGCGGCCTTATCGACGAACTCGCCGAAGGACTGGAGCTTCTCACCGCCGTAGACGAACTCGCGGTACGCCTCGTCGCCGATGAGGAAGAGGTCGTGCTTGACCGCGATATCGACGAGCATCTCCATCTCCTCCTGGCTCAGCACGACGCCGGTCGGGTTGCCGGGGTTCGTGACCATGATGGCGCGGGTGTGCTCGTTGATCTGGGCCTCGATCTTCTCGCGGTCGGCGTAGTGATATCCTTCCTCCGGGCAGGTCGGGATGGGGTGGATGCTTGCGCCGCAGGTGCGGGTCATCGTGTTGTAGTTGGGGTAGAACGGCTCGGGGATGAGGATCTCGTCGCCGTCGTCGAGGATACACTGGAGCGCGATCTGCAGCGCTTCGCTGCCGCCGGCGGTGACGTAGATTTCGCTCTTATCGAAGTGCATGTCGAGCTTGTCGTAGTAGTTCTGGATCGCGTCGATCAGTTCGGGAATGCCGGGCGAGGGCGCGTAGGCGAGCACGGGCTGCTCAAACTCCTTGATGGCCTTGAAGAAGGCGGGGGGCGTCTGCACGTCGGGCTGGCCGATGTTGAGGTGATAGATGCTCACGCCGCGCGCTTCCGCTGCCACCGCGTAGGGGTGGAACTTGCGCATCGGCGAAAGCCCGCATTTTTCGACTTTGCTGGAAAATTTCATGAAATGTACGGTCCTTTCTGACATTTGAGGATAAGGGCAGCCCGGACACCACGGTGAGGGCCCGCGGCGTCCGGGCTGCAGGAGAGGTTTATTCAGCGTCCGAAGACGACAGAAGCATTACTTGCTGAGACGGTACAGCATGCTCACGATCTGCGCACGGGTGCAGACGGCGTTGGGAGCGAACAGACCGTTGCCGACACCGCCGACCACGTTCTTTTCAGCTGCCCAGGCCACTGCCGGAGCGTAGTAAGCATCGGCGGCAACGTCGGTGAAGGACGCCGCGGCGGATGCAGCGGGAGCGCCGTTGGCGCGCCACAGGAAGGTCACGCCCTGCGCACGGGTGCAGGAAGCGTTCGGGGAGAAGGTCGTCTCGCTCGTGCCCTTGGTGATGCCGTTTTCAACGGCCCACAGGACGGCCTTGGCATAGTAAGCGTCGGCGGCAACATCCGTGAAAGGATTGCTGGTGGTCTTCGGCTCCGGGCTGCCGCTGGCGCGCCACAGGAAGGTAACGATCTGGGCACGGGTGCAGGAAGCGTCGGGGGAGAAGGTCGTGGCGCTGGTGCCGGAGGTAACGCCCTTGTCGACGGCCCAGTTCACGGCGTCATAGAAGTAGTCGCCGGGCTTGACGTCAACGAAGCCGTTCTGGCTGGGCTGCTCAGGCTGCTCGGGCTGAGAGGGCTTGCTGGGCTTGGAGGGAGTGACCGGGGTGACGGGCTCCTGGTTGTCGACATCGCTGAAGAGGTCGGCGAGGATCTCAGCGGCGCTCATGTTGGCATAGCCGTCGGGGTCGGTGAGACCAGTGCCGTCAAGGTTCCAGGAGAAGTTGCCGGACCAGGTCTCTTTGAAGGAGCTGCCGGAAGCGGGGGTGGCGTAGGAGCTGTAGGAGCGCAGGACCGCGTCATAGCGGGTGCTCCACTCGGGATAGTACTTGGTCATGTATTCGGTGACGAGCTTATAGGCCTCGCAGTCCTTGTCGCTGTCGCCGTTGGGGTTCAGGACGCTGAGCTGAACGCCGCCGCCGCCCTGACCGGCCTTGCTGTCGGAAGGCGTGGAGTGCAGGAAGACGATGGAGCCGTCGCCGCACACGCCGACGACCGTCCAGACGTGGCCGCTCATGCTGAAGATATCGCCGGGCTTGAACTCGGTGATGTCACGGGTCCAAGTACCCCAGCCGTTGTTGGCAAAGGTCTTGGCCATCTTCGTGGAGCTCATGACGTAACCATCATTGGTGGTGTTGGTGGAGCTCTCGGTGTTCATCACGTTGTAGGCGACCCAGCCGATATAGCCGGAGCAGTCGAGACCGGCGTAGTAGTACTGGTTCCAGCTGTTGTGCGGATAGTAGCTGTGCGCGGGATCAGCGCTGTACTTATAGGTGTAGTTCTCATCCTGCTGCTGGAAGAAGTCGATCCAGCTCTGGGACAGGCCAATGGTCATGGACTGGTTGGAGGAGAGGTCATCCTGCCAGTCCCAACCGGCGCCGTAGACATAGAGCGTCGTGCCGACGGGGTTCATCGCGGTCTGGAGGTAGTTCTTGAGGGTCTTGAGACCGGGCGTGCCGCTGACGGGAGCGGTGTAGGGCTCGGCGACGAAGGTGATGTACAGCGTGCCGTCATAGACCTTGGCGGTCTTGCCGACGAGACCGTCGATGCTGGAAACAGCGGTGACTGCGGTGGAGCCGGCGGCGTTGTTGCTGATCTCATAGATGCCGGAGTAGCTGACGGTGGAGCTGCTGACGGTGACGCGGGAGGCGTTGATCGCATCGATCGTGCCCTCGGCCTGGGATTCAGCGGCGGAAGCGGCGGTCACGACGCTGTCCTCAACGGTCAGGTCGTAGACATAGCCCTCCTGCAGGGTGTTCTGGATGGTGTAGCGGCCATCGTTGGCGACCTTGAGATCGACGACCTTGCCGTCCACGAAGAAGCGGTGGATGAAGTTGTCCTTGCCGGGGTTCTTGGAGGAAACGGTGCCGTAATCCTTCACGCCGAGGTACACGGCGTTGTCATAGGAAGCGTCCACCTCGCCGAAGAGGTCCGCGAGGATCTGGGCGGCGCTCATGTTGGCGTAGCCGTTGGGGTCGGTCAGGCCGGTGCCGTCCAGCGCCCAGGAGAACTTGCCGCCCCAGTACTTCGCGTCCTGAGTTACCTCGGTGTAGGAGTCGTAATCCTTGAGAACGGCGTCATAGCGCTCGCTCCACTCGGGATAGTACTTCTGCATGTAGTAGGTGACGAGACGGTAGGCCTCGCAGTCGGTGCTGTCGGGATCGCTGGGATTCAGAGCGCTCAGCTGCACGCCGCCGCCCGGGTTGCCGGTCTTGCCGGTGGAGGGGGTGGAGTGGGAGAAGACGATGGAGCCGTCGGAGCAGGTGCCGATCACGGTCCAGACGTGGCCGTCGTCCATGCTGAAGATGTCGCCGGGCTTGAAGTCCTTAGCGGTGAAGTCCTTGGTGAAGGAGCCCCAGCCGTAGTCGTTGGCGAAGCGCTGGGCCTGCTCGTCGGCATACATGACGTAACCGTCGTTCTTATCGTTGGTAGCGCTCTCGGTGTTCATCACGTTGTAGATGACCCAGCCGATGTAACCGGAGCAGTCGGGGCCGCCGTAATAGTACTGGTTGAAGCGGCCGGGGTTGGAATAATAGCTGTCGGGGTTGTAGGAATAGCCGGTGGTGGGATCAACGTACTTATAGGTGTAGTCGCTGGTCTGCTGCTGGAAGAAATCAACCCAGGTCTGGGGCAGGCCGATGGTCATCGCCTCGTTGGAGGACTTGACATCCTGCCAGTCCCAGGAGCCGCCGTACACGTAGAGCGCGGTGCCCACGGGGGTGAGAGCGGTCTGGAGGTAGTTCTTGAGGGTGCGCTCGCCGGCGGTGCCGCTGACGGGAGCGGTGTAATCCTCGGCCACGAACGCGAGGAACGCGGTGTCGCCGTAGACCTTGACGGTCGCGCCGACGGTGAGGTCGGCAGCGGTCTTGGCGGTAACAGTCGCCTTACCGGCGGTGTTGTTGGTGATCTCGTAGACGTTGGCGATGTCGTAGGTCTTGCCGCCGACGGTCACAGAGGAAGCGGTGGCGGACTCGATCTTGCCCTCGGCCTTGGCCTTGGCGAGGTTCGCGTCGTTCAGAACGCTGTCCTGCGTGGAGAGATCGTAGACATAGCCTTCCTGAAGTTTGTTCTGGATGGCATACTTGCCGTCAACATTGGAGAGCGTGAATTCCTTCGTCTCGCCGTTGACGGAGAAGAGGTGGGTGAACTCGTCGAGGTCCATGTAGTCGCCGTCGGCGGCTTCGGTGCCATAGCCCTTGATGCCGAGGTAAACGGCGTTCTCGCAGGTGGTGGGCATCGGCTCGCCGAAGAGGTCGGCGAGGATCTCGTCAGCGCTCATGTCGGCATAGCCGTCGGGGTCGGTCAGGCCCGTGCCGTCGAGGTTCCAGGAGAAGTTGCCGGACCAGGTCTCTTTGAAGGAGCTGCCGGAAGCGGGGGTCGCGTAGGAGCTGTAGGAGCGCAGGACCGCGTCATAGCGGGTGCTCCACTCGGGGTAGTACTTGGTCATGTACTTGGTGACGAGCTTGTAGGCCTCGCAGTCCTTGTCGCTGTCGCCGTTGGGGTTCAGGGCGCTGAGCTGAACGCCGCCGCCGCCCTGACCGGCCTTGCTGTTGGAAGGCGTGGAGTGCAGGAAGACGATGGAGCCGTCGTCGCACACGCCGACCACGGTCCAGACGTGGCCGCTCATGCTGAAGATGTCGCCGGGCTTGAACGCGGTGATATCACGGGTCCAGGTGCCCCAGCCGTTGTTTGCGAAGGTCTTGGCCATCTTGGTGGAGCTCATGACGTAACCATCGTTGGTGGTGTTGGTGGAGCTCTCGGTGTTCATCACGTTGTAGGCGACCCAGCCGATATAGCCGGAGCAGTCGAGACCGGCATAGTAGTACTGGTTCCAGCTGTTGTGCGGATAGTAGCTGTGGGCCTTGTCGGCGCTGTTCTTGTAGGTGTAGTTGGCGTCCTGCTGCTGGAAGAAGTCGATCCAGCTCTGGGACAGGCCGATGGTCATGGACTGGTTGGAGGAGAGGTCATCCTGCCAGTCCCAGCCCGCGCCGTAGACGTACAGCGTCGTGCCGACGGGGTTCATCGCGGTCTGGAGGTAGTTTTTCAGGGTCTTGAGACCGGGCGTGCCGCTGACGGGAGCGGTGTAATCCTCCGCCACGAACGCGAGATACAGCGTGTCGCCGTAGACCTTGGCGGTCTTGCCGACGAGACCGTCGGTGCCGGAAGCGGCGGTGACGGCGGTGGAGCCGGCGGCGTTGTTGCTGATCTCATAGATGCTGGTGTAGCTGCAAGTCGTGCCGCTGACGGTCACGGTGCCGGCGTCGATCGCGGTGATCTCGCCCTCAGCAGCGGCCTCAGCGGGAGAAGCGGCAGTCACCTTGCCATCTTCGACCGTCAGGTTATAAACATAACCCTCCTGCAGAGTGTTCTGGATGCTGTAGCGGCCGTCGTTGGCGACGGTGTACTCAACCTCGCTGCCGTCGGTGAAGAAGCGGTGAACGAAGTTGTCCTTGCCGGGATCCTTGGAGCTTACGGTGCCGTAGCCCTTCACGCCCAGGTACACATACGCGGCGGCAGCGCCGGCAGTGTCCGTGCTGTCCGCTTCAAGAGCGGAAGCAGGCGCGACAAGGAGCGTGGAGAGCATCGTGAGGACAAGCAGCAGGGAGCATAATCTTTTCTTCATATGATGTTTCCTCCTTCTAAAATATAATGGATTCCTGTGGATGCGCGGCGTATGCTGACGGTGATTCCCCCTCTCGCGGCGGCTGCAAAAGAAAAAACCCGGCAAAAGACGCGATGAGTCCACGTCTTTCGCTGGGTTTTATTTGCGGTGAAGAACGCTGTAGCATTCTCAAGCAAAGTAAAGCAGCACGATTCATTATTTTTTATAAGCATATTTATGCTAACACGGTCATGAGACAATTGCAAGGGGGAATGAAAAGATTGTCAAGTTGGACAGAATTTTCAGCCTTGCGGGGATTTTACAGACGGAAATCCTTGTCTATATTAGCTGAAAAATGAACATTGGTCATGTTTGGGAATCTGAAATGTTGACAATCCCGCCGACGGTTGCTATAATAGCGGCAGAAACAGTGATTGCTGTATAATTGGCTGTTGATTAATGTATTATACACTTTAACTGTAAAGGAGATGGGGTTGCGTTGGGACGGATCAACTCGGTTTTTGTCATCGGCGAGTCCCGGACGAATGCGGATAATGCCATCACCAAAAACTACGGAACATTCTATATGGCGTTCGAGGTCGATGATGCGACCTACGAGGTCCTGGATTTCAGCTGCACCCACACGATCTCCACGACAGAGACGTTTTTGAGCAAGCTCTTCGTGGGGCAGGTCTTCCCGGAGATTGACGAGTGGTTGGAGAGCGAGCTGAACCGGCGCTACGGCGGTTCGTCCCGCCGGGCCGTGCTCGTTGCCTACCGCGACGCGCTCAAGCGCTGGCGCTTGATGACGGGCGTGCAGGAAACAAAGTGAGCGCTGCAAACCGATAACTGCATATGGCTGCTTCGCAGTCGCCTGCCATGATTCCCCTCATGGCGCCGCGTGTGAAACCCAGCAGGATCAGGCGTTGAGAGAAACGCTCGGTTTTGTTGGGCTTTTTTATTTCTTTTTGTCTTTTATATGGATTCTGGTACCGGGTCCATTGAAAAGAAATATATTTTTCGGAGGAGAAAAAGTATGTTACCTGCAATCGAAAACGGCTTTACGTTCATCGCGTTTCTGATGTTCCTGGCCGGCGGTCTGCTGGCGCTGGAAAAGTATGCCAAGTGGAAAGTCTTCAACTGGGTCCCGCCCCTGGTGTGGATCTACATTCTCAACATGGTGTTCTGCACCCTGGGCCTGTACAATTCCGAGGGCGTCAGCACCGCTTACAGCGCGCTGAAGAATAACCTTCTGTACGCAATGATCTTCGTCATGCTGCTGCGCTGCGACTTCCGCAAGATCGCCAAGCTCTCTGGCCGCATGATCGCCATCTTCCTGGGCTGCTCGATCACTCTGGCGCTCGGCTTCATCATCGGCTTCCCGATCTTCAAGGGTACTCTCGGCGGCGGCGAGACCATCTGGGGCGCTACCGCGGCTCTGTATGCTTCCTGGGTCGGCGGCTCTGCCAACATGGCCGCTATGGGCGATGCCCTTCCGGTTGACTCCGGCGCTTATGCCTGCGCGCTTACCCTTGATACCGTCTGCTACTCCGTGTGGATCGCCCTGCTGCTGTTCGCCGTGAAGTATGCCGGCAAGTGGAACAAGTCCGTCAAGGCTGATACCTCCAAGCTCGAAGCTGTTGCCGCCGCCGCCAACGCGGAGGTCGCCAACGAGAAGAAGCAGGCCAAGGCGGCCGACTGGATCTGGCTCATCGGCCTTGCTCTGATCGTCTCCGCCCTGTCCCAGAAGATCGGTCTCGCCATGAACACCGGCCTCAAGGCTGTCGGCCTGAGCATGTTCGATAAGGGCACCTGCACCACGCTGTTCGTCACCGTTCTCGGTCTGGTCTGCGCCATGACCCCGATCGGCAAGCTCCCCGCTGTCGAAGAGCTCTCCAGCATCCTGCTGTATGCCGTCGTCTCCCTGCTCGCTACCCAGGCCCCGCTCAACGCGCTGGTCGAGGCTCCGATGTGGGTCGTTTACGGCGTGTTCATTCTCATCCTGCACGTCGTCGGCATGTACATCCTCTCCAAGATCTTCCACTGGGATCTGTGCATGGTCTCCACGGCATCGGTCGCCAATATCGGCGGTTCCGCTTCCGCGCCGATCATTGCCTGCGCCTATGATGATTCCTTCGCCGGTATCGGCGTTCTGATGGGCGTTCTCGGCGCCGCCATCGGTAATATCTTCGGCCTGGGCATGGGCGCTATCCTGCACGCGCTCGCGTAACCTTTGCTGAACCAATTTCCTGCTCCTGCGGCCCTGTGCCGCGGGAGCAGGATTCACAAAGAGAACTTTTTGAGGAATTTTTCATGAATATCAACGATACCCTGCAATATCTGAACATCGGCTTGCCGGACGATATCGCCCGGCGCAAGGCATGGGGAGATTTTGACGGGGCGACTCGCCTGATCGACCGCCGCCTTGCGCAGGATAACGTCCCCGAGCCGCTGCGCGCCTGCCTGACCGCGGAGCGCGAGATCATCCGCCGCCTGCCGGAGAACTATCCCTTCACCCGCGCTGACGCGCTCGCCGTGGTGCGCGCGCACATCCCCGATTTTTCGGAGGAGGAGTTCGACGAGCGGGTGGACGCCGGCAAGATCGGCTGGCTGTATATCGGCGGCGAGATGCGCTTTTTCGACCGCTTTTTCGAGACCATGTGCAAGGCCGAGCCTGCCTTCGCCGCCCGCGCGGGCGTGAAGATGCACGGCGTTGAGAGCGTGACGAAGGAGCAGGGCGAGGGGCGGCTCGACCGCGTGCATCGCCTGATGCGCGAAAACGGCGGCATCTCCAACCGCATCCGCATCCGCGCGAGCGTCCGCGTGAACGACGATCAGTTTACGCCGGGCATGTTCGTGCGCGTGCATCTGCCCATCCCCGCTGCCTGCGAGCAGCAGAGCGACATCCGCATCGAGGCCATGTCGCCCGCAAACGGCATGCTCTCGCCCGAGGACGCGCCGCAGCGCACGGTCTGCTGGGAGGAACACATGGCGGAAAACCACGAATTTTCCGTGGAGTACTCCTATGTGCACACGGCGCGCTACCACGACGTTTCCCAAATGAAGGCGGATAAGATCCAGCCGGACTTCTTCACGCAGGAGCAGGCTCCGCACATCGTCTTCACCCCCTACATCCGCGCGCTCGTGCAGTCTCTGACGGATGGCGTGGACGATCCGCTCCAAAAAGCGCGCATTTTCTATGACTTCATCACCCTGAACATGAAGTACACCTTCATGCCGTCCTACTTTATTCTCGAGAATATCGCGGAATCTGCGGCGCGCAGCTACAGCGGCGACTGCGGTGTCTTTGCGCTGCTGTTTATTACCCTGTGCCGCTGCGCGGGCATTCCCGCAAGGTGGCAGAGCGGCCTGACTGCCGAGCCGGATTTCTGCGGCGGGCACGACTGGGCGCAGTTTTATGTGGCCCCCTACGGCTGGCTCTTCGCCGACCCGAGCTACGGCACGGCGGCGGTGAGAGCACAGAACGAGGAGCGCCGCAAGTTTTACTTCGGCAATCTTGATGCCTACCGCATGGTGGCCAACAGCGCTTTTGAAGCGCCGTTCACCGTGGAAAAGCAGTTTTGGCGCGCCGACCCCTACGACAATCAGGTCGGCGAGATCGAAACCGCGGAGCGCGGGCTGGGCTATCAGGAATATGCACGCAGCAAGGAAGTGCTCTCCTGCGAGGAGATCGGCCTGCAAGCGTGAAGAAAGCAAAGAAAGGATTTTAAGTTAGTACAATGAACAGTTATGGTTTGATCGATCTGCACTGCGACACCCTGGCGGATTGGAAGTATGCCAACACCGGTAACCCCGACACGCTGGACGATCCCGGCCGTGTGCTGCAGCTGAGCAACATGCCCAAGGATGTGCATTGGGCGCAGTTCTACGCGGTGTTCATCCCCGACGAGGAGCGCGGCGACGCGGCCATCGCCTACTTTGAGAAGAACCGCGTGAACTTCTACCGCCAGATGGAGAAGTTCGCCGACCGCGTGGCTCCCTGCCGCAACGCCGCCGACATGGAGAAGGCCTGGGCCGAGAACAAGACCGCCGCGTTCCTGACCATCGAGAACGGCAGCGCGATCGCCGGCGACATCAACCGCGTCCACGTGCTCGCCGAGCAGGGCGTGCGCGCCATCACGCTGACCTGGAACGGCGAGAACGAGATCGGCTCCGGCCACACCACCGACCACGGCCTGAGCGAGTTCGGCAAGCAGGTCGTGCGCGAGATGGAAAAGGAGAACATCCTCGTCGACGTCTCCCACCTCAACGACCACGGCTTTGCCGACCTTCTTGAGGTCGCGACCAAGCCCTTCGTCGCCACGCACTCCAACGCCCGCGCGCTGTGCAGCCACAAGCGCAACCTCACGGACGACATGATCCGCGAGATGGTCAAGCGCGACTGCCTGATCGGCCTGAACTACTTCGTGAAGTTCCTGCGCGACGACGGCGAAGTCAAGAGCCTTGACGATATCTATCGTCACACCATGCACTTCTTCGAGCTGGGCGCGAACAAGAACCTCGCCCTCGGCTCCGACTTCGACGGCTCGCTGCTGCCCGAGTGCCTGAACACGCCCGCCAAGGCCGCTTCGATCTACGAGTATCTGATCTCCCGCGGCATTTCGCAGGAGGATGCCGACGGCGTGATGTACAGAAACGCGCAGGAGTTCTTCCGCAAGAACTTCAAGTAAGCCCCCGTACAATTGAAATGAAAAAGGACAGGGAACGCGACTGCGTTCCCTGTCCTTTTCTGCGTATCGGCCCAAAGGGAAAGCGGCATGTGCAAAGCATACGATACATATATCATAAGGAAGGAGGGGGAGGAGCATGAAAAAAAGGGGATGCCTGCTGCTTGTTTTCTGCCTGCTGCTCGCGAGCTGCGGGGAAAAGGCACAAAGCAGCATCGAGCAGTGGCAGCAGCGCTGGGAGCAGATGGACGGGTACGAAGCGATCGTGGAGGTCGCCGTGCCGCGCGAGGACGAGACGCTGCGCTATACGCTCTCGCTCACGAGCGCCGGCGGCAGCGTGCGCGCCGCGGTGCTGGCACCGGAGGAACTCGCGGGCGTCGCGGCGGTAATGACGGGCGATGCGCTCACGCTCGAATATGACGGCATGGCGCTCGACGCGGGGACGCTTTCGCCGCGCGTGTCGGCGCTTTCCTGCGTGCCGCTGGTGCTGGACGGCTTTTCGAAAGCGTATCTTGACAGCTGCGGCAGCGAAACGCTCGACGGGACCGAGACGCTGCGCGCGGATTTTACCATGACGCTCGGCGGCGAAACGCTGGGCGCGGCGCTGTTTTTCGACGCTTCCGGCGCGCCGGTCTACCTTGAGGTGAGCGCGGAAGAAAAAATTATTGCCGCGGCGGAGTTTACGAATTTTGTTTTTGGTGATATACTACCTCCAAGTACGCAGAATTGATCTGCGCGGATCCCAAGCAAGAGAGGGCGGAAGAGAACGTGGAAAGCACGCTCAAACGAACCTGGGCCGAGGTCGATCTCGACGCGCTGGCCCACAATTATGAACTGATCCGCCGCCATGTCGGCGAGAATACAAAGCTTTTGGGCGTCATCAAGGCAGACGCCTACGGGCACGGCGCGGTGCCCGTCGCCAAGGAGCTCGAAGCGCTGGGTGCGAGCTATCTTGCCGTGTCGAACATCGACGAGTGCGAGGAGGTGCGCCTTGCGGGCGTGACGCTGCCGGTGCTGATGCTGGGCTATACGCCCGCCGACCAAGCCGAGCGCATTCTGGAGCTCGACATGACGCAGGCGGTGCAGAGCCTTTCGATCGCCCGGGCGTTTTCCGACGCGGCGGTCCGGCTCGGCAAGAAGATGAAGGTGCACGTCAAGCTCGATACCGGCATGGGCCGCCTGGGCTTTTCCTGCGACGAGGCGCACTTTGACGCGAGCCTGCGCGATATTTTAGAGCTCGTCCATCTGCCGGGGCTTGACGCCGAGGGTATTTTCACGCATTTCTGCGTGGCGGACGAGGACGGCGAAGAAAACGTTGAATTTACCCATGAGCAGCACGCGCTCTTCGCGCGCATGATCGACGAGGTGGAAAAGCGCAGCGGCTTTCGCTTTAGGCTGCGCCACTGCTGCAACGCCGGCGGCATCGTGCGCTACCCCGAGTGGGCGGGCGATATGGTGCGCTGCGGCATCCTGCTCTACGGCTCGGGCGAGCTTGCCGAGGAGATGGGCATGGAGCCGGTCATGGCGCTCAAGTCCCGCGTGGCCACCGTGCGCGAGTTCGCGCCCGGCACGTCCGTGAGCTACGGGCGCACCTATGTCACCGCGCGCGAGAGCCGCATCGCGGTTTTGCCCATCGGCTATGCCGACGGTCTGCACCGCGCGCTCTCCAACAAGATGGAGGTGCTCACGCCCTACGGCCGGGCGAAGCAGGTGGGCCGCATCTGCATGGATATGTGCATGATCGACGTGACAGACCTGCCGCAGGTCAAAAGCGGCGACGAGATCGAGATCTTCGGCAAAAACGTGCGCTGCGCGCAGGACGCGCGGCTGTGCGATACCATTCCGTATGAGCTGCTCTGCGCCGTGAGCAAGCGCGTGCCGCGCCACTACTTTCTGCATGGCGCGCGCGTGGATACGGACCTCAAGGCGCTTTAACGCACGGCGGATGCCGCGCGGGCATAGGATATCCCAGGGGCGGAAAGCGGGAAAGTCCTGTGCGCCCGTATAAATTCCGCCCCCGCGTGGGAGAATGACAGTGGCCCCTGACCGAAAGGGCAGCGGGTACTTCTTCCGCTCGGAGTGTGAATAGCTAAGTGGATATCAATGTGAAACGCGGCGATATTTATTACGCCGATCTCTCGCCCGTGGTCGGAAGCGAACAGGGCGGCGTGCGTCCGGTGCTCATCGTGCAGAACGACACCGGCAACCGCTACAGCCCCACGGTGATCGCGGCGGCCATCACCTCGCAGACGAACAAGGCGAAGCTGCCGACGCATATCGCGCTCTCCGCGCCGGACTACGGCCTGCCGCGCGACAGCGTGGTGCTGCTCGAGCAGATCCGCACGCTCGACAAGCGGCGCCTGCGCGAGCGCATGGGGCGCGTGGACGGCGAGCTGATGGAGCGCATCGACGCAGCCATCGCCGTGAGCTTCGGCCTGCAAAACACACAGTTGGTCTAACCCCTCCGGCGCGTACGGAAAGAGTGCGCGCCGGGGAGAAAATGAGGAATACAGCATGAAAAAGAGAAACAACGCCTTTGCCCGTCTGGTGGGACTGCTTTTGGTGAGCGCAACGGTGCTGACGCTGACCGTCGCCGCGACCGGCGGCGCGGGCACGAGCAGCGACCCGCTCGTGACGCTGAGCTATTTAAATGAAAAATTCCTGCCGCAGATCCTTTCCGAGGTGGACAAGAAGACCGCCTCGCGCGAGCAGACGCTCTCGAGTAAGCTCACCGAGCAGGTGAAGAGCGAGACGCAGGCCTTCGAGCAGAAGTACGGCGCGTCGAGCGGAAACGCCTCCGGCGGCACGGCGGCGAGTTTTACGGTCGTGACGCTGAATCAGGGGCAGATCCTGTACATGGGCGTCGGCTGCGAGGCGATGCTGCGCACCGGCAGCGGCGTGTGCGTGGCGGCGAGCACCCCGGGCCTCATCGACGAGACGTCGGGCGCGGCGCTTGCGGGCGGCCTCGGTTTGCAGAAGAATCACCTTTACATGGCGACGGTCGACAGCCGCGGCGTGCAGGCGAGCGCAAACAGCACAAAGCTGCTCGTACGCGGCAATTACAGCGTGCAGTAAAATCCCTACATAAAGAAAAGAGCTTGTGCATAGAAATAGCACAGGCTCTTTATTTTGTGCCGACAGGAGGGGAGAGCGGTGGGGGACTGGAAAGCATTGCCGCGCGGCTCGTTTTTCCGTTCGGCGCGGCTCGACTGTGCACTCTCACTGTTATCCGGCGCGATGGTACGCGAGGAGAAAAGCGGAAAACTGTTGGCGCTGCCGTACAGCGAGAGCGCGCCGTTCCCGCTGCCGGAGCTCTTCTGCCTTGCCCACATCGGAATGGTCGACGGGAGAAAGTGTGTGATCTATCGCGTGAATGAGAAAAATTCGCCCATCCTGTGAAAAAATGCAAATTATGTCTACCATCCCGAAAGAAAGTATGCTATACTCTCTCTGACTAAGATGAGAAAAGAGGTTCTGCACGATGAAATGTCCCTATTGCGGATACAAAGAGAGCAAGGTCATTGATTCCCGCCCTGCCGAAGAGGGCAGCAGCATCCGCCGCCGGCGCGAGTGCCTCTCGTGTGCCAAGCGCTTCACCACCTATGAGACGGTGGAGAGCCTGCCGATGGTCGTCATCAAAAAGGACGGCAGCCGCCAGAGCTTTGACAAGCGCAAGGTCTTGAACGGCATGATCCGCGCGTGCGAAAAGCGCCCCGTTCCCTTTGAGGTGCTCGAGCAGAAGGCGGACGAGATCGAGCAGACGCTGCAGAACTCTCTCGAGCGCGAGGTCAGCACTGAGTACATCGGCGAGCTCGTCATGGACAAGCTGCGCGCCGTGGACGAGGTGGCCTACGTGCGCTTTGCCTCGGTCTACCGCCAGTTCAAGGACATCGACACGTTTATGAAGGAACTCAACAAGCTGCTCGAGGGCAAGTGAGCTATAAAATGTTCTGAATCGAAATTTCCTGCATTTCCGACAGCACCAAAAGCTGCGATTTGAGCTCCGCGACACACGCGCGAAATTCGCCCTCGTCCTGCTCGAAGGCGAAGCTGTCCGCGCGGGCAAGCAGGGATTCGACCTCGTTGAGCTCGTCGTGCTGCAAAGTGATGTGGAAATACGTCGCGTGCGCGTCCCAGCTTTCGTGAAGCGCGGAGAGATCATCGCGCACGCTGTCCCAGTTCTCCGCCTGCGCGGTGTCCTGCAATTTGTCGAGCTCCGCGCACCAGTCTGTGACAAGACCGTCGGCGACGGCGGCATTCAAGAGCGCCGCGCCAAAGAGCGCGAGCAGCAGGCAGAACGGGATCCAGAAAAATCGCTTCATTTGGCACTGTCCTTTCCGATGCACAGAATTTTGCCCGCGCCGTCGAGCGAGAGCAGAAAGATCTCCGACGGGGCGTGGTAGCCCTGCGCGCGCACGGTTTTGTCGAGCCACGCGGCATCCAGACCCGCGAGTGAAAGGTTTTCGCCCATCACCCGCCCGTCGTTGATGAAGATGTGCGGGAGGAAGGTGTCGTCCTTGACGGGCTTTCCCAGCTGTTTAGGCGTTGCGGGCTGCTCGTCGGGATAGAGGAGGACAGAGAGCTGCCCGTCGGTTTCGAGCACCGCGTATTTGACGCTTGTGAGGTCCGTCACGCCCTGAGAGCGGAGTTCCTCGATGAGCTCGTCGAGCGTGAAGCGGTTGTGGCGCATTGCGTCCTGCTGCACCTTGCCATCTAAAATGAGCGCCGTCGGGCTGCCGCAGATCAGCCGCCGCAGGCGGATGGAGCGCACGCTCCCCCACGAGAGCAGCATCGAGAGCAGCAAGAGCGTCACGATCGGGATGACGCCGTTTAAAAGCGGGATGCCGAAATCCTGCATCGGCACGGCGGCAAGGTCCGAAATGAGCAGCGTGAGCACGAGCTCGATGGGCTCGAGCTCGCCGATCTGCCGCTTGCCGAGAAGGCGCAGCCCGACCATGATGAGAAAATAGAGCACGATCGTGCGGATAAAAGCAGTAGCCATAGTCATCCTCCCTTTTTGGGAGTTTGCCCCGCGGAGGGGCGAAATAACCGCTTTCATCCGGAGAAGTCCGGTTTGAAATATATTAAAAAAACGCAGAAGTGAAAGGAGCTATGGAGTTTCTCCATCATAAGCGCCAGCGCCCGCCTTTGGCGGGACGACGAGGTGGGAAGAGGATCGAAATTTCGGCGGATGCTTCCCCGTGCCCGTGGGCGCGCACACAGCCGGCAAACATGCGGGCGACCGCAGAACAAAGGGGCTGTGACCACGGGAAAAGCGACAAATGACTGCGCATTTGTCCTTTTGAAGAAGCGGCTTTGCGCCGTAAAGGGGTATTTTGCCCATTTTTCAAAAATCATCAAAAGGAGAATGTTATCATATGTGCGGAATCGTTGGATTCATTGGTCAGGAACAGGCGGCCCCCATCCTGCTGGACGGGCTCGCGCATCTGGAATACCGCGGGTATGACTCCGCGGGCGTGGCCGTCATCTCGGCGCAGGGAAAGCTGCAGGTCGAAAAAGCGGTGGGCCGGCTCAAGGTCCTCAGCGAACAGATCCACGGCGGCGCGGACTTAGAAGGCTGCATCGGCCTTGGTCACACCCGCTGGGCGACGCACGGCGCGCCGAACATCATCAACTCTCACCCCCACGTGAGCGAGAACGGCAAGTTTGCCGTCATCCACAACGGCATCATCGAAAACTACGTCGAGATCAAGGAATTTCTGATCGGTCAGGGCATCCGGTTCAAGTCCGAGACCGATACCGAGGTCGTGGCGCAGCTGCTGGAATTCTACTACAACGAATGTCACGACTTTTTAGAGGCCGTGGGCCGCGTGCTGCGCCGCATCGAGGGTGCCTACGCCCTCGGTATGCTCTGCGCCGACTGCCCGGACCGCATCATCGCCGCGCGCAAGGACGCGCCGCTGCTGCTCGGCTACGGCAAGGGCTGCAACTTCCTCGCCTCCGACGTGACGGCCATCATCAAGCACACGCGCGACGTCGCCTACATGGAAGACGGCGAGGTCGCCGTGCTGACGCGCGAGGGCATCGAGGTCTACGACGCGCTGGAGCAGAAGGTCGAAAAGAAGCACTTTACCATCGACTGGGAGGTCTCCGCCGCGGAAAAGGGCGGCTACCAGCACTTCATGCTCAAGGAGATCATGGAGCAGCCCGAGGCGCTGCGCCGCGCAATCTCCCCGCGCGTGAAGGACGGGAAGATCGTCTTCGACGATCTCAAGCTCCCGGTCGAGAAGATGCGCGAGTTCACCCGCATCTTCATCATCGCCTGCGGCTCTTCCTACCATGTCGGCATGCTCGGCAAGTACAATCTCGAGCATCTGCTGCGCCGCAACGTCGAGGTCGTGCTCGCCTCCGAGTTCCGCTACAGCGACCCCATCGTGGACGACAAGTCGCTCGTGATCGTCATCTCCCAGTCGGGCGAAACGCTTGACACCATGGCCGCGCTGCGCGAAGCCAAGGCGCGCGGGGCCTACATCCTCTCGATCGTCAACGTGGTCGGCTCGTCCATCGCGCGCGAGTCGGACGACGTGCTCTACACCTGGGCAGGACCCGAGATCGCCGTCGCCACGACGAAGGCCTACTCCACGCAGCTCGCCGTGCTCGATATGATCGGCCTTGCCTTTGGCGAGACGCTCGGCACGGTGAAAAAGGAGGAGTACGACGAAGCGGTCGCGGAGCTGCAGAAGCTGCCCGAAAAGCTCGAGCAGTTCCTCGCAAGCGAGAGCTGCCGGGATATCCCGAAGTACGCTTCGCAGTACTTTAACCACAACTCCGTGTTCTTCATCGGCAGGAACCTTGACTACGCGCTCGGCCTTGAGGGCTCGCTCAAGCTCAAGGAGATCAGCTACATCCACTCCGAGGCCTACGCTTCCGGTGAGCTCAAGCACGGCACGATCTCGCTCATCGAGGACGGCACGCTCGTCATCGCGCTGGGCACCTATGCCCCGCTGTTCGACAAGGCGATGAGCAACGTGGTCGAGGTCAAGGCCCGCGGCGCGGACGTGCTCGCGCTGACGACCGAGAGCCACCGCGAGGAGATGAAAAAGACGGTCGAAAACGTCATCACCATCCCCGATACGGCGCAGATGCTGCTGCCGTCGCTCGGCGTGGTGCCGCTGCAGCTGCTCGCGTACTATATCGCGCTCCAGCGCGGCTGCGACATCGACAAGCCGAGAAACCTCGCCAAGTCCGTCACGGTGGAATAACAAAAAAGGAAGCCCGCGAGGGCTTCCTTTTCCTTTGTGCTTTTCAGAACAGCAGCGTGACGCCGTGCGTCAGGAGGGTGATGATGCACCCTGCGATGACGACGCCGAGGAAGATGACCGGCACGGCGCGCTTCAAGCGCATGTCGAGCACTGCTGCGATGAGCGCGCCGGTCCATGCGCCCGTGCCCGGCAGCGGGATGGCGACGAAGATCAGAAGCCCCCACGTCTGGTAGCGGAGAACGTCCGCGCTCTTTGCCTTCGCGCGGTCTTCGAGTCGGGAGACAAATCCGCCGAGCTTTGGGATATGTACACGGATCCACTTGAAAAGCGGGCGCGCGAAGAGGATGACGAACGGCACGGGGATCATGTTGCCGATGAGCGAGGCGAGAAACGCGGCGGGGATGGGCAGGCCCATCGCGACGCCCGCGGGCAGGCCCCCGCGCAGCTCCACGACCGGCAGCATGGAGATGAGCATCGTGAGCAGCGCTTCGCCCGCGGCCGTTTCGTGCAGCCAGAGAGAAAAGGAATCCAGCATGGCGCTCCTTTCATAAAAACCAATAATACCACATTTTATTAGGTATTATACGCCGCCGGAGCGCAAAGCGCAAGCGAAGGAAAGGTTAAGAGTATGTAAAAAGGCTCCGCGCGGGCGGAGCCTTTTGCCGGGGATCAGCGATTGCTGCGGTTTTCGTTCTGGCTGCCGTTCTGATTGCCGTTCTGGTTGGTATTCTGATTGGTGTTCTGCTGGTTCTGGTCCTTATTATTGCGGTTTTTCATGCCCTGCGCGCCTCCTTTCCTTCAAAACTGCCTGCGAGCATAGTGTGGGCGCGGCAAAGCAAAAATATACCAGAAAATTTTTCGCCGCCGGGAGAAAGATCCCCTTGACAAAGAGATGCGCAGAGGGTATAATACCTACGCAAAACAAAGAAGAGCGGTGCATCTGTTCTCACCCCCAGCAAAGCGAAGGGGTCAATCATGGAAAACAAAGCCTTCGGGCTTTTTTGTGTCATGGTACGGGTGCAGGTGTGCGCCCGTTTTTTGTTTGCCAAAAATCTTTTAGAAAAACGGAGGTGCTTCGGTATTAGCAGCAACGTGCATCAGATCAACGAAGAGATCCGGGACAGCGAGATCCGTCTCATCAGTGCGACCGGCGAGCAGCTCGGCATCATGTCTGCCGCGCAGGCGCAGCATATCGCCGACGAGCAGGGGCTTGACTTAGTCAAGATCTCGCCGCAGGCCAAGCCGCCTGTGTGCAAGCTCATGGACTACGGCAAGTTCCGCTTTGAACAGGGCAAGCGCGAAAAGGAAGCCAGAAAGAACCAGCATGTCGTCGAGATCAAGGAAGTGCGCATGTCCCCCGGTATCGACGTGGGCGATTTTAACACCAAGCTCAAAAACGCCCAGAAATTCATTGCCGACGGCAACCGTGTCAAGGTCTCTGTCCGCTTCCGCGGCCGCGAGATGGCACACACGGACATCGGCCGCGATCTTCTTGTGCGCTTTGCAGAGTCCGTCGCCGAGGTCGCCAACCTGGATAAAGAGCCGAAAATGGAAGGCCGCAGCATGTCGATCTTCCTTTCCCCCAAGGCGGGAAAGTAACTTTGAGCGCCACTACAAATACGAAAAGGAGAAACTACTATGCCCAAGCTGAAAACCCACAGCGGTTCCAAAAAGAGATTCAATCTGACCAAGTCCGGTAAGGTCAAGGTCGCCAAGGCTTTCAAGAGCCACATCCTGACCAAGAAGCCCACCAAGCGTACGCGTCGTCTGCGTCAGGGCGGCTATGCTGACAAGACCACTGCCAGCACGATCCGCAAGATGATCCCCTACAAATAATTTACAACGATACGCTTTAAGGAGGCTTATACAATATGGCACGTGTTAAAGGCGCGATGATGACGCGCAAGAGAAGAAACAAGACCCTCAAGCTCGCCAAGGGCTACTGGGGCAACAAATCCCGCCACTTCAAGATGGCCAACGAGCAGGTCATGAAGTCCCTGACCTACGCTTATGTCGGCCGCCGCCTGAAGAAGAGAGATTTCCGCTCCCTGTGGATCACCCGTATCTCCGCAGCCTGCAAGCTCAACGGCATGAACTACTCCACGTTCATGCACGGCCTGAAGACCGCCGGCATCGAGATCAACCGCAAGATGCTCAGCGAGATGGCGATCAGCGACCCCGTCGCGTTCACCAAGCTCGCCGAGATCGCGAAGAACGCCTAAGTCAGAACAAAAAAACGCCGCTGCGGATCGCAGCGGCGTTTTTCTGCGCTCAGGGGAAGAGAAACGGCAGCGCGGGCAGAGCAAGCAGCAGCGAGAGCAGCGCCTGCACGGCCTTGCCGCGCAGATAGTACTTTCCCGAAAGCGGCGAGCCGCCCAGCGCACTGAAGGTCTGGCAGTGGACGCTCGCGCCGCCCCAGGCGAGCAGCGCCGCGCAGGCGAGAAAGCCCGCGCGGTTATTCGGCAGTGCCGTTACGCCGCTTGTCAGCTCAAAAAAGCCGAGAATGAGCGACAGCGGCAGGGGAGCGCGCAGAGACGGCGGCAGCACGCGCAGCAGAAGTCGCGTGCAGACCGTGAAGAACACCACGAAGGCACAGACGTTCAGGATGCCCGCGAGCGCGCCCTGCACCGCGGCGGGAAGAGCGGTGGAAAACGATGGGCGCGTCTGCCGCTTTCCAACAGGCTGCACGTGCGCGCGCAGCGGCGGCAGGCTGCGCGTGAGCAGCATGCCCGTAAAGAGCGCGGAGGAAACGTGGATGAGATAGAGCGCCGCGCCCGCGCGCGGCGAGGAAAACAGCGCCCCGCCGCAGATGCCCAGCAAAAACCCCGGCCCCGCGTTGTTGCAGAACAGCAGCAGCCGCTCGCCCTCCTCGCGCGGCGCTTCACCGGAGGAGACGAGATCCGCGCAGGTCCTCGCGCCGACGGGATAGCCGCCGCAGAGCCCCAGCGCCAGCGCCGCCGCGCCCGCGCCCGAAAGACCGAACAGCGGCCGCATCAGCGGCGCGAGCAGCGACGAGAGCAGCCCGGACGCGCCGCAGGAGATCAGCAGCGACGAGAGCACGAAAAACGGAAAGAGCGACGGGATGACCGTCTGCGCGCAGAGCGAGAGCGCGTCGCGCGCGGCCTGCGCCCCCGTATCCGGAAAGGCCAGCAGCAAAATAAGGCAGAGCAGCAGCGCAAGCGGCGTTATCAGCGACCGCAGCTTCATTCCATCACCCCCGGAGAACCCTATGCGGCGGGACGGGCAAACTTGCCCACGCGGACAGGCAAATCCGCGGACGCAAGCGCATAGGCTTTGCCGAAGGGGGAGTGGAGAATGGAACGAAGGGAACGCCCGCGCCGCGCCATGACCCGCGCCGCGGAGTTTTTCGACCTGCCGGCGGACATCGTGGCGGGGCTGTGCCATCTGGAGATGCTGGGCGACCGGCAGCTTTTTTTAGAGGGCCACGGCGGGATATTATCCTATGGGACGGAGCAGATCGACGTCAACGCTGGGCCGCTCATCCTGCGCGTGCGCGGACAGGACCTGACGCTGCGCAGCATGACGGACGCGGAGGTGCGCATCTCCGGCAGGATCGACGCGGTGGAATATGTGAGATGAGGGCGCTATGCTGAAAAAAACGGTCAAGCTGCTGCGCGGCAGCGTGCGCGTGCGCGCGCAGAGCGTATACCCCGAGCGGGTGCTGAACCTGTGCTCGGCGCGGGGCATCGAATTCTGGGACCTTGAATGGCTGGGCGCGTCGGAGCTGTCGTTCTGCCTGTCGCGCGGGGACCTGCGCGCGCTGCGGCGCGCGGCCGAGGGCATCGGTGCGGAGATCACGGTGGAGCGCACGGCGGGCGCGCCGTTCTTTTTCGCGCGCTTTCGCCGCCGCTATGCGCTGCTTTTCGGCGGGGCGCTGTGCGGGATGCTGCTGGTCCTCAACTCCTTTTTCATCTGGGACTTTGAGGTGACGGGCAACGAGACCGTGCCGACGGAGACGATCCTGCGCGCACTGCGCGACCAGGGCGTGCACCGGGGGACGTTCGCCTACTCGTTTCGCTCGCAGGACATCTGCAACCGCGTGCTGCCGGAGCTCAACGACCTCTGCTGGCTTGCCGTCAACGTGCGCGGCTGCAAGGCCTATGTGCAGGTGCGCGAGCGCGTGCGAGCGCCGGAGACCGTCAACGAGAGTGCGCCGACGAACGTCGTCGCGGCGAAGGCGGGCCTTGTGACGAAGGTGCGCGCGCTGGACGGGGAGAAGAAGGTCCTGCCCGGCACGAGCGTGCGCGCAGGACAGCTTCTCATCGCGGGCGTGGTGGACACCGGCGGGACGGAGAGCCCCAGCGTCGCCACGCGCTTTCTCGCCGGGAAGGGCGAGGTCTGGGCGCGGACGTGGTATGAATTAAGCGTCCGCGTGCCGCTCACCTACGAAAAGAAAAGCTATACCGGCGCGGAAAAGCACAGCTATGTGCTCCTCTGGGGCGAAAAGCGGGTGAAAATTGGCGCAAAAGGGAGTAGCATTTGCCATAGCGATTGTGATAAAATAAAGAATCAAACACCGTGGTCGCTTTTCGGCCTGGTCTCCCTGCCCGTCACCTGGGAAAAGGAGACGTATCTGCCCTATGAGACGGTCGCCGTCACGCGCACGCGCGCCGAAGCGGAGACGATCGGCGCGGAGGTGCTCAGAGCGCAGCTCGCCGCCCTTCTCGGAAAGGACGGCAGCGTGACAAGCGAGCGCGTCGCCTCGGCGGTGCAGGGGAATACCCTGCTCGTCACGCTCAGCGCGGAATGCGAGGAGCAGATCGGGCGGGAGGTGCCCATCGCGGTGGACGAAGGATAGCATTTTTTCAGGAGGGATCACAGCATGGAGCAGCGCATCAGCATTGAGCGCATGGAGCAGGCGGTCAATTTGTTCGGCTCGTTCGACGAGAACGTGCGGCTGATCGAATCGGAATTCAAGGTCACGGTGTCGAACCGCGAGGGCGAGCTGCGCGTGAACGGCGAGGTCGAGGATACGATGCTCGCGGCGAAGGCGCTGAACGCGCTTTTGACGCTCTCGAACCGCGGCGAGCCGATCACCGAGCAGAACGTGCGCTACGTGATCTCGCTTGTGCGCGCGGGACAGGAGGAGCGCATCAGCGAGCTGACGCAGGACGTGATCTGCATCAGCTCCAAGGGCCGTCCCATCAAGCCCAAGACCATCGGACAGAAGCGGTACATGGAGTCCGTTTTGAAAAATACCATCACCATCGGCGTCGGCCCGGCGGGCACGGGCAAGACCTATCTCGCCGTCGCCGCGGCAGTCGCGGCCTTCCGCGAGCGCAAGGTGAACCGCATCATCCTCACGCGCCCCGCGGTCGAAGCGGGCGAGCGGCTGGGCTTTCTGCCGGGCGACCTTCAGAGCAAGGTCGATCCGTACCTGCGCCCGCTGTATGACGCGCTGTTCGACATGCTCGGCGCGGAGACGTATCAGAAATACCTCGAGCGCGGCAATATCGAGGTCGCGCCGCTTGCCTACATGCGCGGCCGCACGCTGGACGACAGCTTCATCATCCTTGACGAAGCGCAGAACACCTCCTGCGAGCAGATGAAAATGTTCTTAACGCGCATGGGCTTCAACTCGAAAATGGTCATCACCGGCGACGTGACGCAGATCGACCTGCCGCCGGACAAGATGAGCGGCCTGAAGCAGGCCGTGCGCGTGCTCAAGGATGTCGAGGGCATCGGCATCTGCGAGCTGACCGATCAGGACGTGGTGCGTCATGTGATGGTCCAGCGCATCATCAAGGCCTACGCGGACTATGAAGCCGCGCGGAACGAAAAGAGGAAAAAGTAATGGCAAAGAGACATTATCTTCCCGTCACGGCGGACGTGCCCGGCGTGAGCGACAGCAAATGCGCCTTCATCCGCAAGGTCATCCGCACGGCGCTCGCCGCCGAGGGGGTGGACTTCCCCTGCGAGATCGACGTGCGCCTGACGGATGACGAGACCATCCACGAGATCAACCGCGAGATGCGCCAGGTGGACCGCGCGACGGACGTTTTAAGCTTCCCGATGTTCGAGCTCACGCCCGGCGAGCTGCCGGGCGAGGAGGACGCCGACCCCGGCACGGGATTGGTCCCGCTCGGCGATATGGTCATCTCGCTCGAGCATGTCGCCGCGCAGGCGAAGGAATACGGCCACTCGAACCGCCGCGAGCTTGCGTATCTCGTGACGCATTCGGTGCTGCACCTTCTGGGCTACGACCATCTGGACGAGGGCCCCATGAAGGCGCAGATGCGCGCGCACGAGGAAGCGATCATGAAGCTCCTCGACCTTGCGCGGTAAATCAAAACGTGTACAGGCCCCCTCGCGGGGTAAAATAAAAATGTTCAACACAAAAGAAAGTTGAGGATCACCTGTTATGAACAAGACGAAAACCGCCATGATCACCGTCTGCGGACGGCCCAACGTCGGCAAATCCAGCCTGACCAACGCGCTCGTCGGCGAAAAGATCGCGATCGTTTCCAACAAGCCCCAGACCACGCGCAACCGCATTTACGGCGTGGTGAACCGCGGTGACACGCAGTATGTGCTGCTCGACACGCCGGGCTTCCACAAGGCGCGCAACCGCCTGGGCGACTATATGGTCAAGGTCACGCGCGAGTCCATCGCGGACGTGGACGCGGTGCTGCTGCTCGTGGAGCCGGTGGCGCACGTCGGCATTCCCGAAGCGGAGCTGATCGAAAAGATCAAGCAGTCGCACCTGCCGGCCATTCTCTGCATCAACAAGATCGACACCGTCGAGAAAAAGGACGAGCTGCTCGCCGTCATTGCGGCCTACAGCGCAGCCTACCCCTTCGACGCCATCATCCCCATCTCCGCACGCACGCACGAGGGGCTGGATGAACTGATGAGCGAGCTTTCAAAGTACGCTTCCGAGGGTCCCCAGCTCTTCCCCGACGGCATGACCACCGACCAGCCCGACCGTCAGGTCGTGGCTGAGATCGTGCGAGAAAAGCTGCTGCGCAACCTCGACAAGGAGATCCCGCACGGCACGGCGGTCGAGATCACGCGCTTCATCGAGCGCGACGACGAGGTCATCGAGGTCGATGCGACCATCTACTGCGAAAAGGCCAGCCACAAGGGCATCATCATTGGCAAAAACGGCGCGATGCTCAAAAAGATATCGACCGAAGCGCGTCAGGACATCGAGCGCTTCATGGGCACGAAGGTCTACCTCGAGACCTGGGTCAAGGTCAAAGAAAACTGGCGCGACAATATGAACTACATTCGCTCGTTCGGCTACGACGAGCAGTAAGAAATTTTCCAGCCATATTCCGCGCGCTTTTTCTCATCCTATCCATGAGGTGAAGCGATGTGGACAACGGCTATTTCGCGCTCTTTCTGCGCACCGGCGCGCCGGTATTTTACCTGCTGGCGGTGCGTGAAGAGCGCGCGGGACCCTGAAAAGCTGCAAGGCGGAACGCCTTTACAGCACTGAATCTATGCCCCTTGGAGGGGAATGCAATGCCCGGAAAACTTGTCATCAAAGGCATCGTCCTCCGCGTTACGCCGACGAAGGAGGCCGACTACATACTGACCCTTCTGACCGACTCGCTCGGCAGGATCGCGCTCGTGGCGCGCGGTGCGCGGCGCAAGGGCAGCCGCATCGCGGCGGCGTGCGAGCTTCTGGCGTTCTCAGAGCTCACGATCTACGCGCGCGGGAACTGGTACTACCTCGACGAAGCGTCCACGATCTCGCTTTTCGACGGCGTGCGGCAGGATATCGAGCTACTGTCGCTCGCGTCGTATTTTGCCGAAATGACCGAATGCGTCACGGCGGAGGGCGAGGAAGCGCCGGAGATCTTATCGCTGCTGCTCAACTCGCTCTACGCGCTCAGCGAGCTCAAAAAGCCGCAGACGCTGGTCAAGGCGGCGTTTGAGCTGAAGCTTTTAGCCCTCTCGGGCTATGAGCCGCTGCTCGACGGCTGCGCCGTCTGCGGCGCGCACGCGCCGGTCTCCCCGGTGTTCGACGCGCAGCAGGGCGTCGTTTTCTGCCGTGGCTGCGCGGGACTGGGGGCGGCGGGCCTTCTGCCGCTCGACGAGGGCTCGCTCGCGGCGATGCGCCACGTGCTCTTTTCCGAGCCGAAGCGCATGCTCTCCTTCGCCCTGAACGGGGAGACGGAGAGGCGCTTTTCCGCGGCCTGCGAGGTCTTTGCGAAGATTCAGCTCGACCGCCGGTTCCGGACGCTTGACTTCTACAAAGGGTTGAAAAACGTCAACTTAACGTAATAACTGTCGAAATAAATACGAATCGGAATCAATATTTCGGAGAAAACTATGAGTGAACTGTTTGAAAAATCCATCCGCGTGCTGGAGCTGCCGCGGCTGCTGGAGCGGCTGGAGCGTCATGCCGTCAGCGCCGAGGCCAAGAGCCGCGCGCGGAAGCTGACGCCGTCCGACGACTATGGCGAGGTGAACCGCCTGCTCGACGAGACGGACGCGGCGCGCCGGATGATCATGCTGCGCGGCAGCCCGTCGTTTTCGGGTGTGAAGAGCGTGGCGGAATCGCTCGGGCGCGCCGAGCGCGGCGGCATGCTCAACACGCGCGAGCTGCTCGATATCGCGGGCCTTCTCACGAACGTGCGCCGCGTGCAGGACTATTATAAGGAGGACGAGGAGGGCACGGTCATCGACAAGATGTTCCTCTCCCTCCACGCCAACCGCTTTTTGGAGGAGAAGATCACGACCGCCATCCTCAGCGAGGAGGAGATCGCGGACAACGCCTCCGCCGAGCTCGCCGAGATCCGCCGCCACAAGCGCGCGGCGGCGGCCAAGGGCCGCCAGATCCTGCAGCGCATCATTTCGTCCCCGAGCTACCGGAACGTTTTGCAGGACGCGCTGATCACGCAGCGCGGCGGGCGCTTCGTCGTGCCGGTGAAGGCCGAGTGCCGCGGCGAGCTGCCGGGCCTCGTGCACGACACGTCCTCGAGCGGCGCGACGATCTTCGTCGAGCCGATGGGCGTGGTGCAGGCCAACAACGAGCTCAAGGAGCTCGAAGCGAAAGAGGAGAAGGAGATCGACCGCATCCTCTACGCCCTCTCGGGCGAGGCGGCGAGCTTCAGCCGCGACATTCTGTGGGATTATGACATTCTCGTCCACCTCGACCTCATTTTCGCGCGCGGCGAGCTGAGCTACCGCATGAATGCCATGCGCCCCGAGCTCAAAAAGGACGGCAGCGTGTATCTGCGCCATGCGCGCCACCCGCTGCTCGACCCCGCGAAGGCCGTGCCCATCGACATTGAGCTCGGCCGCAGCTTCGATACGCTTGTCATTACAGGCCCGAACACCGGCGGCAAGACCGTGAGCTTAAAGACGCTCGGCCTCCTCTGCCTGATGACGCAGTGCGGCCTGCATATCCCCTGCGACGACCGCAGCGCCGTGAGCATCTTTTCCTCGGTGTTGGCCGACATCGGCGACGAGCAGAGTATCGAGCAGAGTTTGTCGACCTTCTCGGCGCATATGAAAAACATCGTGCAGATCTTGGACGAGGCGGACGAGCACTGCCTGATCCTCTTCGATGAGCTGGGCGCGGGCACCGACCCCGTTGAGGGTGCGGCACTGGCCATCGCCGTCATCGAGCAGGCGCGTTCACAGGGTGCGAAGATCGCTGCGACGACGCACTACGCCGAGCTCAAGACCTTCGCCATGACGACCGCGGGCGTGGAGAACGCGAGCTGCGAGTTCGACGTGGAAACGCTCTGCCCGACCTACAAGCTGCTCATCGGCATCCCCGGCAAGTCGAATGCCTTTGCGATCTCGAAGCGGCTGGGGCTTTCCGAGGCCGTCATTGAAAAAGCCAAGGCGCAGATGGACAGCGAGAGCATCCGCTTTGAAGACGTGCTGACGCAGCTGGAGCAGAAGAGGCAGCAGTTAGAGAAAGAAAAAGCCGAGGTCGACCGCCTTTACGCCCAGCGCGAGGAGGACGCGCGCAAGGCGCGCGAATTCCGCACGCAGATGGAGCGCGCAAAGGAGAACGCGAGAAGTCGCGGCGAAGCCGAGGCCAAGCGCCTTTTGGCTGAGGCCAAGTCCGTCGCGGACGACACGTTCCGCGAGCTCGACGCGCTGCGCAAGCAGCAGAAAAAGCTCGATGCCCAGCAGATGAACGCCCAGCGCGCCGAGATCATGCACAACATCAAGCAGGCGCGCGACGCTGCGGGCGTGCGCGACGAGAGCGCGGAGCCCATCCCCAAGCCCTCGCGGCCCATTGAGGTCGGAGACCTGGTCGAGATCCCCGGTACGCGCCGTCAGGCCGAGGTCACAGCTGTCAAGGACGGTACGCTGACGCTCAAGGCAGGCGTTTTGCAGATGAAGGTCAAAGCCGACGAGGTCCGCCTCATTGAGGCGGCGGAGCGCGCGGCGACTGCCAAAAAGCAGCCGCAGTTTGCCCCCTCGCAGCGCATTCTGCGCACGGCGTCCGCTGCGCGCGAGCTCGATATCCGCGGCATGGAGACGCTGGAGGCCGAAAGCGTGCTCGACAACTATATCGACGCCGCTGTCATGGCACATCTCGAGACCGTGACGATCATCCACGGCAAGGGCACGGGCGCGCTGCGCAAGGCGGTGCACGCGAGCCTCCGGCGCAACAAAGCCGTCAAGAGCTTCCGCCTTGGCAACTACGGCGAGGGCGAGTCGGGTGTCACTGTGGTCGAGTTGAAATAAATGCCCGCCCGGGGAAGCGCTTTGTCTGTGTTTATTGCCAAATCCGCGCCATTTCGCGCGAAATGGCATTGACGAATCGGCCCCCGATGGTATATGATACGATAAAGTCCGAAAGATTTTTTTGGAGAGGGAGTAGTAACGATGTATACTCAGAATGTTACGATCAACAATGAAGTAGGCCTGCATGCTCGTCCTGCCACGTTCTTCATTCAGAAGGCCAACGAGTTCAAGAGCGGCATCTGGCTGGAGAAGGATGAGCGTCGCGTGAACGCCAAGAGCTTGCTGGGCGTGCTGTCCCTCGGGATCGTCAAGGGCACGACCATCACGCTGCTGGCCGACGGCGCGGACGAAAAGGAAGCCGTGACCGCTCTGTGCGAGCTGGTTTCCAACAATTTCGGCGAATAACAAACAACCAGGAAAGGCGGCTTCCACAGGAAGCCGCCTTTTTCCATTTTACCGGCACCGTTCGACCGGATATACTATTATATATTATAATGTAGAGATGAAAAGAAAGGAGGGAATGTCCCGTGACAAAGCAGGAGCTTTTGGACAAGGCGAACGACCTGCCGCTCGCGCCGGGAGTCTATCTGATGATGGACAAGACCGGCTGCGTCATTTACGTCGGCAAGGCGAAAAAGCTCAAAAACCGCGTCAGCCAGTATTTTCAGGAGAATTCCTCCCACAATGAGAAAACGCGCCGCATGGTCTCACAGGTCGACCACTTTGACACGATCTTTGTCTCGACCGAGTTCGAGGCGCTGATTTTGGAAAACTCGCTCATCAAGCAGCACATGCCGCGCTACAATATCTTGTTAAAGGATGACAAGGGCTATCCCTTTGTGCGCCTCGGCACGGAGCACTATCCGCGTTTTACGATGGCCTCTAAGCCTGCGGACGACAACGCGCTGTACTTTGGCCCGTTTGGCGGACGAAACGAGACGCGCGCGGCCATCGACGCGATCTGTGCGGCATTCCGCCTGCCGACGTGCAGCCGTAAATTCCCGCGCGACATCGGGAAGGAGCGCCCCTGCCTCAACCATCACATGGGGCGCTGCGACGCGTTCTGCCGCGGCACGCCGGATGAGGACGAGTACATGCGCCGCATCGGGCAGGCCGAAGAGCTGCTGAACGGCCACTACCGCCGCCTGACCCGCGCGCTGCGCGAGGAGATGGAGCAGGAGGCTGCGGCGCTGCACTTTGAGCAGGCGGCGGCACTGCGCGACCGCATCCGCGCCATCGAGGTGCTGGGCAAGCGGCAGAAGGTCATCGCCGGCATCTGCGCCGATACCGATATCTGGGGCGTTTACCGCGGCGCGCTCAAATGCGGCAGCGCTGTGCTGCACATTGAGGACGGCAGCGTGACGGGTCGAGACTTGAACCTCTTCGCCGCGCCGCAGGACGAGAGCGAGCAGATGATCTTGTCTGCACTGCTGCCGCAGTATTACCTCAATAAGAGCGTGCTGCCGCGCGAAATTCTGCTGCCCTGCGAGATCGAGGGCGCGGACGAGCTCGCACAGATCCTGACCGAGCGCGCGGGCCGCAGGGTGACGCTCCACGTCCCCCAGAGGGGCGAGAAGGCGGAGCTCCTTGCCATGGCGCAGCGCAACGCGCGCGAGGATGTCGAGCGCGTGACGACCGCGCAGGAGCGCGAGGACCGCACGCTCTCCCAGCTGGCCGGGATGCTCTCGCTTTCCAGGGCGCCGGGGCGCATGGAGTCCTACGATATTTCGAATACCGGCGCGAGCGACATTGTCGCGTCAATGGTCGTCTACGAGGGCGCAAGGCCGAAAAAGAGCGCCTACCGGCGCTTTAAAATCAAGAGCCTTGCGAGCCACCCGGACGACTACGCCTCCATGGAGGAGGTGCTCACGCGCCGCATCCAGCGCTATCTCGACGGGGACGAGAAGTTCAGCCCCCTGCCGGACGTCATGCTCATCGACGGCGGTGTCACGCACGCGGGCGTTGCCGAGCGCGTGTGCGCGCAGCTGCACGTGCACGTCCCCATCTTCGGCATGGTCAAGGACGACCGCCACCGCACGCGCGCGCTCGTTACGGCGGAGGGCCGCGAGATTGACCTGCACGCCGCGCCGAATGTCTTTGCCCTCATCGGACAGATCCAGGAGGAGACGCACCGCTTCGCCATCACCTTCCACCACGAGAGCCATTCGAAAAGCGCGACCCGCTCGGCGCTCGACGGTATCCCCGGCGTCGGCAAGGTGCGCGCGCAGACGCTGCTCAAGACCTTCAAGAGCGTGAAGGCCATCCGCGCGGCGGACCTCGCAGCGCTTGAGCGCGTGCTGCCGAAAGACGCTGCCGCGTCCGTGTACCTTCATTTTCACGGGAAAGCGGACGAAAAAACGGAAGAATAGCAGCCGCTTTCACAGCGGCCGACATGCCGGAAAAGACGAAAAAGAAACCTGAATTTTGTGGGACTTACCAACAAAATCCATAAAATCGGGTTGACATAAATGAATTCCGATAAATGAATTTTTAAAAGGTAAAACTTGCAAATCGCTTTTTTGGGACACTACGATAAAGCGGCGGAAACGGTGCCGCGGACAGCGGACCGCCCCGCGCCGCCGCTCCGGGCCGCGCGGCGGGGAAAAGTGCGCCAAAAGGGCCGAAAAAGCCAGTGTTTGCAGTACTTTCACCGCGTTTTTCCACCGCGCGGGACGCGGCGGGACACACGCGGCCTGCCCGCACGAATTCCCCACCCCGTCGGTGCGGCGTTTTTCCGCGCCGGAGCAGGCTGCCGCGGCGGCGCGGGAGCGTCGGGCGCGCGGGGGAGGGCGGTGACAAAGGTTTACATAACCGATGAAAATCGCGTTTTAGGCGTTCGTGTGCCAACTTTTTGAATACGAAAATGCGAAAAATCAAGAAAAATAACTGAAAATAAGAACTTTTATCGAACGAACGGCGGAAACTTGACAAATCCTTTTTCGCGCGGTATACTGCCAACAAGTTTTGGAAAAGTTACAATTTGTAATCTTTTCCGGGACGCAGCGCACCCCGGTGCGCGATGCTGCGGCGGCACGCGCCGCGAAAAAAGGAGTATCCAATGCGAAAGTTTTTGAAAAATCTGTTCGGCAGTCCGCGCTGGCGGAGAGCGATGTTTCTCGTGCTCTTCACGGCGGTGATGCTGCTGAACGCATCGCCCGAGCTGCGGGCCGACGCGCTGTATCTCATCGCCGACGGCGATACGGTCAGCGTGCTGGACGGCACGACGGCGATCCCGCAGGAGCGCGTCATCGTCACGGGCGCGCAGAGCGGCGACGCGGAAGTCACACTCCCTGCCGACGAAAAGGTGACGGTGACGCATGGCGAGGACGTCGAGTACGCCACCACGCGCCCCGGCGAGCGCGTCAGCGAGCTGCTGCGCCGCCTGCAGGTCTCGGTCAGCCCGCTTGAAATGGTGCTGGTCGATGTTTCGGACGAAGCGGTGGAGATCACCGTCGGCTCCGACTTTACCTACTATGAGACCGAAACGGAAGCCGTGGCCCACGCCACGCTGACCACCACGTCCTACCGCCTGCCCAAGGGCGAGACGCAGGTCGTGCAGCAGGGCATCGACGGCACGCGCGACGTTGTTTACGAGGTCGTGTATGCCGACGGGCAGTTCGTCTCCCGTCAGGCGGTGGAGGAAACGAACGACACCTCCGTTCCCGAGATCACCTGTGTCGGCACGCTCGTTGACAAGGCGCAGAGCGGCGACACGATCAAGTCCGTCGTCACCGAGAGCGACGGCAGCGGCTATCTTCTGATGAAGTCCGGCGACTCGCTGCACTTCACCGGCTCGATGAAGGTCACCTGCACGGCCTACACCACGGGCTACGGCGGCGTGGGCACCAGAACGGCCACGGGCACCACGGTGCACGTCGGCACTGTGGCGGTGGATAAGAAGGTCATCCCCCTGGGGACCGAGATGTTCATCGTCGGCTCCTCGGGCTACACCTACGGCAGCGCCGTGGCTGAGGATACCGGTGTGCGCGGCGCGGCGATTGACCTGTACATGAACTCCTATCAGGAGTGCAAGCAGTTCGGCCGCCAGAAGAATTCGACCGTCTACTTCCTGGGCTGAGAAAAGAAAACGAAAAGGACGTCCTGCGGGACGTCCTTTTTTCATGCGCTTGCCTTTTTCCCGCCGCCGTGGTAAGGTGGGAGAAAAGGGGGCGGGAGAAATGCGGGTCTGGTCCAAGCAGCACAAAAGCGTGCTGGAGGAGCTGAATACCTGCGGGCGCTATGCCGCGCGCCGCAGCAATGTGTACGCCGACCTCGGCGAGCACGCGCCGCTCGTGCTGGCGGCATACGATTGGCTGAATGAGCATCATCCGCTGCGCGCGCAGCGGCCGCAGGACGCGGAGGGCCTTGTCTGGCTCTCATATGAGAAAAACGCGGCGATGCTGACCGACGAGCAGAGCGTGCTGCTGGAGTTCGAAATCCCGCAAGAGCGCATCGCGCCGGTAAACATCGCGAAGTGGGGCGCGATCCTGAACTACGCCTACCTGCCGCGCGATGAGCGGGACGCCGCGCGCCACCGCAGGGAGATGAACGCGCTGGGCCTGAGCGACGCGCAGGCGTACATGTCCCGCTTTTACCCCGAATGCAGGCGGGAGATCGAAGAGAGCTGGACGCGGCTTTTCGACCCGTCCGTGACGCTCGGCAGCGACGCCTGCTACGGAACGACATGGGAGCTGAGAAAAGAATGGCTGATCGCAGCGGAGTGATGCGGGTGTACGCCGCGCAGACCGCGCCGGTCATCGCAGAGCTTGAAAGGACCGGGCAGTGTTTCTGCCGCGAGGAATACATCCGGAAAAAATACGGCGAGTGCGCGGACGGCTTTCTGATCGCCTACCGCTATCTTGCGGAAAAGGGCGCGGCGCTTGTGCCGAAGCCCGCGGGCGCGGAGCTGTCGTACTGGGTCTCGCCCGACCCGGCGGGCCTGCCGCGCTCGGAGACGTTTCTCGCGCTCGACGTGCCGGAATCGGAGCTGCTGCTCTTTCCGCGCGCGTGGTGGACGCGCATTTTGCAGCTGCGGTACCTCGGCGAAACGGAGAAGGAGAGCGCGGACTTTGAGCGCGAGCTCAAAGCGCGCGGCCTGACGGGGTACGAGGTGATGACCTCACGCTTTTACCCCGACGAGCGGGCGAAGATGCTCGCAAGCTGGGAAAGGCTGCTCGACCCGCGCGCGATCGAGGGCCTTGCGCCCGCGCAGCTCCAGGGCGCGGTGTGGACCATCCGGCGCGAGTGGATCGCGGAGGAATAGAAAAGGCGGCGCTGTCAGCGCCGCCTTTTTGGCTCGGTATGTGATTGTGATTCAGAACAGCAGCTCATAGCCCATCTTGAGAAACAGAAGCCCCAGCACGACGAAGATCATGCCGCGCACGCGCTTGCTGCCGCCCTTCATGGCGTAGCGCGCGCCGCAGAACGCGCCGAGCGCGTTGCAGACCGCCGCGGGCAGCGCCAGCATCCACCAGACCTTGCCGCTGATGATGAACAGCACCGCCGAAGCGACGTTGGAGCAGAGGTTCGCAAGCTTCGCGCAGCCAGACGCCGTGAGAAGGTCCATCGAGAGTGCCATCGTGAACGCCATAATCATAAATGTGCCGGTGCCCGGGCCGATGAGCCCGTCGTAGCAGCCAAGGCCCAGCCCGATGAGCGCGGCGCGCACAAGCTCCTGCTGTTTCGTATACTCGCGCGCGGGGCCGTCGCTCTCCTTGCCGAAGTCCTTTTTAAGAAGCAGCAGGATGGCCGCGCAGGGCAGCGCCACGAGCATCATGATCTTGAGAATATCCTCCGGAATGAGCAGCGCGATGCGCGTGCCGATGGCCGCGCCTGCGAGCGCGCCCACGCCCGCGATGACCGCCGGGCGCATTCTGATCTTACCGCCGCGGAAGTACTTGACCGACGCCGTCGCCGTGCCGATGCCGTTGACGACCTTGTTCGTGCCCATGGCGAGATGGGCGGGGATGCCGGCCATCAGGTAGGCGGGCAGCGTGATAAGTCCGCCGCCGCCGGCGACGGAATCGACAAAGCCGCCGAGAAAGATCAGCGGCAGAACGACGAGCAGGATCTGCGGTGTGAGCTCCATGGCTGTTCTCCCCTTATTTTCCTGAGATTTCTGCATTTTATCACAGGGGAAAAAGTTTTACTACTCTTTTGCGCAAAATATGATAAAATCTTTTTACCGATTCTTTACGATATGAGCAGGAAAGGAAACACGCAATGGAACGCAACGACCGCTCCGCCATTGAGGCGCTTTTGAAGCGCCACGGCTTTCATTTCTCCAAATCCATGGGGCAGAACTTCCTCATCGACCCCGCCATCCCCTACGAGATCGCCGAGAGCTCGCGCGCGAACGCGCGAAACGGCGTGCTCGAGATCGGCCCCGGCATCGGCGCGCTGAGCCACGAGCTCTGCGAGCGCGCGGGAAAGGTCGTGGCCGTGGAGCTTGACAAAACGCTCCTGCCGATTTTGGACGAGACGATGGCACGCTTTGATAACTTCGAGGTCGTGTCTGCCGACATTTTAAAGACCGACATCCCCGCGCTGGTGTGCGACAAGTTCGCGGGCCTTACGCCCATCGTGTGCGCGAACCTGCCCTATAACATCACGACCCCCGCCATCACCGCGCTCATCGAGTCAAAGTGCTTCGAGAGCATCACGGTGCTTGTGCAGAAGGAGGTCGCCGAGCGGCTGTGCGCCGCGCCAGGGACGAGCGCCTACGGCGCGTTCTCCGTTTTCATGCAGTACTATACAGAGCCTGAGCTTCTCTTCGCCGTGCCGCGCGAGTGCTTCGAGCCGCAGCCGAAGGTCACCTCCGCCGTGCTGCGCGCCGCCGTGCGGAAGGAGCCGCCGGTCAAGATCGCGGACGAGAAGTTCTTCTTCCGCGTGGTGTACGCCGCCTTTGCCCTGCGGCGCAAGACGCTCGTCAACAGCCTGATGACGGCGTTCGGCAGTCAGCTCACCAAAGAGCAGCTCACCGCCGCCGTCACCTCCTGCGGGCTGGACGCGACCATCCGCGGCGAGAAGCTCGGCCTTGCCGAATTTGCCGCCCTCACCGAAGCGATCAACGCATTAACGCGATAACACGGTGCTACCTATTTAAAAAATTGATAAGCTGCATGGTTGCTATTGATAAGACGTTCTGCTACAATTTTCGGCAGAAAGGAGTCAAACTCAATAGCAGCCATTTTTCCTGTGCATCGGTTAGCTCCCTGCCGCCCCAAAGCGGCACAGCACACCACACAAGACGCGGTGCAAAATTTTTCTTTTTCATTACACCGTGAACATGCTACGAGGGAAAGAACAAATGACGAATTTGACGAACAACAAGGCCGTTTTGTCGTGGATCGACGAAATGACCGCCATCACCAAGCCGGACAAGATTGTCTGGATCACGGGGGAAGAGGAACAGCTCGACGCGCTGCGCGAGCAGGCCGTCAAGGAGGGCATCCTCATCAAGCTCAACCCGGACAAGCTCCCGGGATGCTACCTGCACCGCACCGACCCCGACGACGTGGCGCGCGTGGAGGACCGCACGTTCATCTGCTGTGAAAAGGAAGAGGACGCAGGCCCCACGAACCACTGGGTGGAGCCCAAGGAAATGTACGAAAGAATGTACGCTCTGGCCGACGGCGCCTATAAGGGCCGCACCATGTACATCATCCCGTACTCCATGTCCATCATCGGCTCTCCGTTCGCCAAATACGGCTTTGAACTGACCGACTCCATTTACGTCGTGCTCAACATGCACATCATGACCCGCATCGGCAAGCCCGTCTGCGACGCGCTGGGCGACGATACGGGCTTTATCAAGGGCCTGCACTGCCAGTGCAACCTTGACAAGGAAAATAAATACATTGTCCACTTCCCGCAGGACAACACGATCATTTCGATGAACTCCAACTACGGCGGCAACGTTCTCCAGGGCAAGAAGTGCTTCGCGCTTCGCATCGCCTCGAACCTCGGCCGTCAGGAGGGCTGGATGGCCGAGCATATGCTCATCCTCGGCATCCAGAACCCGCGCGGCGAGATCAAGTATATCTCCGCCGCCTTCCCCTCCGCCTGCGGCAAGACGAACCTCGCCATGCTCATCCCGCCCGAGGGCTTACAGCGCTGGGGCTGGCGCGTGTGGTGCGTGGGCGACGATATCGCCTGGCTGCGCGTGGGCAAGGACGGGCGTCTCTGGGCCGTGAATCCGGAGAACGGCTTCTTCGGCGTTGCGCCGGGAACCTCCATGAAGTCGAATCCCAACGCGCTCATCTCCACGCACAAGGACACGATCTTCACGAACGTCGCCCTCGACCTGAGCGACAACACCGTCTGGTGGGAGGGCCTCAACAAGACGCCGCCCGCCCGCGCGATCGACTGGCGCGGCCGCCCCTGGACGCCGCAGAGCCCCGAAAAGGCCGCGCACCCCAACAGCCGCTTCACCGCGCCCGCGCGCAACTGCCCGTGTCTGAGCCCCGAGTTTGACGATCCCGAGGGTGTGCCCATCAGCGCCATCGTCTTTGGCGGCCGCCGCGCGAAGACCGCGCCGCTCGTTTACCAGTCCTTCAACTGGCAGCACGGCGTGTTTATCGGCTCGATCATGGCGTCGGAGACCACCGCCGCGGCGACGGGCCGCGTCGGCGTCGTGCGCCGCGACCCGATGGCGATGCTGCCGTTCTGCGGCTACCACATGGGCGACTACTGGCAGCACTGGCTCGACATGGGCAAGAAGATCCCCAAGCCGCCGAAGATCTTCAACGTCAACTGGTTCCGCACCGACGAGGAGGGCAACTTCGCATGGCCGGGCTTCGGCGACAATATGCGCGTGCTGCAGTGGATCATCTCGCGCGCCGACGATGAGATCGGCGCGGCGGAGACTGCGCTCGGCTACGAGCCCAACACCCACGATATCGACATGGAGGGCCTTGATATGTCGATGTACGACATGCGCCGCCTTCTTTCGGTGGACCGCGAGCTCTGGCTCAAGGAGTGCGAGGACGCGCGCGCCTACTACGACAAGATCGGCAAGGTGCCCGAGGAGCTCTATGACGAGCTCGACGCGCTCGAAATGCGCCTGAACCGCGGCTACAAGGTCAAGCACTGAGAAACGTAAAAAAGGAACCGCTCGAAGAGCGGTTCCTTTTTCGTTATCTCACAACGCCGAACTGATAGAGGTAGTCGCGCCACATCGTGTAGTACGGGGCCTTGACATGCACGCCGTCGCCGGAATACTCTGCCGTCAGCGCGCCGGTATCGTCGTCAAAGACCGGGTTGCAGTCGATGTAGAAAACGTCCTTGTTGTCCGCGAGCTTCTGCAGCTCCGCGTTGCGCTCGTCGATGGTCGAATTCTTGTAGAAGGTCGCGTCCGACTTTTTCTGCGTCGTGTGGAAGATGGCCTGCAGGAAGATGATCGCGTCGGGCTGGAGCTCGCGCACCTCGTCGAGCAGGACCTTGTACTGTGCGGCCCAGCTCTCCGCCGTGCCGGTGCCCAGCTCGTTGATGCCGAGCATCAGATAGATCTTGCCGTAGTGCTTGCCGGAGAGCGCCTGCGCAAGCGTCTTATGTCCGGGGAACTCCGCCTTTTCGACCGCCGTCCAGACCGTCAGGCCGTTGTGGCAGAGGTAGTCGGCGTTATTGAGCCCCGCGTAGTCCTTGAAGCCGTCGGTGTGCGAGTCGCCGATGAAGAGCGCGTCGTCAAAGTAGCTCTCGTCCACCGTGGTGAAGGGGGATTCGGGCTCGTCCGGTTCGGGGTCCGGTTCCGGCTCAGGCTGCGGTTCCGGGTCGGGAACGGGCTCGGGCTCAGGGGCCTCCGGCTCGCTCCAGGGGTACACACCGTCGTCAAGCGCGGCGGCCATCGCCGCGACGGGCGGCGTTTTGCCGTCGAGCTGCGCAAGGTATTCACCATACACGCCCGTGGGGTCGAGCAGGGGATAGAGGTTGAGCGCCGCCGCGCTCACAAGGCACAGCGGCAGAAGAAGAGATGGGATCTTGGAGGACATGGAGAGGTCTCCTTAAAAACGGGAATAGAGAAAGGCGTTGCCCGACGAGGTGGCGGCGAGGTACACGCACACCCAGAAGAGCAGGAACAGCGGCAGGTCGAGCAGTAAGCTGCCGCGGTGCTTTTCATAAAAGCGGCGGGGCTGCGGCAGGCAGAAGAGAATGCCGAGGAGCAGCAGCCACCAATAGGACGCGAGCAGCTTGAGCGCGTCCTGCGCGGAAACGGCGCTGTGCGTGCCGAACAGCGGAACAAGGCGGGAGAAGTACGCGCCGAGATCGTGCAGGTCCGTGATGCGGAAGATGACCCACGTCTGCGGGATGACAAAAAGAAGGTAGACGTGCGAGAGCACGCGGTGCCTTTTGAGAAAATCGCCGATGCAGAATTTTTCGAGCAGGATGAACGCGAGCAGCACCACGCCCCAGAGGACAAAGTTCCAGCTCGCCCCATGCCACAGGCCCGTAAAGACCCACACGACCGTGAGCGCGAGCGCGGTGCGCGCCCTGCCGTTCCGGCTGCCGCCGAGGGGGATGTAAAGGTAGTCGCGAAACCACGTGCCGAGCGTGATGTGCCAGCGGCGGTAGAATTCGCTTACCGAGCGGGAGATATACGGCAGGTCGAAGTTGCGCGGCACGGGAAGTCCCAGCATCTGACCTAAGCCCATGGCCATGAGCGAGTAGCCGGAAAAGTCGAAGTAGAGCTGTAAGCTGTAGCTCACCGCGCCGAGCCAGGCAAGGGGCGTTGACAGATACCCATAGCCGATGCGCTCGAGCGAGGCCCACAGCGGCGCGAGCTGGTCGGCCAGCAGCATCTTGAAGCACAGGCCGATGACGAAGCGCTCGAAGCCGAGAAGCACGTCCTCGCGCGCGATCGTGCGCTCCTTCAGCGCGCCGCGCCATTCGTCATAGCGCAGGATGGGACCCATCGTCAGCTGCGGGAAGGCGAGGACAAAGGCGGTGAAATCGATGAAGTTTTTCTCCGCCGGCCCGCCGCGGTACACGTCGATGAGATAGCCCGCGCTCTGGAAGAGGTAGAAGCTGATGCCGAGCGGCAGCGCCAGCTGCACGAGGGAAAAGGTCTGCCCCATCAGTCTGCCCAGATTTTCCAGCAGAAATGCGGCGTATTTGAAATATACCAGGCCGAAGAGATCGGCGCACAGGCCGAAAAGCAGTAGCGCCTTGCGCGCGCCCCGCGCGCGCCCCTCCATCCCGCGCGCGAGCGCGTAGTGGAAGAGGATGGACGCGAGCAGCAAAAGGCAGTCGCGCGCGGACGTGCCGAGAAAGTAAAACGCCGCGCTGCCCAGCACGAGCGCCGCGTTTTTGAAGCGGAAGGGGACAAGATAGTAAACCGCGAAAAAGAGCGGCAGAAAATAAAAAAGAAACGTCAGGTCTGAAAAGCTCACGGAAAGGCTCCTGTCAAAATTTGTCGGATGCGTCCCATTGTACACGCCTGCATGCCCCGCGGCAATGGAACAATCAGGAATTCGTCAAGAAACCGCCGGGTAAACCGAAATCTGAGATTTGGGTTTACATGCGGCGGCAGGCGTGCTACAATCCTAAGACGGCGGCTGCGGAAAACGCAGCGCTTGATGTTATGTCAATCGTAAGCGATAATCCGCCGCCTGTCAACCTCAAAAGGGTAACAATTTCGGTTACATTTTGTTACGGAGGACGTTATGGGAAAAGAAACCGTTTTGGCGCTGCTGCTGCGCGAAAGGGGCCGCTTTGTCTCCGGCGAATCGATCAGCGCGTCGCTGGGCATCACGCGCGCGGCGATCTGGAAGAGCATCTCCGCCCTGCGCGCGCAGGGCTATGAGATCGACGCCGTGCCGGGGCGCGGCTACTGCCTGAAATCACTGCCCGACACATTGAGCGAGCAGACCGTGCGCAGCTACATGGGGCCGGTGCGGACCGTCGGCAAGCGCATCGACTGCTTTGACACCATCGACTCGACCAACGCCTACCTAAAGCGCATCGCGCTCGACGGCGCGCCCGACGGCACGGTCGCCGTCGCGGCGGAGCAGACGAGCGGACGCGGCCGCCGCGGCCGCAGCTTTCAGAGCGCGGCGGGCAAGGGCGTTTACCTCTCCATCCTGCTGCGGCCCGATATGACGCCGTCGCAGCTCATGCCGCTCACGGGCCTCATCGCCGTTGCGATGAGCCGCGCGGTGGACCGCGTGGCCGGTACGCACGCGCAGATCAAGTGGACGAACGACCTCATCTTAAACGGCAGGAAGCTCTGCGGCATCCTGACCGAGCTGAGCGTCGAGGGCGAGACGGGCGAACTTCAATATGTCGTCGCGGGCATCGGCTTCAATGTGAGCCAGCGCGAGGAGGATTTTGACGGCGAGGTCGCGCACATCGCGACCTCCATCCTGCGCGAAACGGGAAAGCTCGTCTCCCGCGCGGCGCTGTCGGCGGCGATGATCGAGGAGCTCGACGCGCTCTATGCCGCGCTCAAGTCTGGCGATACGGGCGCATATCTTGATGAGTACCGCCGCCGCTGCGTGACCATCGGGCGCGAGGTCCAGCTCCTCTGGCAGGATACGAAGGAAAAGGTCACGGCGCTCGACGTGGACGAGGAGTTCGGATTGATCGTGCGCCGCGAAAACGGAACGGTGGAGACCATCCGCACGGGCGAGGTATCCGTGCGCGGACTGTATGGATATGTGGAATAAGGAGGAAACAATATGAAACTGCTCTGGTCGCTGTTTATCACCTTCGCCAAGGTCGGCGTGATGACCTTCGGCGGAGGCTACGCCATGCTGCCGATTTTGCAGCGCGAGGTCGTGGAAAACAAGGGGTGGGCCACGGAGGAGGAGCTGGCCGACTGGTTCGCCATCGGCCAGTGCACGCCGGGCGTCATCGCGGTCAACACCGCGACGTTCGCGGGCCGCAAGGTCAAGGGCAACATCGGCGGCATCGTCGCAACGCTCGGCGTCGTGTTCCCGAGCATCGTTATCATCTCGCTGCTCGCGGGCGTCATCACGACCTTTGCCGAGGTCGCGTGGGTCAAAAACGCTTTCGCGGGCATCCGCGTGTGCGTGTGCGTGCTCATCTTCAACGCCGTTTTGAAGCTGTGGAAGAAGTCCGTCGTCGATAAGGCGACGCTTGTGATCTACCTCATCATCCTGATCGCGTCCATGCTGCTCGACTGGTCGCCGATCATCTTCGTGGTGTTCGCGGCGCTCAGCGGCATCGTTTTGCAGGTGCTTGTCAAGAAGGACGGTGAGAAGGCATGACGATCTATCTTCAGCTTTTCTGGGAGTTCTTTAAAACGGGCCTGTTCGCCATCGGCGGCGGCATGGCCACGCTCCCGTTCCTCTACGACATGGCCGACAAGACCGGCTGGTTCACCCGCGCGCAGCTCGCGGACATGATCGCCGTGTCCGAGTCCACGCCCGGCCCCATCGGTGTCAACATGGCGACCTACGTGGGTTACCTCACCAAAGGCGTGCCCGGTGCCATCACGGCGACGCTCGGCCTTGTCGCGCCGAGCATCATCATCATCCTGATCGTCGCGGCGTTTTTAGAGGCCTTCCGCACGAGCAAGTATGTCAGCGGCGCGTTCTACGGCCTGCGCCCGGCGTCCACCGCGCTCATTACGGCGGCGGGGCTCGTCGTGGTGAAGGAGACGTTCGTGGTCTCCACCGGCTTTTTCTGGCAGGGACTCATCCTTGCGGCGGTCATCATCGTGCTGACGAACTTCGTGAAAAAGACGAAGGGCTGGCACCCGATCGTGTTCATCGGCCTGTCCGCGCTGGTTGGAGTCGTGTTCCGGTTCGCGGGAGCGTAAAGAATATTCAAAAAAGTGGAGCAGCCCAAAGGCTGGGCCACTTTGTTGCGGGGGGGTGCGCTCCGCG
>JAYABH010000026.1:0-24761 GCA_037343695.1 bacterium | reverse complement strand
AGGTCGGCCCCGGCGACCGCGTCATCATCTCGGCGAGCGCCATCCCCGGCAACGAAAATACCGTCTCGCGCGTCATCAACGAGCTCTTCCGCAAGGGCGTTCAGGTCATCTACGACCGCGCGGATATGCTCCACGTTTCGGGCCACGCCTGCCAGGAGGAGCTCAAGATCATCCACGCGCTCACAAAGCCCAAGTACTTCATCCCCGTGCACGGCGAGCAGCGCATGCTCCAGCTGCACAAGGACTTAGCTCTCCAGATGGGCATGGACCGCAAGAACATCGTCATTTGCGACAACGGCGACGCCGTTGAGATCGGCGCGCGCTCGATGAAGTGCGTGCCCGGCTACGCGCCCGCGGGCGAGGTGTTCGTGGACGGCTACGGCGTGGGCGACGTCGGCGCGGTGGTGCTGCGCGACCGCAAGCACCTGGCTGAGGACGGCATGGTCGTGGTCGTGCTGCCGGTGAGCGCGCAGAACGGCGACCTGCTCGCCGAGCCCGAGATCATCACGCGCGGCTTTATCTACGTCAAGGACTCCGAGGAGCTGCTGCAGGACCTGCGCAACCTCACGATGTCCACGGCGGAGGGCTTCCGCGGCAAGCGGCGCGACACCGCCGAGCTCAAGGGCGCGATCCGCAGCGCCGTGAGCAATTACCTCTTCAAGGCGACGAAGAGGAGCCCGATGGTACTGCCCGTTATCACAAGACTTTAAAAAAGAGGCACGGTTTCACCGTGCCTCTTTTTTCATTTTGGGGACGCAGCCCGCCGCAGCGCACGCGCCGCAGGCGCGCACGTTTGCGGGCTGAGAAGTGTAATTTGTCACGCGCATGTCGCGACAAATTACGATCAAGATCATTTGCCGCCTGCGGGCGGCAAATTTTTTCAAACGCTGCTATTGACAAATGCCGCGTGGGTATGATACTTTATCGTCAGACGATATATCGGCTACCGTTATAACGGGAACCGAAAAGGAGAGATCTTTATGGGAACGACGGCGCTGACGGAGGCGGTGTTTTATATCCTGCTCTCGCTCGACACACCCCTGCACGGCTACGGCATCATGCAGAACGTCGAGCGCTTGAGCCGCGGGCGCGTGCGTCTGGCCGCGGGTACGCTCTACGGCGCGCTCGCAACGCTCACCGAGCGCGGCTGGATCGTCTCGCTCGGCGACGAGAGCGAGGGCCGCAGGAAGGAGTATCAGATCACGCCGGACGGCCGCGAAGCCGTGCGCGCGGAGCTGCGGAGACTGCACGAGCTGACCGCGAACGGCGACGCGCTGACAGGCAGCTGGAACTGAAAGGAGGACGCGAGGATGACAGAGGACGTCAAGCGGGTCTGGCACCTTCCCTGTTGGCTGCTGGAGCCGGAAAGACTGGAGCAGAAATTTGCGCGCATGGCGGCGCGGGGCTGGCTGCTGGAGCGGTGCACCTATTGGACCTGTACCTACCGCCGCGGTGAGCCGGGCGAGTACGAATACCGCGTGCAGTACATCTACGAATCGCGCGACGGCCAGCGCGCCGACTATGTGAAAATGCTCGAAGAGTTAGGCATTGAAAAGGTCGGAGACATGGGCTCGTTCCTTGTGATGAAAAAGCGGGCGGACGGCACGCCCTTCACGCTTTATTCCGACCTTGACGCGCAGATCAAGGACACAAAGCGGCTGATGTGGATCAAGCTCATCGTTACGGCGGTGCTGGTGCTGCTTGCGGCCAACTGGTTCTATCAGGCATGGGACTGGTACGATCTTGCGGTCAGCTTCGATGCGTTTTATGCGGATCTGATCGAAAAGTATGACCAGCCGAAGTTTCTGTCGTGGCAGCGCTGGGCGAAATACATCGTCAATAACGCGGTGCTGGGCGTGCTGGGGACCGCCGCCGCGCTCCAGATGGCGGCGCAGGCCGTGCGCACCACGAAGCGGCTCAAAAAGCTCAGGGCCGAGCGCGTCATTCAGGAGTAAGCGCCGCTTGCTTTTCCCGCGCATCCGTTATACAATAGCCCGCGAGAAAAAATCGCGGGAGGAAAGCCGACATGATCCAGGATATCGAGCCGAAGCATTTATACAACGAGTGGAAGAAAAACGCCGTGCCGAAAAAGAGCAGCGCCGTGGTGCAGTTCCGCGGGCGCGGCCTTTTGTGCCGCATCGACGACAACGGGCTCAGATTCCCCGTGCGGTCGATGTTCCCCGAGCCGGACGAGGCCTTCACCTACCTTTTTGAGCTGGACGGGCGAGAATATTACCTGCTCTTCGACGAAAAAGAGCGCACGCTCGACGGCTACTCCTACCGCGATATCGTGCTCTTCCGCACGGAAAAGCCGCGCGAGCTTGCCTACGCCGCCGTGAGCGCGTGGCATTTGTGCTCGTGGTACCGCGACGCGCGCTTCTGCGGCCGCTGCGGGGAAAAGCTCGTGCACGATGGAAACGAGCGCATGATGCGCTGCCCCAAGTGCGGCAACATGATCTTCCCGCGCATCAACCCGTCGGTCATCGTGGCCGTGACGCACGGGGACTACCTGCTTTTGACCAAGTACGCCAACCGTCCCGGCGCGCAGCGCACGGCGCTTGTCGCGGGCTTCACCGAGTTTGCTGAGAGCTTTGAGCAGACCGTACACCGCGAGGTGATGGAGGAGGTCGGGCTCAAGGTCAAGGACCTGCGCTACTACCGCTGCCAGCCCTGGGGCATCAGCGGCAACATCATGATGGGCTACTGGTGCAGGCTCGACGGCGACGATACCATCCATCTCGACCAGTTCGAGCTGGCGGACGGCGCATGGGTCAGCCGCAGGGAGCTGCGGGAGACCTTTGTGAATAACGGCATCGCCCTCACGGCAGAGATGATCTCCGAATTTGCCGCGGGCCGCGACCCGTACAGCCTGGAAAAGAACCGTTGAATATGAAGAAAGCGTGCGAAGGGAAAATCTTTCGCACGCTTTTCTTTTATTTTAACGCAAGACCGGTAAGCTCCATATCGTCCCAGGTACAGAGCTCTTTGAGCTCTCCGGTCTCAAGGTCGAACTCGTAGAGCACGCAGGGGGTCCACCAGTTGACGTTCAGCTTGATGAAGGCGAAGTACCGCTCGCCGTCCACGACGATCTGGAACTCGTAGATGGCGTGGTCGAGCTGGTGCGAGGCGGCGCGCATCATGGCGAGCATCGTCTTGTCGGGGTGGATCTCCTCGCCGTGCGCGTTGTAGAGCACCGTATCGACGAGCCGGTTGAGCGTACCGGGATGGGGATCCGTGAAGTCGAAATCGGCGTAGTCCGCGGTGTAAACGGCGATGTGGTCCGGGGTGAATTCGTCGGCGGAGCGGCTTTTGCCGCTTGCGTAGACCGTTTCATAGGTGCAGGCCGCGTCCTCATCGTCGCGCGGCTGGAGCATGACGCGAAGAAGCGGCGTGTCGTTCGCGTTCCGGATGCCGACGGCCAACACGGCGAGCAGCGCGAGGGCGGCGAGAACCACAAAAAAGCGTTTCATCATAACCTCCTTACAGACCGGCGCTCACGCGAGCGCAGGAACATAGTCGGTGAAGGTGACGGCGGCGCCGCTCCGGGTCCCGCCGGGCAGCACGAGCGCAAGACGGTAGACGGGCTGATAAAAGCCCTTGGAGTCGGAGAGACAGTCGAGCGTGCAGGAGAGGATCTCGATCGTCTCGCCGCCGAATTCCGCGAGCTGACAGCTGTCAAAGCTCCGGCCCGCGCGCAGCGCGTCCACCGCCTGCGCGGGGGAGAGAATGGTCTCCTCGCGCACAGGCGTGAGCGGGACGATGCAGTTTTCAAGGCGGTTGAGCTCCGCCCCGCCGTCGTCCCGCGTTTTGAGATCGCAGGTGAGCGTACCGTGGAGGAAGCCGCCCTCCGTCGGAAGCATCTCGGCAGTGAACACCGCGTCGTAAAAGCCCTCGCCGCCGGAGGGCTTAAGCGTGAAGGACGCGCCGTCCGGGACGGAAAAGCCGAGACCGCCGAGCGCTTCGCGAAGAAGCTCCTCGGAAATGTCCTGCGGGGAAAGATCGAAAACGGGGGCGGTATTGTCGCTGATCCAGTACTCCCAGGTGCCGTCGTGCAGAGTGACGTTCAGAAAATCGCCGGTGGAGTGGTCCATGTAGAGCGCGGTGTCGTCGTAGTAGTCAACGTCCGGGAATTCGACGCCGTGCGCGGCGGCAAAGTCGGCGGCGAAGTGGTCGGCCCCGGCATTGTCGAGCGCTTCCGTGCGGTAGACCGGCGCGGTCGCCGCGCCGTCCTCCGGCGTGAAGGCGAGCGACCAGTTTACCTCGCGCAGGTCCGACGCCGTGACGGCGGCGTCGCGCAGGTTGCCGTAGGGCTTCAACGCGTAGGATGCAAAAATGGCGGAAAGGGCGAGCGCGAACGCGGCGGGCAGTGCGCAGTAACGCTTCCACGCCCCGCTTTTTTCGCGGAGCGAGAGGAAAAGCATCGATACGCACCAGCCGAGCATCGCGCCCAGCGTGTTGGTGAAAAGATCGTCCACGTCGCACATGCCGCGCGCCGTTAAAAGCTGCATCAGCTCGATGAAAAGCGAGCAGCCGAAGCCATCGAGCAGCATGGCATACCACCGGCGGAACGGCTTCCATAAAAGCGGCAGCAGGATGCCGGGCGGCACGAAAAGCGCGATGTTGAGCAGGACGTTGAGCCAAAGCTGCAGCGTGAAGCGCTGGTACGCCTCGCGCCAGGCGAGGAAGAGCCGCAGATTCCACATCCGGACGCCCGGCTCGCCGCGCAGCAGCGTGACGAAGACCGTGACCACCGCCCAGCCGACGAGAAGCAGCGCGCAGACGGCCTTTCCCCACGGGAAGCGGCGGCCCTGCCTGCGGAAGACGGCATAGCAGACAGCCAGGATCACGGCGCAGACGAGCGCGGCGGGGATGGCGAGCTGCACGCCCGCGCGCAGCAGGTAATAGAGATAGCTGACAAAGCTGTGCATCAGAAGCCCTCTTGAAAACGTCAGTTGGTTTCGGTTTCCGCGGTTTTGTCCTCTTCGATGCGCGCGCTCACGTCCTGCTTGAACTTGAGCCACGCATCCTCGTTTTCGACATAATACTTCGGGCAGATCTTGCCCGTCACGTCGTAGTGGCGGATCACGCCGCTGTCCACGTCCAGATCGAACGTCTCGCACAGCCAGGCGACGAGCTTCTGGAGGCTCTCCATCGTTGCATCATTGAACTCGCCCGTTTCGTCCGGGTGGCAGACCTCGATGGACACGGTGTAGTCGTTGGCGGTGTTCGAGCAGTAGGCGATCTCCGTCAGCGGGACGCATTGCAGAATCTCGCCGTCCAGCCCCACGACGAAGTGGGCGCTCGCGTAGGTCTCGTGCGTCAGCGCGAGGTTTGCGAAAAAGCTGCGGTTCGCCGCGGCGGACGTGCCGGGGTTGCCGACATAGTGCACCACCACACCGGAAATTTCCTTGAGCGGCGTGCCGGGGCGGGAATACTCGTTCGTCGGAATATAGTCCACGGTGACGAAGTCCGGCACGCTGACGTTTGAGCCCGGCAGGTCCTGATGGGTGAGCGCATAGCGCAGCTTTGCGCCGATGAAAATGAGCAGCACAATCAGCGCGAGCGCATAGAGGATGTTTTTGAGCTTCCCGCGGCGGCGTCTGCGACGCCGCGTTCTCTGTTCCGCCATGTCAGTTCACACCCTCCGCGCTGCCCGCATCGTCGGCGGGCAGGGTGATGATGCTGTCATCGGCGGGCGGCGTTGCGGTGTCACGCTTCAGCACGGGCAGCAGCTCATTGAGCGTTTCCATCGTGATGGGCATGTTCTCGTTTACGTCGATGTAAATATAGTCAACATCCGGTCGGCCCCGTTCATCGACCGTATTAAAGTACAGCGTGAAAGAGTAGGTGGGCGCTTCGGTCGCATACTCCTGCACCGTGAAGATATTGCCGCTGCTGCCATCGACATTTTCTGCATCCTGAAGCAGTGCGTCGTAGACTTTTTCAGCCTGTTCCGGCGTGAGGGAATAGTCGACGTCGCCGTTTTTGCTGAAATAGGAGCAATAGCTTTCAAGAAAGCTCGGATGCTCGTCAATCTTGCTGACGCCGGGACCGAGGATGCGGCGCATGGCGGAGACCTTGCACATGTAGAGCGCGTTCACGCGGCCTGTGACGGACGTGGGGTCGGGCAGGTCGTTTTTATCAAGGCAGATGTCGTAGCGGCGCGTGAGCTGCGTGCCGTTGTAGAGATAGTAGACGATCTCAAGCGAGAACTGCCTTTGGTCGGCGGTGTCGTCCTCGGCGCTCACTTCCGCGCTGGCGGAGGTCGGACTGCTCAGAAGCTGCATCTGCTCATTCTTGTTGTCCGCGATGGCGCGGTGCGCCGCGAGCAGATAGCGGATGGCGCCGCGGTCCTCGGTCACGACGTGCGTCGTGCCGCCGAAGGAGTAGTAGACGGATTCCACGTCGCTCTCGTCCGGCACGCGGGTCTGATAGCCCGTGAGGTCGAAGGTCATCGAGACGCCGAGCAGCACGAGCACGCCCGCGACGATGGCCGCGCCCTTCGCCCCCGCGTGGAAGACGTGGAAGCTCTTGCGGATGAGCATTTCGGCGATGTAATAGCCGAGAAGACCCGCGATGACCATGCAGACGATCGTGCCGGGCAGGGAATAGTGCCCGCTCGGCTGGTACTGGCCGAAAAGCAGGTAATAGAGCAGCTGCCCCGGCGCGATAGCCGTGCAGAACGCCACGCCGTACTTGAAAACGGGCGCGGCCCACGAAAAGGCGACCGTCGAGCCGGTCAGCTCGCTTTTGCGCGTTCGGTAAAGCAGCAGCGCGATGAGCGCGATGACAAGGCCCGCGGCGGCGTAGGCAATAAGCAGGGGCAGCGTGCCGGGGGAGAGGGAATAGACGGTGCCGTTCGCGCTCCAGGAGACATCCACCATGCGGTTCATCCAGTAGAGCGGGGAGAGGAAGCCGAGCTTCCCAGAGTCGTTCGCGGTATAGCCGAAGAGGAAGTTGCCCGCAAAGCTGCGCACGAGCGATTCCATCGACACGGCAAGGAAGTTACCGATGAGGTAGAACGCGGGCGCGGCGAGCATCTGGCCCGTCATCATCATGCACAGCACCGCGAACGAGTAGAAAAACACCGTTTCGAGCATCGCCGCGAGCATCGCGGGGATAATGACCGCCGCAGCGCTCAGATAGAACGGCGCGGCGATGACCGCGCTGAGCGCGTAGGCGAGAAGGATCGACGAAAGCTGACAGAAAAGTCCTGTGAGGTAGGCAGTCGAAAAGAGCGTTTCGCGCCGCAGGGGCAGGGCGTGGTAGCCGTTCGTCGCGCGGCTCTGCGTCAGGTACGAAAAAGCGAGCATCGCGAAGCAGAGACCAAAGAAGAACGCGATGTAAATGCCGCCGCGCGCGCCGGTATTTAAAAGGAGGTCCGCCGCGTCCGCCGCGGTAAAGCGCTCCTGATAGGACGAGCCCTTCGTCAAAAGCGTGACGGGAAGGATGAGGAGCCAGAGGGCCGTATACCCCAGCCACAGCGGCCAGGTGCGCTGGAGCTGATTGCGGAAAAGCGTTTTGTTAAAGAACGATGTCGCGGATCGCATAGTCCTCACCTCCCAGTTCATAGATGAAAATTTCTTCAAGTGACAGCGGCACTGCGTCGATGAAGATCGGCTGCACCGCCGCGAGCTTCTGCGTCAGCTCGTCCGCGCTGCCGCGGCAGATGAGCGTGTGCACGCGCCCGGTCTGCGCGTGGTGCAGGACCCTGACGTCCTGCGGCAGCGCGGGCAGCCCCGGCGTTTCAAAGGCGAGCTGGAGCTTGACGGTGTTGTCCTGCAGCTCGCTGAGCGAGCGCTCGAGCAGGAGTTTCCCCCTGTTCATCACGCCCACGTGGTCGCAAACGTCCTCAAGCTCGCGCAGGTTGTGCGACGAGACGAGCACCGTTGTGCCGCGCTCGCTGACGTCCTGCAGAATAAGGCTCCACACCTGACGGCGCATCACGGGGTCAAGGCCGTCCACCGGCTCGTCGAGGATGAGATAGTCCGGCATCGTGCACAGCGCGAGCCAGAAGGCCGCCTGCTTCTGCTGGCCCTTGCTCATGCGGCGCAGCGGCCGCTTTTCATCGAGCGCGAAGACCTCGCGGAGCTTTTCAAAGCGCTCCTGATCGAACTTCGGGTACAGCCCGCGGTAAAAGCGCATCATATCGCGCAGTCCCGCCTGCATAAAGTAGAACCAGTCATCGGGGATGGAGGCGATGCGCGCCTTCACGCCCGCATTTTCCCAGACCTCCTCGCCGTCAAAGCGCACGCTGCCCTCATCCTGACGGTAAACGCCCGTCAGGTGGCGCAGCAGCGTCGTCTTGCCCGCGCCGTTCGGCCCCACAAGGCCGTAGACCGCGCCGCGCGGTACGCTCAGATCCGCGCCGTCGAGCGCGGCAAAGCCGTCAAAGGTCTTTTTAAGACCGCGTACTTCGATCATTTCGCGTCTCCCTCCCTGCACAATGCTTGAATGTCTTCCTCGCTCACGCCCATGGCGCGCAGCTCCTGCAAAAGCTCTTTGAGCTGATGCTCAAGCGATAAGCGGCGCGCGTCGTCCTGCGCGCGGTAGGTGTGCACGGCAAAGCAGCCCTTGCCGGGCACGGAGCAGCAGTAGCCGCTCGATTCCAGCTCGTTGTACGCACGCTGGATGGTATTGGGGTTGATGGCAAGCTGCGTCGCCAGCGCGCGCACCGAGGGGAGCTTGTCCCCGTCGGCGATCGCGCCCGAGACGATCAGCCGCCGCAGTCCGTCGCACACCTGCTCGTAGATCGGGCGCGCGTCGCGGTAATTTAAGGTGATCATGGCATTCCTCCTGCATTCATCGGCTGCACAGCACGGCGAGCAGCAAAATGCCGAGCAGCAGTACAACAAGAACCGGGATCAGAAAAATCAAGTGGAACATAGGCGCCTCCTGATGTATTAAGTGTGTTAGTACAGTTAGGATAGCATGGCAGACACCGGTTGTCAAGCGGGGAATGCAAAAATTTTCCGCCGTTTTGCTGTGCAAATCACTAAATGCAGGTAAAGAATGCATTAAAATTTATGCAGAATGTATGATTTGCCATGCGCGCACGACAAAAAACGACACTTGCCCCGTTGACAGCGGGCGGCCGATTTGGTATTCTCTGAGATATGAAAGAAATTCATCAAACGTTTTACGGAATGTGATTTTTGGGAAGGAGAAGTGTATGGAACAGTTTATGAAGATCAACACTGCGGTCAACGGCTTCGTCTGGGGGCCGGTGATGCTGGTGCTGCTGGTCGGCACGGGCGTCTACCTGAGCATCGCTGTGGGCTTTATCCAGTTCACCAAGATCGGCTACTGGTGGAAAAACACCATCGGAAAGATCTTTAAGAAGGGCGAGGCCGGCGACGGCGAGATCACGCCGCTGCAGGCCGTGTCCACGGCCCTTGCCTCCACCGTCGGCACGGGCAACATCGCGGGCGTCACGGGCGCGATCATCTTAGGCGGCCCCGGCGCCGTGTTCTGGATGTGGGTGTCGGCGCTTTTCGGCATGGTGACCAAGTTCTCTGAGGTCACGCTCGCCGTCAAATACCGCGAGCGCAACGAAAAGGGCGACTGGTGCGGCGGACCCATGTACTACATCAAAAACGGCCTTGGCCCCAAGTGGAAGTGGCTCGGCGGTGTGTTCGCCGTGCTCGGCGCCATCGCGGCGTTCGGTATCGGCAACATCGCACAGGTGCACTCCATCGCGGATTCCGTCAAGTCCGTTGCCGTCGCGTTCAATGAAAACGCGGCGAGCAGGGAGACGATGATCTGCCTCATCACCGGCATCTGTGTCGCCATCTTCGTCGCGCTGGTGCTGCTCGGCGGCGTCAAGCGCATCGGTCAGGTCACGGAAAAGCTCGTGCCCCTCATGGCCGTCATTTACATCGTCTGCGCGCTTATCGTCGTGTTTGCGAATATCAGCGCCGTTCCCGGCGTGTTCGCTTCCATCTTCAAGGGCGCTTTTAACCCCGCTGCCGTCACCGGCGGCGCGGCGGGCATGTCCATCAAGCTTGCGATGACCAAGGGCGTCGGCCGCGGCGTTTTCTCCAACGAGGCGGGCCTCGGCTCCGCGCCCATCGCGCACGCCGCCACCTCGGAAAAGAACCCCGTCAAGCAGGGCCTTTACGGCATCTTTGAGGTCTTTATGGACACCATCGTCATTTGCACGCTCACGTCCCTTGTCGTCCTCTGCTCCGGCGCGGCGGACGGCAATTACGGCAACGCGGCAGCTGCGGGCGTTTCGACCACGGTCGTCGGCTTCTCGAGCGTCTTCGGCGCGAAGGCGGGCTCGGTCATTCTGGCGGTCGGCCTGCTGCTGTTTGCCACGTCCACCATTCTCGGCTGGGCGCTCTACGGCACGCGCTGCGCGGAGTTCCTCTTTGGCAGCAAGATCATCCGCCCCTATCAGATCATCTTCTGCCTCGTCGTTGTGGCCGGCGCGGTCGCGGACCTGACGCTCGTGTGGGATATCTCCGACACGCTCAACGGCCTCATGTCCATCCCGAACCTCATCGCGCTGCTGCTGCTGAGCCCCGTCGTCATCAAGGTGACGAAGGAGCATTTCGCGGGACTGAGAAGATAATCGAAACAGCGGCGAGGCCGCTTTTTGAGTGAGAACGCATGTGCTGAAAAGAGACGGCCTTGGCTGTCTCTTTTTTCTTCTGTTTTGCCGCGAGGGACGGGAAAAAGCAAAAAAGCGGTATCATTTCACAGGTTTTGCTTTACAATAGGGAAAAGCTGTGCTATCATAATTCAGCACGCTTATCGTGCGCATTCCCGCACTTAGGACGTGGAGGATTCACCGACCCGCCGCTCAGTGTTGGGAGAATTTATGAAAGGTGGATATCACACTATGATGCTCAAAGACCAGAAGACGGCTATCATCGAAGCCAACCGCACCCACGAAGGCGACACCGGTTCTCCGGAGGTTCAGGTCGCTATCCTCACCGAGCGCATCGCTCAGCTCACCGAGCACCTCAAGCAGCACCCGCAGGACAACCACTCCCGCCGCGGCCTGTACAAGATGATCGGTAAGCGCCGCAGCCTGCTCGACTACCTCATGAAGAAGGACATCGAGCGCTATCGTACCCTGATCGCCAAGCTGGGTATCCGTAAGTAAGTTTGAAAACAGGGTGGTGTGCATGCGCACCACCCTTCTTTCACACTTTCGCCCCTGGCACTTTCCCCGCGCGTATGAGAGCCTGCTATGCTTTAGCAGTTGAAAAAGCGGCGGCGCGCCGACGTTTTTTCAAGTGCTAAACGGTCGGCTCCCATACGGAATTTTACAAAAAAGGAGATCGACAAATGTCTACCATCATCACCCACAGACAGTTCCCCAACTACCACAAGTACGAGATGGAGCTCGCTGGCCGTCCCCTCACGCTTGAGGTCGGCAAGCTTGCTGAACTCGCCAACGCCGCCGTCATGGTCGGCTACGGCGACACCCGCGTGCTCGTCTGCGCCACGGCTTCCGCCCGCCCGCGCGACGGCATCGACTTCTTTCCCCTCTCCGTTGACTTTGAGGAGAAGCTCTACTCCGTCGGCCGCATCCCCGGTTCTTTCAACCGCCGCGAGGGCCGTCCCGGCGAAAAGGGCATCCTGACCAGCCGCGTCATCGACCGCCCCATCCGCCCGCTCTTCCCCTCCGACTTCCGCAACGACGTCTCCATCATGGCGACGGTCATGAGCGTCGACCATGACTGCTCTCCCGAGATCGCGGCTCTGATCGGCACCTCCGCCGCGCTCGCCATCTCCGATATCCCCTGGAACGGCCCTGTCGGCGCGCTCAAGGTCGGCCTTGTGAACGGCGAACTCGTGCTCAACCCTAACTCCGAGCAGCGCAAGGTCAGCGATCTCGACGTCACAGTCGTCTCGACCGGCAAGAAGGTCGTCATGATCGAGGCCGGTGCGAACGAAGTCGACAACGACACCATGTACAAGGCCATCGAGCTTGCCCACAACGAGAACCAGAAGCAGGTCGAGCTCATCAACCGCATGGTCGCCGAGATCGGCAAGCCCAAGTTCGACTACCCGCACGCGAGCTTCAACCAGGAGCTGTTCGACAAGATCGTCGAAAACTTCATGGACGAGGCCAAGGCCGCGATGGATACCGACGACAAGAACGTCCGCGAGGCCCGCTGGAACGAGATGATCGAGCACTGGCACGAGAAGTACCTCGAGGAGTATCCCGACATGGATCAGTTCCTCGACGAGATCACCTATAAGTTCCAGAAGAAGATCGTCAAGGCGTGGCTGCTCGAAGGCCACCGCGTCGACGGCCGCGAGAAGAACGAGATCCGTCCTCTCGCTGCCGAAGTCGGCGTCCTGCCCCGCGTCCACGGCTCGGGCCTGTTCACCCGCGGCCAGACGCAGGTGCTCTCCGTTTGTACGCTTGACACGCTTTCCGCCGCCCAGAAGCTCGACACCATCTGGGAAGAGACCGAAAAGCGCTATATGCACCACTACAACTTCCCCGGCTACTCCGTCGGCGAGGCCAAGCCCTCCCGCAGCCCTGGCCGCCGCGAGATCGGCCATGGCGCTCTTGCCGAGCGCGCGCTGCTGCCGGTCATCCCGTCCGTTGACGAGTTCCCGTATGCCATCCGCGTCGTGAGCGAGGTCGTCTCCTCCAACGGCTCGACCTCCCAGGGCTCCATCTGCGGCTCCACGCTCGCGCTGATGGACGCCGGCGTGCCCATCAAGGCGCCCGTCGCCGGTATCTCCTGCGGTCTCATTCAGGACGGCGACGATTTCACCACCTTCATCGACATTCAGGGCGTTGAGGACTTCCACGGCGAAATGGACTTCAAGGTCGCCGGTACGAAGAAGGGCATCACCGCCATCCAGATGGACCTCAAGAACGACGGCCTGACCATGGCCATCATCAAGAACGCCCTCGAGATCACCTACGATGCGCGCGTGCAGATCCTTGACCAGATCATGCTGCCCTGCATCTCCGAGCCGCGCGCCGAGGTCAGCAAGTACGCGCCCAAGATGATCACCATGCACATCGATCCCGACCGCATCCGCGAGGTCATCGGCAAGGGCGGCAGCGTCATCCAGAAGATCGTTGCCGATACCGGCGCCAAGGTCGATATCGACGACGACGGCACCATCCACATCGCTTCCGCCAACGCCGAAGCGTGCGACGCCGCGAAGAAGTGCATCGACGATATCGTCTTTGTGCCCGAGGTCGGCAAGCTCTACTATGGCCGCGTCGTGCGCCTGATGCAGTTCGGCGCGTTCGTCGAGATCGCCCCGGGCAAGGACGGCCTGGTCCACATCTCCAAGCTCGACCGCAAGCGCGTCGAGAAGGTCGAGGATGTCGTCACCGTCGGCGATATGATCTGGGTCAAGTTCATGGAGATCGACGAGAAGGGCCGCTGGAACCTCTCCCGCAAGGACGCGCTCATCGAGATCGAGGCCCAGCAGAAGGCCGCGAAGGCAAAAGAACAGCAGTAAAGGGATTTCCAAAAGAGAATCAAAAAGCAGCGCCAATGGCGCTGCTTTTTTTATGATTGCAGAAGGATGGACTGCATGATATGCTGAATGTAGAGAAATTGAAAGAAATATGGGGAGGGGAGCGCCTTATGGGAATCGATAACATGTTTGTCGAGGCGTCCAAAGAGAATGTAGCGGCAATCATTGCCCTGCGGCATCAAATTTGGAGCACGACTTACAGAGGGATATACCCCGATGACATGGTCGACAACTTTGATTGGACGTGGCATCGGGAGAAAGAACTGCTACGGATCAACGATCCGACGTACTCTGTGTATTTGCTCCAGAAAGACGATCAAAATATTGGCTATCTGACAATGAACAGAGCCGACGGGATTATTTTACAATCCCTGTATATTCTCTCTGAGTATCAGCGGCAGGGAATCGGTCGGGCGGCATTTGATTTTATCAAGGCGTATTGCAGGGAATATGGTGCGAAATCTTTTACCTGCCGCTGTATTCCAGAGAACCTGAATGCCCGAATGTTCTATGAGAAAATGGGCGGAGAGGTGATCGGGGCAGACCTGGCGAACGAGGAAGCATGGCAGAATTCGGTCACCTATCAATTCATGCTGCCATAAAAATGAATGCCGATTTGTTAAGACGAAGAGAAAGCGACGTGCTTGCGGGTGAAAATCGCGTATGGCATCATGAAAAGACCAACGAAGGGACGGGAGAAAGAATGGGCATCGAACGAACAAAGTAGTTTTATCGCAATCTCAAGCAGTCCGCCCCGTACAACCGCGCCCCTTTTCAAATTCCCCCTGTTGTGGTATACTTTCCGTGATCTGTGAAAAAAGAGGAGGACGGCCATGGATACCATTGCGGCCATTGCCACGGCGCAGAGCCCGTCGGCCATCGGCATCGTGCGCCTGAGCGGGGAAAGGACGCGGGAGGTGCTCTCGGCGCTCTTTACGCCCGTGAGCGGCGCGGCGGTCAGCGCGCTTCCGTACCGCCGCATGACCTACGGCGACGTGCGCGCGCCGGACGGCGCGCTGCTCGACCGCTGCATGGCGGTCTGCTTTTCCGCAGCGCACAGCTACACCGGCGAGGAGAGCGCCGAGCTCCACTGCCACGGCTCACCCGTGGTACTCAATGAGGTGCTGTCGGCGGCGTTTGCCGCGGGCGCACGGCAGGCAAGGCCCGGCGAATTCACGCAGCGGGCCTTCCTGAACGGAAAAATGGACCTCACCGAGGCCGAGGCCGTCATCGACCTCATCGACGCCGAGACAGCGGAGAGCGCGCGCAACGCCGCCGCCCAGCTCACCGGTGCGCTGCGCCGCCCGATCGAGACGGTGTACGACGCGCTGCTCGATATTTCGAGCCGCTTTTACGCCGTGGTCGATTACCCGGACGAGGACATCGAGGACCTCTCGCGCGAGCAGACCGAACAGACGCTTGCGGACGCGGAGCGGCAGCTTTCCGCCCTGCTCGACACCTTCGCGCGCGGGCGGGTGATGAAGTCCGGCGTGGCGACGGCCATCATCGGCGCACCGAACGCGGGCAAAAGCTCGCTTCTGAACGCGCTCGTCGGCTTCGACCGCGCCATCGTCACGGACATCGCGGGCACGACGCGCGACACCGTGGAGGAAAAGGCAACGGTCGGCGGCGTGCTGCTGCGGCTCATTGACACGGCGGGTCTGCACGAGACGGCGGACGTCGTCGAGCGGCTCGGCGTGGAGCGGTCGAAAAAGGCGCTCGAGGGCGCGGACCTCGTCCTCGCCCTGCTGGACAGCAGCGCAGGAGCGCCGGCAGAGAACGCGGCGGAAATGCTCGCGCCGCTCGCCCTTGCGGCGAAAAGCGGCAAGCCCTGGCTGCTGATCTGCACAAAGTCCGACCTCGGCGGCGCTTTGACAGGCGTTGTGCCGGACGAAGACTGGCGCGCGCCCGAAGCGGTCATTTCGCTCTCGAGCGTGACGCATGAGGGCTTTGATATGCTCGAGGAAACGGTCCGCAGGCTCTACCCCGCGCCGCAAAACGGCGGCACGCTGCTGACGAACGCCCGGCAGGCCGAAGCCGTGGACCGGGCTGTGCAGAGCGTGCGCGCGGCGAAGGACGCGCTCGTCTCCGGCATGACGCCCGACGTGGTGCTCACGGAGGTCGAGCAGGCGCTTGCCGCGCTCGGCGAGCTCACGGGGCGCACCGCGCGCGAGGACATGGTCGCGCGCATTTTCGAGCGCTTCTGCGTCGGAAAATAATGGAGCGGTGTATTTACACGGCGCACAGAGATTTGTTATAATACCGGTACCGGAACCCCATTCGGCCCCGAAAGGAGAAATAGCACCATGCGTGATTATATCATCATGACCGACAGCTGCTGCGATCTGAGCCAGCAGGAGGTCGAAGAGCTGGACCTCACGGTCCTGCCGCTCTCGTTCACCATCGAGGGCAAAACGCTTTTGAATACGCCCGACCACGCGGACATGTCCCCGGAGGAATTCTTTCAGAAGATCGCCGGCGGCGCGGACTGCACGACCGCCGCGGTCAACGTCGGCCAGTTCACCGACGCGATGGAAAAGGTCTTGCAGGAGGGCAAGGACATCCTCTGCGTCTGCTTTTCGAGCGCGCTGTCCACAACGTATCAGTCCGCCTGCATCGCGGCGGAAGACCTGCGCGAAAAGTACCCCGAGGCGAAGGTCTTAGTCATTGACTCGCTGTCCGCCTCGCGCGGGCAGGGCATGCTGCTCTATCGCGCCGTGCGCGAGCGCCGCGAGAAGAATTTGACCATCGACGAGCTGGATGCCTACGTCCGCTCCATCATCCAGAGCCAGTGCCACTGGTTCATCGTCGACGATCTGAACCACTTAAAGCGCGGCGGCCGCGTGAGCTCCACGGCGGCGCTGGTCGGCACGATGCTCGGCATCAAGCCCGTCATGCACACGGACAGCGAGGGCCGCTTGACCCCCGTGAGCAAGGCCCGCGGCACGAAGGCGGCGCTGCGCGCGCTTGTCGACAAGGTTAGCGAGATCGGCGTCGAGCCGGCGAAAAACCAGCCCATGCTCATCTGCCACGCCAACTGCCCGGAGTCCGTCGAGTACGTCAAGGGGCTACTCAAGGAGCGCTTCGGCGTGACGGATGTGCGCGATGACTTCATCGGTCCCGTCATCGGCGCGCACACCGGCTGCGGTACGTTGGGCCTGTTCTTTGTGGGGACTGAGCGATGAAGTGGCTGGAATTACACCTTGACACGCAGCCCGCGGGCATCGAACCCGCGACGGAGCTTTTGAGCGAGTACGGCATCGACAGCCTGATGATCGACGAGGAGGGCGACTTCAAGGACTTCCTCGAAAATAACCACCAGTACTGGGACTATGTCGACGACGAGCTGATGGAGCAGATGCACGGCAAGAGCCGCATCACGTTTTATTTGGAGGACAGCGCCGAGGGCTACAACACCCTCGCGCAGTTCCGTATCGGTCTGTCGGCCTTCAAAAAGCAGCATCCCGAGTACGCGCCGCTGATCCTCAGCATGGAAAATGTCGAAGACGCGGACTGGGAGAACAACTGGAAGCAGTTCTACAAGCCCATGGAGATCGGCGAGCGGCTGCTCGTCGTGCCCGAGTGGGAGCAGGCGCAGGAGGACGGGCGCGTCAAGCTCGTCCTGAACCCCGGACTGACCTTCGGTACCGGCAGCCACGCCACCACGCGCCTTTGTCTGCAGGCGCTCGAGAAGCACATCCGCGGCGGGGAAAAGGTGCTGGACCTTGGCTGCGGCAGCGGCATTTTGTCCATCGCCGCGCTGCTGCTCGGCGCGAAGGACGCCTTCGCCTGCGATATCGACGATAAGTGCGTCGGCGTGGCCTACGAAAACGCCGCGCTCAACGGCGTGGGCAAGGAGCACTACACCGTCCGTGCGGGCGACGTGCTCAGCGACAAGGGATTGCAGAAGGAATTCGGCGGCGATTACGATATCATCGTCGCCAACATCGTGGCGGACGTCATCATCGCGCTTGCCCCGCAGGTGGGGAGACTCCTCAAACAGGGCGGCGTGTTCCTCTGCTCCGGCATCATCGACGACCGCGCCGACGAGGTGCGGGAAAAGCTTGTCGAGACGGGCTGGACCATCGAGGAAACGCGCAGCAGTGAGGGCTGGTTCTCGTTCCTGTGCAGGTAAAAGCAAACAAAAAGGACCATTCTCTTTTGTGGAAGAGGATGGTTCTTTTTTTCTGGCATGGAATGTGATTGACAATATCGAATATCGATCATATACTCGGCTCAAGATTATCGAATATCGATATAAGGGGGGAACGCGATGGCACGCGAAAAATTCGGCACGCTGACCGAGCAGATGTTTTACATCCTGCTTGCGCTGCGCGATGAGTGCTGCGGCATGGACGTGATGGCGCGCGTGAGCGAGCTGACGGGCGGGCGCGTGGCCGTGGGACCGGGCACGCTCTATAACCTGCTCGAGCAGTTCGCCACGGCGGGATACATCGTCGAAACGCGCGCGGAGGGCCGCCGCCGCAGCTACCGGCTCACGGCGGCGGGGAAAACGCTGCTTGAAAACGAGGTGGCGCGCCTGCGCGCGCTGCTGCGCGACTACGAAACGCTGATGGGAGAGGAGAAGTGACATGCGGAATGTGAAATACGAGATGAATCTCTATTCGTTTTACGACCACAGCGGCATTGAGCGCCACTTGGAGAAGATGGCGGCAAGGGGCTGGCTTATCGAGCGGCTCGGCAGCATCTGGCGCTACCGGCGCACGGAGCCGAAGAAGCTGCGTTTTTCCGTCGTCTACTACCCCGATTCCTCGGAGTTTGCCCCGGAGCAGCCGAGCGAGGGCGAGCTGACGTTCTGGGATTACTGCGCGCAGGCGGGCTGGACCAGGGCGGCGCACCGCGGGCAGATGAGCGTTTTTTACAGCGAAGACGAGCGCGCCGTGCCCATCGACACGGACGCGGCGCTTCAGGTGGAAACGCTGCACGAGACGATGAAGCGCGAGCAGATCAGAAGCTATCTCATCATCTCGGGGATCGCGCTGTGGCAGTTCGTGCGCGTCTGGCGCGGCTTTGCGAGCGACCTGACCGCTTCGCTCGCGGTGCCGTCGGAGCTGTTCGGCCTTTGCGACTGGCTGCTGCTCATGCTTTTGGGGCTGGGCGAGCTTGGCGGCTACTGGCTCTGGCGGCGCAGGGCAAAGCGCGCGGCGGAGACGGGGCAGTTTTTGCCGACGCGCTCACATCCCGGCTTGCAGGGATTGATCCTTGCGCTGCTCCTGCTGGGCTTCGGCGTGACGATCTTTGACAGCAGCCGGACGGAGCGGCCGATGCTTCTTGTGGGCCTTGCGGGCGTGCTGCTGGTCTACGCCGCCGTGCAGGGAACGAAGGCTGTTCTCAGGCGCTTCGGCGCGGGCGCGGGGAAGAACAAGGCGATTACCTACGCCGTGTCGTTTGTACTGTCGTTCGCGCTGATGTTCGGCATTCTGCGCGCGGAGCGGGCGGGGGTCCTCCGTCCGGAGCCGGAAAACGCCACGCCCTACGTGGTGGAATATTCCGACGGAGACACCGCGCAATACTACGCCTATCACGACGCGCTGCCGCTTTCCGTGCAGGACCTGAAAACGACGGATTACGACCGCTATTCCTGCGAGCTGGCGGAGAGCGCTTCGGCGCTGGCGGCGCAGACCGTGGGGAAACAGTCGATGCGCGAGGGCGACTGGGAGAGCGACGCTCCGGAGCTTTCCTACCGCGTGACGGACGTGAGATTCGCGCCGCTGTTCAGCCTGTGCCTTCGCAGCGAGCTGAGCTATTTTCAGAATTACACGGTTACTTTTTACCGCACGCACCATCCCTTCCGCCATCTCGTTTTTTACGAGACGGATGCCGCGCCCTGGGGCGCGGAGCGGACCTGGCGGCTGCATAATGAGAAGGACGGCGGCTGGCAGGATACCTGGCTTCTGACGCGCGGGACGCGCATCGTGCGCGTGAGCGGCACGGCCCTGAGCGGGCTCGATGAAGCGCAGATGGCGCTGATCGGCGAAAGGCTGCTCAGTATCTGACGGCGGAGATGAGAGAAAGTGAGGACGGCGATGAACAACACGAAATACGAGCTGAACCCTTATCCCTTTTACGATACCGAGGGCTTGGCGCGGCACTTTGAGCGCATGGCGGCGGCGGGCTGGGCACCCGACCGCGTGGGACTGTTCCTGCGCTACCGGCGCATTGCGCCGCAAAAGCTGCGCTTCGCCGTCACCTATTATCCCGATGACAGCGGCGAAAAGGACGGCGAGGAGGTCTTCCTCGACTACTGCGCGCAGGCGGGCTGGCAGCAGGCCGCGGGCGCGGGAGAGCTGACCTTCTGGGGCGGCGGCGAGGGAAAGGGCGGCGGTCTTGGTGGGCGGACGCGCCACGTGCTCTGCACGGCGGATGAAAACGCCGTCGACGTGGAAACAGACCCCGTTTTGCAGGTGGACGCGATGCACCGCGCGCTCAAATACTATGAAAGTCTGCTGCTTTTCTGGCTCCTTTATATGCTCCTCCGGGTGTGGGATATCGTGAGCGGGCTGCAGACGGACCCGCTGTACGCGCTGATCTATGAGGCGGGAGATCTGCTGCCGTGGATCGCGCCCGCTGCCGCGCTGATCTGCGGGACCGACCTTGTCTGCTATCGCCGCTGGTACAGGAAGGCGGCGCGCACGGCGAGAGAGGAGCACCGCTTTCTGCCCGCGAAGCCGCGCCCGTGGCTCTGGATGCTCGAGCGCGCGGCGCTGCTGCTGACGCTTCTTGGGATCTTCGTCAACGCGCTTCTGGGGACCGGCGGCACCAGCGAAGGAAGGCTCTACCTCGCCGCGCTCCTGTGCGGCATCACGCCCTTTGCTGCGATGTTTTTTGCCTATTCCGCGATGAAAAATACCGGTGCGGGCCGCGCAAAGCGCTGCGCCGTCACCGTCTGCGTGACGGCGGCGGTCGCGCTGGTCTCGGTGGGGATGCTGCTCGCCATGCAGCAGAACGGACTTTTCGACAGCGACGAAACGCCGGCCGAGCTGTACGACGAGGACTTCCGGGCGACCATCTACCACGACGCGCTGCCGCTTTCTCTCTCCGACCTCAGCGTGGAGGATGGGAACGCGCGCTGGTCGTGCATGAGCTGGCAAAGGTCCTCGCCCTTTGCCGCCCAGTACGGCGGGCAGCAGGACGATGTGCTCGCGCGCTTTAGCGATCCCGAGCATCCGGAGACGGCGCGCGGCAATCCCGCGCAGATCTACTACACGGTCAGCGACGTGTACCTTACCGATATTTTTGAGCGCTGCCTTGCCGCTGAGCTTGACTATCACCAAACGGTTCAGGGGGCGGACGGCGCGTGCCATGAGCTGCCCTACGCCTACCGCGAAACCGACGCCGCGCCTTGGGGCGCGGAGCGGGCCTGGCGGCTCTACAACGAGTACGCCGGGGAGTGGCTCGACGAGTGGCTGCTCGTGCGCGGCACGCGCATTGTGGACTTTATCTCCGTCGATGTGGAGATGGGCGGCGCGCAGATGGCGGCGGTCGGCGAAAAACTGCTGAATAACTAAAAATAAGCCCTTCTCCCGTGGGAGAAGGGCTTATTCCTCTATAGAGTTACTTGTTCGCCGCGCGCTCCGCCGCTTCGACCACGTGGCTTGCGAGAATCGTGCTCGTCACGGTGCCGACACCGCCGGGAACGGGGGTGATGGCTTCGACGATGGGCTCGACCTCGGCAAAGCGGGTGTCGCCGCAGAGGTTGCCGTCCGCGCCGACGTGGATGCCGACATCCAGCACGACCTGACCGGCGCGCACGCTCTCCGCGCCGACCATACCGGCCTTACCGGCGGCGACGACGAGGATGTCGGCCTCGCGGCAGATGTCGGGCAGATTCTCGCTGCGGCTGTGGCAGATGGTCACGGTCGCATGCTCGGCGAGCAGCAGCAGAGAGACCGGCTTGCCGATGACAAGGCTGCGGCCGATGACGACGACGCGCTTGCCTTTGATGGGGATGTTGTAGTGCTTGAGCAGCGCCACGCAGGCCGCGGCGGTGCAGGGGGGATAGCCGCCCTTCGTACCGGCGTACACGGCGGTCATCGAGCCGTCGGTGATGCCGTCCATGTCCTTTTTCGGGTCGAGCGCCGCGCGCGCGGCCTCGTCGTCAAGGTGCTTGGGCAGCGGGCGGAACATCAGCACGCCGTGGACCTTTTCGTCCGCGTTGAGCGCGTGGATGTTCTCCATCAGCACATCCTGCGTCACGTCCTCCGGCAGGACGACCTGACGGACCGCGATGCCGACCTTCTCGCAGCGCTTGAGCGCGCCGCGCTCGTAGGCGAGATCATCCTCGCGCGCGCCCACGCGCAGGATGGCGAGACAGGGTTCGGTGCCGTTTTTCTTCAGTTCCTCGGTTTTCGCATGGAGCTCCTCGGTCAGCGCCTTGGCGACCTCGGCTCCCTTCAGCAGCATAGCCATTGCAGTGTTCCTCCTCAATTGCGCGGCGAGTCCGCGCACATTCTGCATCCAGCATAACAAAATAAAAAAATGCTGTCAATTTCTTTTTCAAAGCGGCAAAAGGAAAATGATTTACTTTCTTCGCCGCCTTGCCTTTTGCGCCGCTTTTTGCTACGATAGGGGCAGAATTTTTACGGATCGGGAGGATCACCCATGTCTGTCATCGAAGAAAAGAAGGCGCTGCGCACCTTTATCCGCAAGAAGGAGCGCACGCTCGACCCTGCCTACAAGGCGGAAAGTTCCGCGGCCATCTGCCGCCACATCCTCGCGCTGGAGGAATACCGGCGCGCGAAGGTCGTTTTCGCCTTCGCGGGAACGGAGAAGGAGATCGACACCTCGCTTCTCATGAACGAGACGATCGCCGCGGGCAAGACGCTCATCCTGCCGCGCTGTGCGGCGGAGCACGCGATCGACCTGTGCGTCGTGCGCTCGATGGACGATCTCGAAGCGGGCGCCTACGGCATTCTGGAGCCGAAGCAGAGCTGCCCGCTCGTCACGGCGGCGGAGATCGACTTTGCCGTTGTGCCCTGCCTGTCGTTTGACCGTAAGGGCCGCCGTCTCGGCCAGGGAGGCGGATATTACGACCGTCTGCTGCCGCAGCTGCGCTGCCCGACGGCGCTCATCTGCCGCGAGCAGCTCCTTTCGCCCGAGGTGCCGGTCGAGGAACACGACATGCGCTGCACGATGCTCATTACGGAAAAGGGGGTCCTCACGCCCGAGGTGTGATGGGGAGTCCTGCACCGTGCAGGGGGGGCGTTTTTTCCGCATTCTGCGGAAGTGCGCGGTAAAAGGGGGATACTCTCTTTTCGAAGAGAGTATCCCCCTTTGCCCGTGCAGCGCCATCGGCGCTGCCATCCGCACGTCCCCTGCAAGGGACAAAAAGGGAGCACCCATTCGGGTGCTCCCTTCTCAATTACGCAGCAGCAGTAATTACTGCTTGTCGTACAGATCGATGAGCTTGGTGAGGTGCTCGTAACGCTCCTTGGCCGCGTCCTCGTTGCGGGTGAAGAGACCCTCCGCACGCTCGGGGAACTCGCGGGTCAGGCGGCTGTAGCGCGCCTCGTTCATCAGGAATTCACGGTAACCGCCGGCAGGAGCCTTGGAGTCGAGCGTGAACTTCTTGTCAGCCGCGGGATTGAAGCGGAACAGGTTCCAGTAACCGCACTCGACGGCCTTCTTCATTTCCTTCTGGCAGTTCATCATGCCGCCCTTGATGGAGTGCATCTCGCAGGGGCTGTAGCCGATGATGAGGGACGGGCCGTGATAGGCCTCGGCCTCGGTGATGGCCTTGATGGTCTGAGCCGGGTTGGCGCCCATGGCGACCTGCGCCACGTAGACGTAGCCGTACTGCATTGCGATCTCGGAAAGGCTCTTCTTCTTGGTCTCCTTACCGGCAGCCGCGAACTGAGCGACCTGACCGATGTTGGAAGCCTTGGAAGCCTGACCGCCGGTGTTGGAGTAGACCTCGGTATCGAAGACGAAGACGTTGACGTTCTTGTTCTGAGCAAGGACGTGGTCGACGCCGCCGAAGCCGATATCGTAAGCCCAACCGTCGCCGCCGAAGATCCACACGGACTTCTTGGAGAGGTAATCCTTCTTGTCGAGGATGTCGCAGGCCAGCTTGCAGGCATCGCAGTCGCAGAACTTCTCGCCCTTGGCCTTGAGCTCGGCGGCGTGCTCAGCGAACTTGGGCACAGCGGCCAGCTCGTCGACGGTGGCGATGTTCGCCTGCAGAGCCGCGACGTATTCCTTCGTGGCCTCGGCGTTGGCGTTGCCGTCGTCCTTGGTATCGAGCCACTTCTGAGCGGCTTCCTTCAGTGCGGGCTGTGCCCACTCGATGGCAAGGAGCTGCTCGGTCTTGGCCATCAGATCCTCGCGGATCTTCTCCTGGCCGACATACATACCGAAGCCGTGCTCGGCGTTGTCCTCGAACAGGGAGTTGCACCATGCCGGACCGTGGCCGTTCTTATCCGTGCAGTACGGAGAGGTAGCGCCGGGGCCGCCCCAAATGGACGAGCAGCCGGTGGCGTTGGAGATGTACATACGGTCGCCGAAGAGCTGAGTGACGAGACGGGCATAGCTGGTCTCGGCGCAGCCTGCGCAGGAGCCGGAGAACTCGAGCATGGGCTGCATGAACTGGCTGCCCTTGACGGTGAGATCCTTCATATCGTCCTTGTCGGAGACCTTGGAGACGCAGTAGTTGAAGGTATCCTGCTGCGGCAGCTCGCCTTCCTGGCCGACCATGGTCAGCGCGCCGACGGGGCACTGGCCAACGCACACGCCGCAGCCCATACAGTCGAGCGGGGAGATGGCCATGGTGTACTTGTAAACGCCCTTGCCCTTACCGGCCTTGATGTCAACGATCTTGGCGCTCTCGGGAGCGTTCTTGGCCTCTTCCTCGGTGAGAGCGAAGGGACGGATCGTGGCGTGCGGGCAGACGTAAGCGCAGTTGTTGCACTGGATGCACTTCTGCGCGTCCCAGGTGGGAACGGAAACGGCAACGCCGCGCTTTTCGTAAGCGGCAGCGCCCAGCTCCCACTGGCCGTCCACGTGCGGCAGGAACGCGGAAACAGGCAGGCTGTCGCCGTCCATCTTGTCCACGGGATCGAGGATGTTCTTGACCTGAGCGACGAGCTCGGGCTTGCCCTCGTAGGTGACGGCCTCGTCGGCGTCAACAGCGTTGGCCCAGTCGGCGGGAACGTCGATCTTCTTGTAGGCGGTGGCGCCGAGGTCGATGGCCTTGTGGTTCATATCGACGACGTCCTGGCCCTTCTTGAGGTAGGAGTGCGTCGCGGCGTCCTTCATGTACTGGATGGCCTGCT
>JAYABH010000025.1:0-11516 GCA_037343695.1 bacterium | reverse complement strand
GACCTCACCAAGCGCCTGGTGTCTGAATATGTCATCACGCCGCAGTGGCGCACCGTGCGCTATACGGAGGGCGAGATCGGCAAGCTCGTTTCCGAGACGAAGCTTCCCTGCGTCGTCAAGCCCGTGGCCAACGGCTCGTCCGTCGGCGTGTCCATCGCGCACACGGGCGCGGAGCTCAGAAAGGCGCTGGAGGAGTGTCTGCAGTTCGGCGCACAGGTCGTGCTCGAGCAGTACATCGCCGGCCGCGAGATCCAGGTCGGCATTCTTGCGGGCAAGGCCCTGCCCTCGATCGAGATCATCCCGAAAACGGGCTTTTACGACTATGCCAACAAGTATCAGGCCGGCGCGGCGGAGGAGATCTGCCCCTCTCCCATCCCCGAGGACTGGGAGATGCGCGTGCGCGCCGCGACCGAGACGGTCTACCGCCTGATCGGCCTGAGCGTCTATTCCCGCGCGGACTTTATCGTCACGCCCGACGGCACGCCGTACTTCCTTGAGATCAACACGCTGCCCGGCATGACGAAGACGAGCCTTCTTCCGCAGGAGGCGGCGGCGGTCGGCATCGGCTACGAGGAACTGTGTGAAAAGATCGTCGAAGAGTCGCTGAAGCAGAAAAGAGGGCTGTAAATGGAGGCCATCACGGTAAAGGAGCTGCTCGCGGCGGTGCACGGTGAGCTCTTGCAGGGAGATGAGACGGCGCAAATCCTCGGCGTGAACACCGACAGCCGCACCGTCAAAGCGGGTGAAGTTTTCGTGCCGCTCGTCGGCGAGCGCTTCGACGGGCATGACTATATCGAAAAGGCGATTTCCGCGGGCGCGGAGGGCTGTCTGTGCGCCCGCGTGCCGGAAACGCTGCTGCCCGGAAAGTTTTACATCAAGGTGCCTGACACGCTGCTTGCGCTCAAGGACTTGGCCGCGTGGTACCGTGCGCAGTTTTCTATTCCCTTTGTGCAGGTGACGGGCAGCGTCGGCAAGACGACAACAAAGGAAATGATCGCCTCGGTACTGGGCGTGAAGTTCCATACGCTCAAGACCGCGGCCAACTATAATAATGAGATCGGCACGCCGCAGACGTTGCTGGGCCTCTCCCGCGCGCATCAGGCGGCGGTGATCGAGACGGGCATGGACCGCGCGGGGCAGATCCGGTATCTTGGCGAGATGGTGAAGCCCGATATCGCCGTCATCACGAACGTCGGCGACATGCACATTGAATACCTCGGATCGCGCGAGAACATTCTGAAGGCCAAGTGCGAGATCTTTGAAAACCTCAAAAAAGACGGCCTCGCCGTCTTAAACGGCGACGACGAGCTTTTGAACACCGTCTCTCTGCCGCAGAAAACGTTGCGCTGCGGCCTGTCCGAGCACTGCGATGTCCGCGTCAGCGAGGTCGAAGACCTTGGCATCGACGGCATTCGCTGCGTCGTGACGACGGCAAAGGAGCGTTACGCGCTCTCCATCCCCGTGCCGGGAAAGCACATGGTCTACTCCGCGGCGATGGCCGCGGCCATCGGCGAGTACCTTGGCGAGACCAAAGAGGAGATCGAGCGCGGTGTCGCGGCTTATGAGCCCGCGGGCTCACGCATGCACGTCATCACGTTCTCTGAAAACCGCCGCCTGCTCGACGACTGCTACAACGCGGGTCCGCAGTCGATGGCGGCGTCGCTGCGCGTATTGGGCGCGAGCGGCGGCAAAAAGACCGCCGTCATCGGCGATATGGCGGAGCTCGGAGAGCTCACCGAGCGTGCGCATAAGGAAATCGGAGAACTCACCAAAGAGCTCGGCATCGACACTGTCATCGCAATCGGTGCACGGGCAAAATACTTTACAGAAGGGAACCCCTCTGCGCAGTGGTTCGGGAGCGTGGACGAGGCGATGGGCGCCGTCAAGGCGGCGTTCACGGCGGAGACGGCGATGCTCGTCAAGGCCTCGCACTCCATGCACTTTGAGAAGATCGTAGAGGAACTGACCAAAGCATGATCGACATCAGTGTTACGGGACTCATCAAGTCCTTTGACCTCGAAAAGAAAATACTGGACGGTATCACCTTTCAGATCGACACGGGCGAGCGCGTGGGTCTTCTCGGCAAAAACGGCGCGGGCAAGACGACGCTCTTCCGCATCCTGACGGGCGAGCTCGACTACGACGCGGGCGAGGTGAGCATCGCCTCGGGCCGCAGGCTCGGTCTCATCTCACAGATCCCCGTGTATCCCGAGGGCTACACGGTCGAAGACGTGCTCAAGAGCGCGTTTTCGCGCATGCAGAGGATGGAGGACGAGATGAACGCCCTCTCCCAGCAGATGGCAAGCGGCGACGAGAGCGAAGAGACGCTGCGCCGCTACGGCGAGCTTTCGGCCAAGTTCGAGGGTCTCGGCGGCTACGACACCGAGACGCCCATCAACAAGGTTGCCAACGGCCTTTCCATCCCGCCGGAGATGCGCGAGCGCCTGTTTGACACGCTCTCGGGCGGCGAAAAGACGCGCGTGAACCTCGGCCGCCTCATTTTGGAGGATACGGATATTTTACTTCTCGACGAGCCGACGAACCATTTGGACCTGCACGCCATCGAATGGCTGGAGCAGTATCTCTCGACGTTCAAGGGTACGGTCGTCGCCATCTCGCATGACCGCTACTTTTTGGACCGTACCATCACGCGCGTCATTGAGGTGCTCGACGGCAAGGCGGAGTTTTACAGCGGCAACTACAGCTTCTACGCGGTGGAAAAAGAGCGCCGCTACCTGGAAAAGATGCGCCAATACGAAAAGGAGCAGGCCAAGATTGCCCAGCTTGAAAAGAGCGCCGAGCAGCTGCGCATGTTTGCCTTCAAGGGCATGGACAAGACGTACCGCCGCGCGCTGTCGATGGAAAAGCGCATCGAGCGTATGCGCACGACGGACAAGCCGACGAAGGAACGGGCACTGAGCGCGCAGTTCAAGTCGCAGGAGTTCTACGGCGACGAGGTGTTCGCGCTCAAAAAGCTCAAAAAGAGCTTCGGCGACCGTGTGCTGTTCCACGACGTGGACTTGCAGGTGCGCGGCGGCGAGCGCATCGCGCTCATTGGCGACAACGGCACGGGCAAGTCGACGCTCATCAAGATGCTGATGGAAGAGGAATATCCCGACGAGGGCAAGATCAAGTTCGGCCCGTCGGTGCGCATCGCGTACCTGCCGCAGATCGTCGAATTCGACGTGCCGGAACGAAACTTGGTCGACACGATGCTCTACTCCAAGCGCAACATCACGCCGCAGAGCGCGCGCAACCGCCTGGCCGCGTTCCACTTCACGGGCGAGGACGTTTTTAAAAGCGTCAGCGTGCTCTCGGGCGGCGAGCTTTCGCGCCTCAAGCTCTGCATCCTGATGGATGAGGAAGTGAATCTCCTGATCCTCGACGAGCCGACGAACCACCTCGATATTGCGTCGCGCGAGTGGATCGAAGAGGCGGTGGAGAGCTACGACGGGACGCTCCTGTTCGTGAGCCACGACCGCTATTTCATCAACCGCTTTGCAACGCGTGTGTGGGAGCTTGAAAACGGCGTCATCACCGACTATCCGATGGGCTTTGCGCGCTACCGGCAGGTCAAGGCACTGGAGGCGCAGAACAAGATCGACCACACGCCAAAGGCTGTAAAGGAAAAGACGGTTACAGAAAAACCGAAGCCGAACCGCTCTGCCCAGCAGGCGCGGCGGCAGCTCACCATCTGTGAAAAGGAAATTTCCGCGCAGGAGACCGCCATCGCCGAGATCGAGCAGCGCCTCGAAGAGGCGGGCGGCGACTACGAGCGCTACAGCGAAATTTATAAGAAGAAGGAAGCCGCCGAGCAGAAGCTCAGCGAGCTGATGGAAAAGTGGGAAACGCTCGCCGAGCAGGCGGGCGAATGAGGAACATACCATGAAGAGACAGAAAAGACTGTGGACGGCGGCAGCAGTCTGTGCCGTGCTCGGCGCGATGTGCCGGGCCGTCCCGGGTGTGCGCTTTGCAGGACTGCTGTTCTGGTGCCTGACGGCGCTTTTGATCGTCTTTGCGATGCTCGAGCAGTACAAAGAGCATGCGTGGGCAAAGTGGGGAAAACGCGTTCTGCTCGCGCTCGTGTGCCTTGGCCTTGTCGCATTCGGGTATCTTGAATCGCTCGTTATTCGCGGCGCGCACACGGACGGGCGCGCGGAAGACGCGCAGTGCGTGGTTATTTTGGGCGCGGGCGTGAACGGCACGACGCCGTCGCTGATGCTCTCGTCGCGGCTGCAGGCGGCGCTTGACTTCATCGCGGACAAGCCGGACATCCCCATCATCTGCTCAGGCGGTCAGGGACCGGGGGAGGATATCTCCGAGGCCGACTGCATGGCCGACTGGCTCATCGCCCACGGCGTGGACGAGAGCCGCATCTACCGCGAGGATCGATCGACCAGTACGCAGGAGAACTTTGCTTACAGCGAAGAGATCATGGCGGAGCTGGGGCTTGATGCGGGCGACACGTTCGCCTTTGTCACGAACGACTACCATATTTTTAGGGCGGGGCGCATCGCCGGAACAGATGCGGCCTGCGGCGTGGCGGCGACGCTGCCGCGCAGCGCCTATTACGATGCCTTACAGCTCAACTACTATGTGCGGGAGGCCTTTGCCACCGGTTGGCTCCTGCTGAGAGGAAACTGAGTATGAACGATAACATTTTATGCCTTTACTATTCCCGCACGGGAAACACGAAAAAAGCCATGGAGGAGGTCGCCGAGGCGCTGGACTGCGAATGTCTCGAAATTCGCGACAAGGTCGATCGCAGCGGCACGATGGGCTACCTTCGCTGCTGCTTTGACGCGATGCACAAGCGCACGAGTGCGGTTTCGCGCCCGAAATGCCAGAAGCCGCTGTCGGACTACAAGCTCGTCATCCTCGGCACGCCCGTGTGGGCGGGCCGCTGTTCGAGCGTGATTCGCGGCTTTTTGAAGCGCCGCGGCTATGAGATCCAGAACGCGGCGTATCTCATCACGCACAAGAGCGAGCAGGACTATAAGGACGTCTTCCGCCAGATGGACCTCTATTTGCAGACGCCGCACGTGGCGGAGGTCTCGCTCTGCCCTGATTCCGCGGGCTACCACTTCTGGCGAGACCAGTTCGTCAAGGCCTGCTCTGACTTCATTGCGGAGGACAAGGCCTGATGTGGGAAAAGCTCAAACAGCTCGCGCGCCGCTATGACGAGATCGGCGAGCTGCTCGAAGTGCCGGAAATTTACGCTGACCCAAAGAAGCTGCGCGCGCTCACGCGCGAGCAGAAGGAGCTTTCCGCCGTGGTGGAGACCTACCGCGCGTACCAGAAGTGCGAGGACGACATCGCGCAGGCGCTGGAGCTTGTATCCGATCCCGAGCTCAAGGACATGGCGCAGGAGGAATTGAACACTGCCAAGGCGGAAAAAGAGCGCCTTTTTGACGAGCTGCGCGTGCTGCTCCTGCCGCGCGACCCGAACGACGACAAAAACGTCATCGTCGAGATCCGCGGCGGCGTCGGCGGGGAGGAGAGCGCGCTGTTCGCCGCCGACCTCTACCGCATGTACGCGATGTACGCGGAAAAGCGGGGCTACCGCGTGGAGCTTCTCAACTATAACGACACGGAGCTCGGCGGCGTGAAGGAAGCCGACTTCATGGTGAATGGCGACGGCGCGTATTCGCGCTTCAAGTTCGAATCCGGCGTCCACCGCGTGCAGCGCGTGCCGGAGACCGAATCCGGCGGGCGCGTGCACACCTCGACCGCGACGGTCGCGGTGCTGCCCGAGATGGAGGAGGTCGATGTGGACCTCCGTCCCGAAGACATTGAGATGCAGGTCTACCGCGCGTCCGGCGCGGGCGGCCAGCACGTCAACAAGACGAGCTCCGCCGTGCGGCTCATCCACAAGCCGACGGGCATCGTCGTTTCCTGCCAGGAGGAGCGCTCGCAGCTCCAGAACCGCGCCAAGTGCATGGCGATGCTCGCAAGCAAGCTCTACGAAGCCGAGCGCGAGCGCGTGGAGGGCGCGATCACGAGCGAGCGCCGCGCGCAGGTCGGCACAGGCATGCGCAACGAGCGCATCCGCACCTATAACTTCCCGCAGAACCGCGTGACGGACCACCGTCTGACGGGCGAGAACAAAAATTTCAACATCAGCGCCGTGATGAACGGCGACTTAGACCCCATCATTGACGCGCTCACGATGCAGGAGCAGGCCGAAAAGCTGCGCGAGAGCACGGAAAGCTAAGAAAGAAGAGAGAACATTGGAGACAAAATGGTTTGACCTCCGGATAGATCAGGACGCGCAGCGCATTGAGCAGGCGGCGGACATCCTGCGCCGGGGCGGGCTTCTCGCCATCCCGACGGAGACAGTCTACGGCCTCGGCGCGAACGGTCTCGACGAGACTGCTGTGCTGCACATTTTCGAGGCCAAGGGCCGCCCGCAGGACAACCCGCTCATCCTGCACATTCCAGATGCAAGCTGGCTTACGCGCTACTGTGAGGACGTACCGGACGCGGCCTACAAGCTGGCCGAGCGCTTCTGGCCCGGCCCACTGACGATGATCTTAAAGAAAAAGCCCTGCGTGCCGCTGCGCACGACCGGCGGGCTCGAGACCGTCGGCATGCGTTGCCCTGACCATCCGGTGACGCGCGCGATCATCGAGCGCGCGGGCGTGCCAGTGGCCGCGCCGAGCGCCAACACCTCCGGCCGCCCGAGCTGCACGACGGCGGAGCATGTGCGCGAGGACATGTGGGGCAAGATCGACGGCATTGTGGACGGTGGGCCCTGCCAGGTGGGCGTGGAATCGACGATCATCGACCTGACGGTCACGCCGCCGCAGCTGCTGCGCCCCGGCGGACTGCCGCTCGAGAGCCTGCACGACGCGCTGGGCGAGGTGACGGTCGATAAGGCCGTGACGCAGAAGATGGCGGACGGCGAAAAGCCGCGCGCCCCCGGCATGAAGTACCGCCATTACGCGCCCAAAGCCCCCGTCACGGTCGTGACCGGCGGGGCGAAGGCGAGCGCGCGCTATTTGCTCACGCACGCGGCGGAAAACGCGGGCATCATCTGCTTTGACGAGTTCGTGCCGGTTTTCGAGGGGCACATCGTCCACCCCCTCGGCGCGAGCGATGACAAGCGCGCGCAGGCGCAGCACGTATTCGACGCGCTGCGCACCTTCGACGAGACGGACGTGCCCGGGATCTGGGCGCAGTGCCCGGACAGTAAAGGCCTTGGCCTTGCCATCGGAAACCGGCTCAAAAAGGCCGCGGGCTTCCACGTGGAAAACGCGGACGACGGCAAGCTCGTCATCGGCATCACCGGCGGCACGGGCGCGGGCAAGACGAGCCTGCTGCGCGCGCTTGAAAAGCAGGGAGCCTGCGTGCTCGACTGCGACGCGGTCTATCACGAAATGCTCAAAACGGACGAGGGGCTGCGCGGTGCGCTGAGAGAAGCCTTCGGCGGCGCGATCTTCCGCTCAGACGGCAGCGTGGACGTGCATGCCATCGGTCTCATCGTCTTTGGGGATACCGATAAGCTCGCGGCGCTCGACGCGCTTGTGAAAAAGTATGTCCCGCGCGAGATCGCGCGGCGCATGGCGGAAACGGACGCAGAGCTCATCGGCCTTGACGCGATCAAGCTGATGGAGTGCGGCCTTGGCGCGATCTGCGACGCATGCGTCGCCGTGACCGCGCCGGTCGAGGTGCGCGTGAAGCGCATCATGGCACGCGACGGCATCACCGAGAAATACGCAAGGTCGCGCATCGCCGCGCAGCAGGACGCGGAATACTTCCGCGCGCGCTGCGGCTATGAATTTGTAAACGATCTGCCCACTGCTGCGGAAGCGGCGGCTGCGGCGGAGGACTTTATCCACACCATCATCAATAACTTAAAGGAGGAAACGAGAGATGAGTGAAAAGAACAAGCTGGAGGAAAAGCTCCTCTACGCGCCCAAGCACGGCTATGACCGCCTGAGCGCGGAGGACGAGAAGGCGATGAACGCCTACTGTGAGGACTACAAGCAGTTCCTCAACCACGGCAAGACCGAGCGTCTTTGCGTGGAGTACTGCATCGAGCTTGCCGAGAAGCAGGGCTTCAAGGCCTACGAAGCGGGCATGAAGCTCGCCCCCGGCGACAAGGTCTACTTCAACAACCGCGGCAAGGGCATCATGCTCGCCGTCATCGGCCAGGACGATCTGAGCCACGGCGCGAACATCGGCGCGGCGCACACCGACGCCCCGCGCCTTGACTTAAAGCCCCGCCCGCTCTATGAGGAGGCGGAGATGGCCTACCTCAAGACCCATCACTACGGCGGCATCCGCAAGTACCACTGGGTGACCATTCCCCTCGAGCTGCACGGCGTGGTCGTGCTGGGCGACGGGACGAGCGTCGCCGTGCACATCGGCGGCGAGGAGGGCGACCCGCAGTTCATCATCACCGACCTTCTGCCGCACCTCGGCCGCGAGCAGGGGAAAAAGCCCCTCAACGAGGCCATCCCCAGCGAGAGCCTGAACCTGCTCATCGGCGGCCGTCCCATCGCAGACGAGGACTGCTCCAGCCGCTTCAAGCTGAACGTTTTGCAGTACCTCAACGAAAAGTACGGCATCACCGAGGAGGACTTCATCTCCGCCGAGCTTGAGGTCGTGCCCGCCGGCAAGGCACGCGACATCGGCTTCGACCGCAGCTTTATCGCCTCCTACGGCCACGACGACCGCGTCTGCGCGTATGCAGAGCTTGCCGGTATCTTCGCCGCCGAGCAGCCGAAAAAGACCGCCGTCTGCATCTTCGCGGACAAGGAAGAGATCGGCTCCGAGGGCGTTTCCGGCATGTTGTCCCAGGCGTTTGAGTGGTTCATGGGCGATATGTGCCGCACGCAGGGCGTTTCGCTCGCCGACTGCTTTGCCCACTCCTTCTGCCTGAGCGCGGACGTGACGGCGGCGTATGACCCGAACTTTGCGGACGTGTACGACAAGCGCAACTCCGCCTTCGTCAACTACGGCGTGGCGTTGTGCAAGTACACCGGCTCCGGCGGCAAGGGCGGCGCGAGCGACGCGAGCGCCGAGGTTGTCGGCAAGGTGCGCAAGGTCCTCAACGACAACGGCGTGTTCTGGCAGATGGCCGAGCTCGGCAAGACCGACGCCGGCGGCGGCGGTACGGTCGCCAAGTTCATGGCCCAGCGCAACATCGATACGCTCGACGCGGGCGTGCCGGTGCTGTCGATGCACGCACCGTATGAAACGGTCGCCAAGCTCGACTGCTACATGACCTTCAAGTGCATGAAGGCCATCTTCGAGCAGGCGTAAGAACGAAGAGAAGCAGCGCTCTTCCCGGCGGAGGAGCGCTGTTTTCTGCCGGAAAGTTTGGACAGGATGAACAGAGTGTAAAGTTTCCGGTAAATACGCTTGAAACTTCGCGCGTGGCGTGATAAGCTGTCTGAACGCTTAATTGAGAAGGGAAAGTAGCTCATGCTCCGATTATTTACCGATACGTCCGCCAACCTGCCGCTTGCGCTGACGAAAAAGCACAACATCACCGTCGTTCCGTTTTCCTACACGGTGAACGGGAAAGAGGCGGACTATCCGGACGACACGGATTTCGACGGCGCGGCCTTTTACGGCGCGATGCGCGCGGGCGCGGACGTCAAGACCTCGATGGTCAACCCCGACCTGATGGTGAAGTATTTTGACCGCGCGCTCTCGCAGGGGGACGATGTGCTCTATGTCGGCATGTCCGGCGGCATCAGCGGCACGGCGCAGGCGGCGGTCATCGCGGCGGCGGAGCTGACGGAAAAGTACCCCGAGCGGCATATTGTGACGATCGACACCTACGCCGCCTCGCTCGGCGAGGGATTGCAGGTGCTCGAAGCCGCCGGGATGATCGAGCAGGGAATACCGCTCGGCGAGATCAAAGAGCGGCTTTTGGCGCGCAGACCCCACATGTGCCAGTTTTTCACGGTGGACGACCTTGCGTACTTAAAGCGCGGCGGGCGCATCTCGGGCGCGACGGCGCTCGTGGGCACGGTGCTCGGCATCAAGCCCATCCTCTGCGGCGACGAGACGGGACATATCGTCTCCTGCGGCAAGGTGCGCGGCAATAAGCGCGCCTATGCCGAGCTTGCGAATTATTTCGACACCCGCGCGCTCGACAAGTCCGAGATGCTCGGCATCGCCCACGCGGACAACGAGGCGGGCGCGCAGGCGCTCATCGCGCTGCTGCGCGCAAAGGGCTTCACCGGCGAGTGCCTGAACGTCGTCTACGAGCCCGTCACGGGCGCGCACGTCGGCCCCGGCACGGTCGCGCTGTTCTTCTACGGGAAGGAAAAGTAAAAATGGAAAGCGTCCGAGGGAGTATCCCCCGGGCGCTTTTTGTCCGCGCGGCGGGATACTTTGCCGCGTTTTCGCGCATCCTACCGGAAATGACTTTCGGGAGGACTTGCCATGAGAAGCGAAACGAAACTATCGCCGGACGAAGAAAGGAACGATCGGGAGCTGCTGCTGCCGCCCATCCAGCCGGTCATCGACTTCGGCTCGGTCGTTATTAAAAATAGCCGCGCGAGCGTGCACTGCCTGACCATCGCCGGGCAGATCGAGGGGCATATGCTGCTGCCGAACACGCAGAAGGCGACAAAATACGAGCATGTGCTGCCGCTGCTGGCGTACCTTGAGGAGAGCGAGGACATCGACGGCGTTTTGTTCCTGCTCAACACCGTCGGCGGCGATGTGGAGGCGGGGCTTGCCATCGCCGAGCTCATCTCAGGGATGAAAAAGCCGACGGTCTCGCTCGTGCTCGGCGGGGGACACTCCATCGGCGTGCCGCTCGCCGTCGCGCCGGCGGTGACGATGATCGCGCCCTCGGCCGCAATGACGATCCACCCCGTGCGCACGAGCGGCACGATCATCGCGGCGCCCCAGACCTACCAGTATTTCGAACGCCTACAGGAGCGCATCGTGCGCTTTGTGACGAAGCATTCGCGCATCCGGCGCGAGAAGCTTTTAGAGCTGATGATGAGCACGCAGGACCTCGCGTCGGACGTCGGCAGCGTGCTCTACGGCGAGGAAGCGGTCGCCTGCGGGCTCATCGACCGGCTGGGGAGCCTGTCCGACGCGATGGAAGCGCTCTACGCGCTGATCGAAGAAAGAAAAAAATAAGCAATAAAAAGACGCCTTCAGGCGTCTTTTTACGCTTTGTTCATCGAATCCCCTTGAAAAAAGGCGGGAAAAATGATATATAGTATTGGTTAAAATGTCTCATTATACCCAGAATGGGGATTTGGGGCTTTTTCCAAGGAGGATTTTGCCCGTGTACTTAAAAGCGTTGGAGATCCAGGGCTTCAAGAGCTTTCCGGATAAGACGGTGCTGAACTTCGGTGAGGATATCACCGCCATCGTCGGCCCGAACGGAAGCGGAAAATCGAATATTTCGGACGCGATCCGCTGGGTCATGGGCGAGCAGTCGAGCAAGTCGCTGCGCGGCGCGAAGATGGAGGACGTCATCTTCGGCGGCACGGAAACGCGCAACCAGATGGGCTTTGCGCAGGTGACGCTCGTGC
>JAYABH010000024.1:0-25604 GCA_037343695.1 bacterium | reverse complement strand
ACCTGCTTTGACCTTCTTGATCGTAGAAGGATCGAGGCTTTCATATAAAGAAGTCCTGATGATTTTTACCTTCTTAGCCTGTTGCTCAATCTCCTTAAATGCCAGATATAGCTCCGAGAGCTGTACACCAGAGGCATTTTGGGCGAGCCATGCCATAAACACAGCTTCATTGTCTATCTTTGCGCTCGCCATGCCTTTCGCCTCCTTCAGCAGTTGCCGATAACGTGCAGCATCATTTCTATAAAGAAACACTATCTCTGTAAACAACCGCGTTGCTGGCTTCATGATTGTATGCCCTTGATATGCTGACTCCATGCTCGCCATTTGAAACGAAATACCATTCACATTTCTGTAAATATCATCTATTTCACTCCCTGCATTCAACGCCATCTGACGAAGTTGCAAGGAACAGTCCCGTACGGACTCCATCCGTTCTTTTTCTCCCGACAGCGTTTTCAGATATGCATCCAAAAGAAGCGCTGCCTCATATTCTGTAAAAGGTACTTGCCTTGGCATGATCGTTCAGCTTCCTTCATCTACATATCTGACAGATACTCTTTCCCTTTTGATTATACTTGCATTTGTGTTCCATAAAACGGGTTCTATTTGTTTTCGTCCACAAACTCCACAATGTCACCGATATTACAGTCGAGGCAAATGCAGATTTTGCGCAGAGCTTCCATTGACACATCTTCGCCCTTTCTAAGTTTGGTCATCGTGCTGGATGAAAGCCCTGATGCTTTATGAAGATCACCCTTGCTCATTTCCTTGTCAACGAGCAGCTTCCATAATTTTTTATAACTTGCTTTCATGCTTTTCACCTCAGCAAAGTATGTAGAATAAATCTAATTTACATTATAGCACAAGGCAGGCTTCTATACAACAGAATCTCTTAGACTTCGGGTAAATATGACCGTTTTACAGGAATTGCTCGACATTTAGGCGCAAGGTAAAAGAAACGGTTGAACCTCTGGGCAGTCAGAGCTACAATGCCAACACCTCATCACGAGGACAAACTGATTGGAGGTCAAATGATGAATTATGAAGCAAGCCCGTTTCAGAACTACGAATCAATCACTATTGATGAACTGAAGGATCAAGCCAACAGCCTATTGAATCTGGTAACGGAGGAGCAACGACCGCTGCGCGTATGCATGAATAATGGTAAGGAGTTTCTGCTGTTCCCTCAGAACCTGCTCGACCCGGTCTGCGGCTCTGACTTTCGCTTAATCCTGCTGTCAGCAATGCGGTATGCGATGGGCAGGAATACTTGCATGCCCATGGTAGTCGCTGATTATATCAAGCGTCACATTCAGCTTCTGGATGATAAATTTCTCGTACTGGCTGCTGATAATATCAGGCGGCACCTTGAAGACTATGCAGAGCATGAAATGAATCCGAATCTTTGGCAGAGTCTTTTAGACGCACTTGAAACAGAGCAGAGAGAATGTGCCACTCGTCAGGCGAGGAAGAGTAGGTCCTGTCCAGTCTGCAGGATGCCCTTGGAGGTCATGAGCATTGCCGACAACCAGCATTCACCTGGCGGATTCGATGTAATTGCTCACTGCCAAAACTGCCACTCTGATTACGAGTGGTTCTGCGATAAGGATGGCGGTGTCTCAGATATAAAGCAGTATTTCTTCGGGTAAGGCGATTGTAAACAGCGGACGCTCATATGAACAAGTGCATTCTCGTATTTTAATATGCTTTCCCTTAAAATGCCGCTCAAATTACGGGAATACGATAGCTGTTAAGGGAAAACCATTGAGGGAGGGGCGTTTCATCTTTAGAGAGCGAAGGCGTGATGCTATTCTTTGTCTATAGCGCCGCAACCGTTGAGCCGCCACCTTCGCAGAAACAGCTTGCATAACCACCTACTCAGAGTTATAATGCAGACGGTCTGAAACGCAAAACGCTTCCCGTCCGGCACCGGTGAACTTTCACCGGAAATCGGGCGGGAAGCGTTTTGACCACATAGATTACCACAGACGGCGCTGGAACACCCGGAAACAGCGGAGATAAGAGCGTCAAAGAGTAAGTAAAACAAATTAAAAATGCCTAAAAGCCGCTATAAACAATTAGAAAAAGTGTTCAGCATCCCTTTGGGACCAAGGTCAGGCTGGTTCGACTCCAGTCACTCGGACCATGCAGAGTGTCCTTATAGGATCTGAGTATCCTGTAATGGACACTCTGCTTTTTTATTTTCCGAAAAGTCCATACCGCAAGGCGTTCCGGGGCGTAGCTGAGTGCTACGCCTTTTCTTGTTTCCATGATAATGTCGGCCTCCGGGATCTTCCGGCGATCCGGCACATCAAAGGCACCGATGCAGTTATAGTGAATATCGACGCGCTGGTTGGTAATGGCGTCCTGCTTTTCAACGTGGTGCACCTCGATATGGTCGATCAGCTCAGCGACCATGCGCTGACAGGCTGCCATCTCTCGCAGTCCTCTTCCATTTTATTGATATTGCAACGTCCGTTATTAAATTGCCATCGCCGCTCGTAAAGCCAACCCATCGCTTGTTTCCCCTCTCTCTTCAGCAGAAAAATGGCAAGCATCTTGCATTTTTACCATGCTTTTGCAAGAAAAATTGCCGATGCACGTTTATGGACAAATGTTTTGTCCATTTTACTGCTAAACTTTGGTTATTTGATATATGTAATTTTTATTTTATATTCATCAAAATCTGTTATTATATGATTAGAATTGGGATTGCCGCAGAGAGCCTCTCCCCGCCAAGAAGTTCACGTTGCTTGACTGATTCATACCAAAGAAAGTGAGTGTAACTATCATGAAGCACGCAAAGTTCCGAAACCGTGTGCTGTCAGCACTGCTGGCTTTTGTGCTGGCATCCGGCATGGCCGTACCGTCATTGGCGTTCAGTATCGATGCTGAACCACAGGGCGGCGGCCTTACTTGGGAAAAGATCGACAACAATACCGTAGAGGTGGAAAATCCGTTTCGCGATGCCCCGGTCGCGGATTACGAAACCGTGTTGTATGATGATACGGATACGGTTCGCGTATCGATCGTCCTGAAAGAGAAATCTACGCTGGAGAAGGGCTTCACTTCGACGGATATCGCCACGGCAAACCGCTCGGCGATGCGATATCGTCAGAAGCTGGAGAACAGTCAGGAGACGATGGCGGCAACCATTTCCAGAAGAGCACTGGGCGGTTCAAAGCTCGATGTCGTCTGGAACATGACCCTGGCGGCAAATATCATTTCTGCAAACGTTGAATACGGACAGATCGCTCAAATTGAAAAGGTCCCCGGCGTGGAAGCGGTCCTGATTGAAAACCAGTATCTGCCCTGCGTTCTGGATCAGCAGGAGACCGCCAACCCCAACATGGCGACCTCTGATAAGATGATCGGCTCCAGCGCAGCCTGGACCGCCGGTTACACCGGCGCAGGCAGCCGCGTGGCGATCATTGATACCGGTACGGATGTGGACCATCCCTCCATGGATCCGGATGCGTTCGCATACGCCCTGCAGCAGGACAGCAATGCAGCGATCATGACGGCCGATGACCTCTCAAGCGAGGTGCTGGCGCAGCTGAACGCTGTCAAGCGCATTCCTTCTCTTACCGCGGCGGATCTTTATGTCAACGCGAAGATCCCCTTCGGCTTCAACTATGTGGATAGCGACACCGACATCACCCATGACAATGACGAGCAGGGCGACCACGGCTCTCACGTTGCCGGCATTGCGGCAGCAAACCGCTTCGTGAAGAACGCGGACGGCGCTTATGCATCCGCGCTGGATACGGTGATGACGCAGGGCGTGGCGCCGGATGCGCAGATCCTGACCATGAAGGTGTTCGGCAAAAATGGCGGCGCTTACGATTCTGACTACATGGTAGCCATTGAGGATGCCATGGTGCTCGGCGCGGATTCGGCAAACCTCTCCCTCGGCAGCGCTGCCCCCGGCTATACCAGACATACGGAAGAAAAGTACCGCGAGATCCTGGACCATGTGGTCGGCAGCGGTATGGTCGTGGCCATCTCCGCCGGCAACAGCGGCAGCTGGTTTTCTGAGACCGTCTACGGCTTCCCCTATGCGGGCAGCGTGGGCTGGGCAACCAATGGCGCGCCGGGCTCTTACACCAACTCTCTGTGCGTAGCTTCGGTGGATAACGCCGGTTTTACGGGCAACTACCTGCAAATGGGCGATCACAAGATCATCTACACGGAAACCAGCTATGAAAACGCGCCGATGCGTACCATCGGCGGCCAGCACGAATTTGTCTATCTGGACAAGGCCGGCTCTGCGGAGGATTTTGCAGCGGTGAAGGATGTGCTGGCCGGTAAGATCGCGGTTTGCAACCGCGGCGACATCGCGTTCTCTGAGAAGGCCGAAGCAGCCGTGGAAAACGGCGCGATCGCAACGATCGTTGCGAACAATCAGCCCGGTTCCAGCAATATGGATCTGAGCAGCTACACCAAGACCGCGCCGTGCGTCTCCATTTCTCAGGTCGATGGCGCATACCTCAAGGAAAACGGCACGGCGGTAAAGGACAGCGACGGCAACATTCTTTACTATACCGGCGAGCTGTTCGTCAGCGCCGAGGCGGCATCTGTGGACCTTGGAAGCGATTACTACACGATGAGCAGCTTCTCCAGCTGGGGCGTTCCCGGCTCGCTGGAGATGAAGCCTGAGATCACTGCCCCCGGCGGAAGCATCTATTCTCTGAAGGACGGCGGCGAATACCAGAACATGTCCGGTACGTCCATGGCCTCGCCGCAGGTTGCCGGCATTGCCGCGCTCGTGGCGCAGTACATTAAGGAAAACGGTCTGGCGCAGAAGACCGGCCTGAGCGTGCGCACGCTGGCGCAGAGCCTGCTGATGTCCACGGCGCGTCCCGTTGTGGAGAATCAGGGCGCCGACGCGCAAGGCAACACGCAGGAGGGCTATTACTCCGTGTTGCAGCAGGGCGCAGGCCTTGCCAACGCGGGCGCTGCGGTCAGCAGCGGCAGCTACCTTCTGATGGATCCGGATGCGACCGATTCCTATGCCGACGGCAAGATCAAGGTCGAGCTTGGGGATGACCCGCAGCGCACCGGCGAATATACCTTCGGCTTTACGCTCTACAACATGGAGGACAAGGACACCAGCTTTACGCTGGACGCTGATTTCTTCACGCAGGGGACGATCCGCGTGGATAACGACGGCGAGGTCCTGAACTTTACGGATACCAGCACCGCACCGCTGGCAGCGAATGTCACCTGGACGGTGGACGGGACCGTGCTGAATCAGGAGATCCCCACGGATCTGAACGGCTGCGACTTCAACGGCGACGGTAAGGTCACGAGTGCCGACGGACAGGCGTTGCTCGATTATGTGGTTGGCGTTCGTTCGGAAATCAGCCACGAGAACCGCGCCGATCTTGATAAGAACGGCGACATCACCACCTATGATGCGTACCTCTTCTATCGCCAGATCTCCGGCGGCGTTGTCGCCGTACCGGCAAGCGGCAATGTGCACATCACAGTCCGTGCAAATGTGCTGGGTCTTGACAGCTACGACGCCGATAACGGCGGCGCGGGCGCATATGTGGAAGGCTATGTCTTTGCCAATGAGGTCAGCAGCAGCGAAGGTCTGGAGGGCGTGAGCCATTCCATCCCCGTGCTGGGCTACTACGGCAACTGGACCGACGCTTCCATGTTCGATATCGGAAGCCTTACGCAGTACTATTACGGCCTTGAGACCAGAGCGCCCTACATGCTCGCGGCCTTTAAGGATGCCGCCCAGCTGCAGGCGCTGACCGTGCGCTATAAGGGCATGAAGGAGTCCTATGCGTTCGGCGCAAACCTGTATGTGGACGAAAACTTCTGCGATGAGGACCGCTATTCCATCAACCCGGAAACGGCCACCATCTCTGATTTCTACTTCTCCCTGATCCGCAACGCCGCCAATGCCAGAGTTACCGTCACCGGCAGCGATGGCACGGTGTATCTCGATAAAGAGACGCAGTCTCCGATGATCGGCGCTTACTATCACTCGTCCCAGCGCGCATGGTCGAACGCGCAGAGCAGTCTCTCTGTCAACTGCGAGCCGAAGACCGCCGTCGAGGGCGATCGTCTGACCGTTCAGCTGACGCTGGCGCCGGAATACTATGTGACGTATGACGGCGACACGATGATCACGGATTGGGACGCGATGGGCGACGGTGCAAGCCAGGTCTACACCATGTACATCGACAAGACCGCCCCCGAGCTGCACAATGTTTCCATGATCAACGACCTGACGAACGGCGAGTCCAGCCTGACTGTCACCGCCGCGGATAACCGCTATGTGGCTGCCGCCATCCTCTATGATTATGACAGCGGCAAGATCCTCGCCAAGGCGGGCGGCTCGCCCGAAGGCGCTGCGCGCGGCGAAGAGACGACCGCTTCCCTTGCAATTCCCGCAGATGCAGCCGCCGAGCATCTGCTGCTGCAGGTGTACGACTACGCCAACAATTGCAGCACCTACAAGATCAACCTCAACCAGAGCGAGCTGAACGCGCCGGTCGGCGTTACGCTGAGCGCCAGCTCCCTGCACCTCTTCAAGGGCGGCAGCGCAGCGCTGAGCGCGGAGGTCACTCCGTTCGGCGTGCAGCCTGACACCGTGACCTGGAGCAGCGACCGCGAGGATGTTGCCACGGTGGATGAGAACGGTCTTGTCACCGGTATCAACGAGGGTGTTGCCGTCATCACGGCAACCTCTGTGAAGGATCCGGAAAAGAGCGCCAGCTGCGAGGTCTCCGTTGAAGTGCTGAAGGTGACGCTGACCGGCGCACTGACGGACAGCACCGGTGTTTCTCAGTTCTACACCTGGGATATGGAAAACGACACGACTTGGACGCCGGGTGCCGTCATTCAGACCGATGGGCTGACCTCCACCGCCTACGATCCGGTTCGGAACAATGCCATCGTGGTCGACGGCGGCGACAAGGCGATCCATCAGGTCGATATGACGACCGGCGAGGTGCTTGCGGACTATCCCGCAGTGTTTGGCGGACAGTTCAACCTGCCGCTCTACGACCTTGAGTACAGCAGCCTCTTCACAACGACGGATATGCCTGTTGTCACAAGCATCTACAGCTTCCTGATCCTGCAGCCGGCCGCGCTCGACAGTGTTTCCAGCAATGGCTTCATGATGTTGATGGACTTCTTCCTCTACGGAAACGGTGCCAACAACTACACGGCCATGACCTCCCTTGGTCAAACGAAGATCGACCTCGACGGCGACGGCACGAATGAAACGGACGCCGAGCTCGACCTCTTCCTCGACAACAGAGGCAACCTCTGGACCTTCCAGATCTATCAGGATGCAGAGGGCTACAAGTATGCCAAGTACGAGATCGCCAAGTCGAATCTGACCAGCGCCTTCAAGCTGTACTTCATGGGCAACAACGAGGGCACGCCGCTCTGCTCGATGGTTCCCACCACGGTGAACGGGCAGCTCGCGCTGTATCTGTCCTACTATACCGGCAAGGCAAACGACCTCTACCGCCTGATCTACGACGCCGAGAAGAACTTCTGGACGGCGGAGAAGCTGGCGAGCTTCGGCGAGGGCGTTGCTCCCGCTACGATCCTCTCCATCCGCTCTCATGACGAGGCGCAGGGTGCGCTGGCTGCCGCTGCGGAAGCGCTTCCCACCGGCTCCCACACGGTGCAGGCACAGAGCGTGACGGATGAGATGCTCTCCGGCAGCAATATGACTCAGGCCCTCCCCTTCGGCGGCCTGAATGCGGTGTCGGGTGAAACGGCAGCGCAGACGCGCCCCACCGCGAGCGCAGAGAGCGTGCCGGCTTCCGAACTGGAGGTCTCGGCGGACGGCGCCGCCGCGACGCTGCACCTGAAGGCGGCAAAGAATGCACCGACGACCAACGGTCTGATGAGCGTGAGCTACGATCCTTCCGTCTGGCAGCTGAGCAGCGTGAGCGCCAACGCGCAGTATTCCTCTTACAAGAACGAAAACGGCAAGGTGCTGTTCGGCTATGTGGACCTGAGCGGTGTGGCGGCCAATAGCGCGGCCGCAACGCTGACCTTTACCAGACTTGACGGTAAGAATGCGAACGGCTCTTCCTTTGTCATCGAGCAGAAGGAACTGAACAATGCAGCAGCGGCCGTCCGGGAGACCCTTGTTGTCAACATCAGCCAGCCTGTTGTCCCGCAGCCGGGAACCGGCAGCCAGAAGCCCGCAACTCCCGCAACGCCCACCACTCCGGAGAGCAGATTTGCCGATGTCGGCAAGAACGACTTCTTCTATGATGCGGTCGAATGGGCAGTCGCCAACGGCGTGACGACCGGCGTTGACGCGACGCACTTTGCCCCCTATGCAAGCTGCACCCGCGCGCAGGCCGTTACGTTCCTGTGGCGCGCCGCAGGCTCTCCCGCGCCGAAGTCTGAGGGCATGACGTTCACCGACGTGAAGCCCGGCAGCTACTACTGCGACGCGGTGCTGTGGGCCGTCGAGAACGGGATCACCAAGGGCACCAGCGCGACCACGTTCAGCCCTGACGCGACCTGCTCGCGCGCTCAGATCGTGACCTTCCTCTGGCGCAGCCAGAAGTCTCCTGCGACCGGCACGGCGAATCCCTTTGCCGATGTGGCGGCGGGCGCCTACTATGCCGGTGCGGTGCTCTGGGCGGTTGAAAAGGGCGTTACTACCGGTACGTCCGCCACGACCTTCAGCCCCGAAGACAACTGCACTCGTGGGCAGATCGTCACTTTCCTGTACCGCGCGATGAAGTAACGCCCGGGATGTCTATCCCGGACTGCACTGAAACTCAGCAATTTTCCTAAAACGATAAAAGGAGGACACCGGACGGTTGTAACCGTCCGGTGTCCTCCTTTTAGTTGTGGAAAGCCGACTATGTCAAAAGCAGCTGACGAATGGAATTGATCATGTGCTCCACTGTGCCGGTATTCAATGTGCATCGAATCCGATTTCCATCCTTGAGAATGGAGATCAGTTCATCCCTGATGAGGATATTCAGATGGTGGGACACCGTTCCTTGCGATATCCCAAGCTCTTTTGACAGCTCCTGACCGCTGTAGGTTCGATCCTTTAGAAGGCGAACAATATCAAGACGGCTTTTGTCGCCCAGCGTCTTGAAATACTGAAGCAGCTGTTCATCTGAGGCGGAATACTTTTCCGTCAGGTACAGGATCGTCCAGTAAAGGCTTCCGACCACCACCATGATCTCGGATTCGCTTGTGAAGAAACGAATCGAATTGAATGCCATCGTGCTCGGAAGAAAGGTAATGCGCCAAAGCGCCTCCTGCTTTGGGGAGATGAGTCCCAACAGCTGAGGCGCGCGCTCTTTGGTCAACTCCATGCAGTCCTGAATCTGAACTGCCGCTTCCGGATCCTGACATCTGGATGACAGCAGGTCTGCCGCTCTTTTGACGATCTCATAAGTCATACGCTGATACGCATCCAGCCGGGTCGAGAGTGTCGTATAGCTCCACTTATCGCTGAGATCTGTGCAGTTCTGATTCAGATAAACGATCAGTCCTTCGAGCGTATCCGGAAGGTCGGCGGGGTTCGAAGCGATATCCTGATATTGCGCGGCCAGGCAGGCAACATCATTGAAAATCTGCGCCTCTGTATGTGCCGCATACGGGTATATATCGCCGCTGTCACTGATGTAATTCCATGCCAACGCCCATGCAAGACACTTTCCGCAGCTTAACGGCGTGAAGAGAAAGCGCATCGTTTCCAGCTCGTCTTTAAAGTGCTCTATCAGGAATTCTTCAGTCTCAGCGAGGAAATTAACCTTTGGCAAAAGCTCCTGCTCCGGAATGGAGTAGGTTTGGCAGATGCGCTTTGCTTCGCTTTCCGCAGTGACGCACTCACCGTCCTGTGTTGGGGAAAAGTATCGTTCCAGCACTGCCACGGCTTCCACCTTAAAATTCTGCTGCTCATAAACGATCTGCATATACTTCCTCCAAAGGCAATATTTACACCTGTATTGTACAGCATTTGGATCGTCTTCACAACAGTATAATTAGCAAATAATTGTAATATGGAAGAAATCCTGCCGGTCAGTCGATGCGTCTCGCCGTGAAAGAGAGAAGCTGACACCGGTAAAACTCCTGTGTCAGCTCAGGCTGTAGAAAAGCCCGGCGAACGCTGGGCTTTTTCTTATTTAGATGGCAAAGCGGACGCGGATGATATCACCTCGGTGGGCATCGGCAGCACGCAGAGCGGCTTTTACTTCTCTTCCTTCGTGCAGTTTCTCTGCCATCTCCATGCGTCGCGGCACATATCGATGTCCTTCTCAGCCTGCCAGCCGAGGAGCTCCTTCGCCTTCTCCGTCGCCGCATAGCAGGTGGCAAGATCGCCGGGACGGCGCGGCGCGATCCGGTACGGGACCTTGACGCCGTTCACGCGTTCAAACGCGCGGACGATGTCCAGCACGCTGCAGCCTCTGCCGGTACCAAGGTTCACCGCCTCGATTCCCTTGTGCTGCAACGCGTAATGCAGCGCCGCGACATGACCCTTGGCGAGATCGACAACGTGGATATAGTCGCGCACGCCGGTGCCGTCCGGCGTCGGGTAGTCGTCGCCAAAGACGGACAGCTGCGGCAGGATGCCCGCCGCGACCTGCATGATATAGGGCATGAGGTTGTCGGGAATGCCGTTCGGGGCCTCGCCGATGAGGCCGCTCTCGTGCGCGCCGATGGGGTTAAAGTAGCGCAGCAGCACGATTGACAGTTCATCGTCCGCATTCGCAGCGTCGCGCAGGATCTGCTCGATCATGTACTTCGTCCAGCCGTAGGGGTTGGTGCAGTTGCCGGTGGATGCGTCCTCCTTGAAGGACACATCCTCGCTCGTGCCGTAAACCGTCGCCGAGGAACTAAAGATCAGGCGGTACACGCCGTGCTCTTTCATGACCTCGAGCAGCGTCAGCGTCGTATCGAGGTTGTTGCGGTAGTACGCGACCGGCTTCTGCACCGACTCGCCGACCGCCTTCAGCCCCGCCGCAAACACGCCTGCGAGCTGGCAGGACTGACCACCATGCCCGTCATTGTCCGCAACATCGACCGGGACGCTGCCACCATCATCATGGTGGACAGCAACCTCCAGCGAGAAAACATTCTTCCCTCCGAACGCGCCAAAGCCTACAAGATGAAGATGGAGGCCATCAAGCGGCAGGGCGCACGGACGGATCTGACTTCGCCGAAAATTTCGGCGAAGTTCCGCAGCGATGATGAAGTTGGTCAGGATGCCGGTGTGAGCGGAGATACCATCCGCAACTACATCGCCCTGACGCAGTTAGTCCCGGAGCTTCAGCAGATGGTGGACGAGAAGAAAATCGCCCTCAGTCCCGCCTATCAGCTTGCGGCGCTGACACCCAAGGAACAAGGGCTGCTTCTGGAAACCATCGACAGCGAACAGGCCACCCCCTCGCTCTCGCAGGCGCAGCGGATGAAAAAGCTCAGTCAGAGCGGCGAGCTGAACGAGGACACCATGCTTTCGATTATGATGGAGCAGAAGAAACCGGAGAAAAACGACATCACGCTCTCCGGTGAAAAGCTCCGCAAATACTTCCCGCGTTCCTATACCCCGTTCCAGATCGAGAACACCATCTTCAAATTACTGGACGCATGGCAGAAAAAGCGCCAGCGCGATCAGAGCCGTTGAGCGGACAAGCAGTTTGTTTGTCCGCTATTTTCATGCCAAAAGGAGGACGCCATGTATATCAACACGTTCAAATACACCCCCAAGGATGTGAGCTGCCAGCTCTGTACCGAATATGTGAAAAAGCTGGGCTGCACCTCGTCGTCGCAAAGTCCGCTTAGCTCCGTTTCCGCCGATGGCGAAAACTGCGACCGCTCCCTTGCTCCTCCTCTCCCCGCAAAGTCTGCGACTTTGTGGGGACCCCGAACCTGCTGCCCGTGGCTGGCCGAGCGCATCGAGGCCGGTGTGGTCGGCTACCGGGAAGCGGTCTTAGAGACATTTCCCCATGAACGCCGCCTGTTCTAGCGCCTGAACCTGCTGATCAAGCACTATCCCGGAAGCCTTTGGAGCAACGAGCAACATGAGCGCAGGATGCAGTATCAGCGCACGGTGCAGGGCTACCGCCGCCGCAGAGATACCAACGCCTACCGGCGTATTCCCTTGCGGAAGCGAAGAAACAGGTCTTTGCCGGGGCGGAGGTCATCTATCTGGGCTGGATCATGGCGGGCTCGGTCAAGGGCTATGCCGAGGCCGCAAAACGCTACCGGGTACACGCCGTCTGCGCTGTCGGCATGGGACAAACTGGAACGCAAACGGACAGCGTGCGGAAAAAGTCGGCTGTCCCGACCAACATTCCGCTGTTCACCCTGCAAGGGAACTTTGATGTGAAAAAGCTGCACGGCATCTACCGCCCCATGATGGAAATTATGGTCAAAACGGTGGGCAAAGCTCTTGCCGAAAAGAGCGACCGTACACCGGAGGAGGACGATATGCTGGATATGATGCGGTGCGGCGGCGAACGGGTCAAGGCGGAAAATCTAAGCGCTGTTCTCGATTGGTACAGTGTGCAGCAATAGCAGCCCTCTTTTCTACGTTCGTAATTCAGTATAAAGATGAAATGTAAATTGCGCGGCCCGAGCTGCGTAAAATGAAAGTAAAATCAGCGCAGATAAAAAAATCCAGCGCACCTCTGCGGCGGTACGCTGGATTTTTTCGATTTGTGCTATTCTGAAAAATATGATAGAGGCCGCCTGCTTTCATGCAGGCGGCCTCTTTGCATTTTTCTGCCGCTTTGGCTCGTTTTTCTGTTAACCGGCGATCTGCGTCAGGCGGGCGGTCAGCTCCGCGAGGGCGCTGACCTCGTGGGCGACCTGCTCGTCCAGCATGCCGGTCTGCGTTTCGATCGCCTGATCCAGGCGCGCGAGCTCCGCCGTGTAATCCGCGGCGCTGTCGCCGTACTTCTCCTGAAGCGAGCGGATCACGTCGAAGAGGTCCTCATGCCCCTGCACGCGGCCCGCGCCCCACATCAGCCGGTCCGCGCTCTGGTTCAGAACATAGTCCGTAAAGTGGCCGAAGGTCTCGCGGCTCCAGTCGTAGGCGTACCAGTTGTTGTCCACGCTGTAGAGGTAATCGTCCAGCGCAGCGGCGCTGTCGCCCTGCTTGAGCGCCTCTGCCGCACCCTGAAGCGCCAGGAGGTTATTCTGGCTGTGCTCGTGCGGGAAGATCGAGGAATCCTCCCACGTCAGGCGCACAAAGGCATCCTCGGCGAACTTGAAGGCGGCAAGGACGTCCGCGTTCAGCTCCTTCGTCCCGGCGAGCAACTCGTCCGCCTTGGCTGTGTCGCCCGCGTCCAGCGCTTCCTGATATGCCTTGTTTGCTTCGGAGACCTTATCCCATGCAGCAGCCGCCGCGGCTTCCGCTTCATCCAGCGCCGCGTTCAGGCTGTCCGCCTGCTCCGCCGTCATGACCGTGTCGTCCATGGACTCGCGCAGGGCGTCCAGACGGGTGGAGAAATCGAGTGGAGAGACTGCGCAGCGGTCGTAGGCCAGCATCAGCAGGCCGTACATGTTGTGGTGAAACAGGAAGGCCTCGCGGCTGTAGGTATCCTGATTGTCAAACTGGCTGTGGTAGTGGGTCTTGGCAAAGCCGCCGCGCAGCGCCGTCACGCTGGACGGCACGCCGGCGATGGACAGGGAAAAGTCGTCCGACCACGTCTGCGTCGGCACGATGATCTCGATGCCGTCGGGGAACACGCCGTCAACCTGCGGCACACCGGACTTGAACGCATCCACGAAGGTCTTGAGCTCGTAGGAGGTGCGGATCTGATCCGTGGTCCCCTCGTCCATCGCGGGCAGCTCAAAGTTGATGTCCGCGATCACCTTGCCCACCCATTCGGGATGGACGCGGAAGATCTGGTTGTAAGCGCCGGTGGACCAGTCGTAGCGCGTGTCGCTCACACCCCACTCCTCCGCCGCCATGGCGCAGAACACCAGCGTCTTTTCGGGCTGGTAGCCGCTGTCGATCAGGCCCTTCGCAATGCCCATCATCAGCGCGATGGCGGCGTTGTCATCCTGAAAGCCCGCGAAATAGGAGTCGTAGTGCGCGCTCATGAGCACCATATGCTCCGTGTCCCGGCCGGGGATCGTGCCGACGATATTATAAGACGTGCCGTCCATGCCCACGCGGCTGTCCGCTTCCAGCGTGACGGCGGCTTCTCCGTTTTCATCCATCGCGGCCTTTAAAAGCTCCGCGTCCGTGCGGCTCATGGAAAAGGCTGGCGCGTCTGCGGGGCCACAGACGTCCTGCGCGTTCAGCGCATCGTCGCTCACCTCGCCATAGCCGCCGTTCTGCACGGCGATCACCGCCGCCGCGCCCGCGAGATGCGCTTCATAGGCGGGATAGTTGATCCACCAGTCGGCCCGCTGGTCGATATCCACCAGCACGAGCTTGCCGCTCACATCCAGCCCGGCAAGGTCCGCCTCGGTGCCGCGGCCGCCGTCGATCACGGTGAAGCTCTGCGCGCCGTCGGTGACGAAATCCGTCTGATAGCCGCCAAGCTCCGCTGTGTACGCCGCGCCGGAGGCATCCGTAAAGCTGAGCTGCGCCCCGGTAAAGGTCCACGTGTCCAGCGTGAACTCGTCCTTCGTGACGTTCTGCAGGCCGATGCGTTCCATCTCCGCTTTGAGCATATCGCCGGTGGCGAGCTCGGCGTCGGAACCGGCCGTGCGGTAGCCGAGCTTTTCGTTGCTGCGCTCCTCCTCCAGCTTCAGCGCCAGATCATAGGAATAGTCCACATCCACCTTGTCAAGGTAGGCCTGCACGGCGCCGGCCGTGCTCTCGCTGCTCTCCCCGTCGGACTTGCCCGCGCAGGCGGTCGCGGATACCAGCAGGAATACCGCCGTCAGCATACTTACGATTCTTTTTTTCATTGTTCTTTCTCTCCTTTGCAGTCATAGACCCGCGGAAGAACACAAAAAAAGCCACAGACGCGTCTGCGCCCGTGGCTTGAAAACCTTCCAATTCGAGAGAAGCATCCTTTTCCGCATATGCCGGGAATACCGTGCGTGCAGTCCATTTTATCACTCTTATTGATCCGTTTACAAGTTGTGTGCGCTGAAACGTAATAAGCAACTTAAAAACTTGAGCTCTTCCGCTCAATCAATAAGGCAACAAAGTTGCCACCCCGCACCCGCGGTGCGGTCCCCGGCTCTTCGACGGGTTTTCGGCATTTGACCCGGCCGTCCGTGTAGCCTCGATCCCCTCGAAGAAGGGATGGTCAAGACGTGCATGTGCACAGCGTTCCAAAAAGAACGGGTCGAATTTACCATACATGAAAGCGCTTGTCAACATTTTTTTGCTTTGCCGGGCGAAAAAATACGCGCGCATTTTCCTTGCGCATCCTCTCTCCGGCTGGTACAATGGAGAAAACCATTCAGGGAGGGACGCACCATGATCCGTGAGATCTGCAGGGACGAAGCTTTCCTTGCGCAGAAGGCCGCGCCCGCGGCGGCGGACGATCTTCCCGCGGCGCAGGACCTGCTCGATACGCTGATTGCCCACAGGGACGGCTGCGTGGGCATGGCCGCGAACATGATCGGCGTCTGCAAACGCATCATCGCCTTTGACAATGAGGGCGAGTACATGCTCATGCTCAACCCCGTCATCGTCAAGCAGTCCGGCGCGTATGAGACAGAGGAAGGCTGCCTGTCCCTCACCGGCACGAGAAAGACAAAGCGCTATCAGACCATCAAGGTCCAGTGGCAGAACGAGCGCTTTCAGACGCGGCCCAAGACCTTCACCGGCTGGACTGCGGAGATCATCCAGCATGAGATCAACCACTGCGAAGGAGTTTTGATATGATCCTCTATTTTTCCGGGACCGGCAACAGCAAGTACGTAGCCCAGCGCATCGCAGACGCGCTGGAAGAGCCGCTGCTGAACCTGAACGAGCGAATCAAAGCAAACGACACCTCCCCCGTCGAGACCGGCGAGCGCCTGATCGTCGTCACGCCCACCTACGCCTGGCGCATCCCGCGCGTCGTGCGGGACTGGCTTCTGGCGACGGAACTGCGGGGCTCGGAGCGGGCGTGGTTCGTCATGACCTGCGGCAGCGAGATCGGCGGCGCGGGCAAATACAGCGCTGCCGTCTGTCAAGCGAAAAGCCTTGCCTATATGGGCACCGCGCAGATCCTCATGCCAGAGAACTATATCGCCATGTTCGGCGCCCCGCAGGCGGACGAAGCGCGAAAGATCGTCGAAAAGGCCGGGCCGGACATTGACCGCGCCATTGCTGCGATCCGCTCCGGTCAGCCCTTCTCACCGCCGCGCTGTAACCTCTACGACCGCTTCATGAGCGGTCCGGTGAACCCGGTCTTCTACTCTTGCTTTGTTAAGGCAAACTCCTTCACAGCAAGTGAGGCCTGCATCGGCTGCGGTCAGTGCGCGAAGCGCTGCCCGCTGAACAACATCACGCTCAAGGACGGCCGCCCCGTCTGGGGCAAAGACTGCACGCACTGCATGGCCTGCATCTGCTACTGCCCTGCGGAAGCCATCGAATACGGCAGAAAGAGTCTCGGCAAGCCGCGCTATCACTTTGAAGCGCTGGGGATCGCGCAGGACCGGTCCTGAGCTTCCGCTCCTCTTTTATTTTGCAAAAAAGCACGCTTCCCGCAAAGCGGGAAGCGTGCTTTTTACGCTCTGTTCAGTTCATCGAGGACTTGTCCAATGTCGCCGTCGATCAGGATCGACCGCTCCTCCAGCCCCTTCATCGTGACGGCCTGTCCCTGATTGATGCAGGCATAGATCGCCTTGGAATTCTGCGCCGTCATGCGCAGGAAGGGATACTTGATAATGCCGGGGGTGTTGTATCCCACGCCAAGCTCGAGGAAAAGGAGCTTCTGCCCTGCCCGGGTGCGGAGAAAATTCTCGTACCGCTCCGCCGCCATGTGCCAGCCCTCGTCCTCCACGAATTTATCGTCGCAGCGGAGGTTCATCGTCATGGGCCGTCCGCAGTGCGGGCAGCGCGGGATAAGCTCCGCCGGCACGGTCATTTCCGGCGCTTCGGGCGGGGTAAGTGCTTCGTCCGAAGCGATCGTATACTCCTGCGCCGCAAGCATGCCTTTGATGCTCTCTTCGTTGTCGAACGTCTCCTGACAGCACGGCGCACTGCACTGGAACAGCCCGTAGTCCCCCTGCGTGTAAAAAAGGCGCTTTTTGTCAAAGCCCGCCTTCCGGAAGCAGTGGTCCACGTTCGTCGTGATGACGAAGCAGTCTTTGCCTTTTATGAGCGAAAGCAGATTTTCATAGACGGGCTTCGGTGCGTTCATATAACGATTGATGTAAATATAACGGCTCCAATACGCCCTGTGTTCTTCAAGCGTTGCATACGGGTAAAACCCGCCCGCGTACATGTCGTGAAAGCCGTACTTTTCCTCAAAGTCCGAAAAATACCGCTCGAACCGCTCGCCCGCGTAGGCAAAGCCCGCCGCGGCGGACAGTCCCGCGCCCGCGCCGACGACCACGGCGTCCGCGTCATCGAGCGCCTTCCACAGCCGCGCGGTCTGTGCCGAGCAGCCGCTCGTAGATCGTTTTGTCCACATCCTTGAAAACATTGAAGATCACCTTCATCCTACTGCCAGTTTCCGCCTTGTACCGCCGCACCGTCTCCACGGCGATCTCCGCCGCGCGCTCATTTGGAAAATGGAACACGCCCGTGGAGATGCAGCAGAACGCGACGCTCTCCACGCCGTTTTCCGCCGCGAGCATCAGGCACGAGCGATAGCATGACGCAAGCAGGCGCTCGTCCTCCTTTGTCACATGGCCCGAGACGATCGGCCCGACGGTATGGATCACGTAGTCGCACGGCAGGTTGTAGGCCCGCGTGAGCTTTGCCCCGCCGGTCGGCTCCTCGTGCCCCTGCTCCGCCATCAGGCGCGCGCAGTCCTGCCGGAGCTGGACACCCGCGTAGGTGTGGATGCAGTTGTCGATGCAGGCGTGGCACGGGATGTAGCAGCCCGTCATGCCGCTGTTCGCGGCGTTCACGATGGCCCCGCATTTAAGATGCGTAATGTCCCCCTGCCAGAGGTAGATATCCCCGCTGACCGGCTTCAGATCGTTAAGGCTCGTGATCCCGTCGTCCGCCAGCTCCTGCCGCAGATATTCGTCCTGCACGCTGAGAAACACTTCATCCGCCGCGCCGGGTGCGCGGACGTTCATCAGCGAGCGCAGGAGCCTGCGTTGGTTCTGCGCGTCCTGTGGGACGCTCAGGTCCCGGTATTCTTCCCGTTCCTTCATCAGCGACCGGATCAGATACAGCCGCCGCTCCGCCTGCGTCATATTGCGCTCCTTTCCGGGCTTTACTTTCCGGGGAAGAAAAAGCCCAGCGTCATATCAAGATAGTTCATTCCGCTGTAATCCGGGTAACGCTCCCGCACCTTCGAGCGCATTTCGTCCGCGCTCTCGCATTCCAGCGCGATCTCCTTGAGCGCCGTCAGGTAATCCACCTTCGTGCGCGCGTCCTTTAAGTCCTCGGGCGTGTAGTGCGCGGTCAGCACCAGATCAAAGCCCCTGCGGATGTAGTAGTTAAGCTGGGAGATGATGCCGTCGGCATGCGGGCAGCCCGCCACGATGGAGTGGCAGTCGTGGCCCATCATGTGCGTGTACACGCAGTTGATCTCCGGGATCTCGAGGTCGAACGCCTCGGCGTTGGGCTTCACGACAAAGCGGATGCCCGCGATCTCGATCTCGCCCTCCTCCAGCACATGATCCACCGCGCAGATACCAGAATCAAAGCTCTCGCCGAACGCGTTCTCGAAGTTCGCGATCAGCCCCGCGCCGCCGCCCGACGTGTTGTAGGCGATCGACGAGGCCGTGCCGTAGGCGGGGACCTCCGGCAGGAACGACGCGCCCGCCGCGTGATAGGCGACGAACCTGCCCTCCACCGCGACGCCCTCGCTTGCGAGGAAATCCGTCAGCGCGCGGATGTTGTCAAAAAAGCAGGGCAGCTCGATCACGACGCCCCGGCCGTTTTTCGCCAGCACGAACACCTCGTCGTCGATGGGGTCGCAGGTCTGATAGGCGTAGAGCGTGATGCCGTTTTCAGTATAAATGTCCACGCGGCCCTTGTCCAGCGTTACGGTGCGCATTGCGGTCTTGTTCATGAAAAATACCTCCGATATGATTTTGATGCCCGAAAGCTTGCATTTTTCTTTCGTTGGCCTTATCATAGCGCTGTAACGCCAATTCGTAAAGTAAGCACAATATTGTGCTGTAGTTACCAAAAAGATACTATTGGGGGGATCACACCGTATGATCGATCAAATGCTCATCCGCGGGGCGAAGGTCCACAACCTTAAGAATATCGACGTGGACATTCCACTCGGCAGGATCGTCGGCATTGCGGGCGTGTCCGGCTCGGGGAAATCCTCGCTGGCGCTCGGCGTGCTGTATACCGAGGGCTCGCGCCGCTATCTGGAGGCCCTCTCCACCTACACGCGCCGCCGCATGACGCAGGCGTCGAAGGCGAGCGTGGACGAGGTGCTGTACGTCCCCGCCGCGCTGGCGCTGCACCAGCGCCCCGGCGTGCCGGGCATCCGCAGCACCTTCGGCACGGGCACGGAGCTTTTAAACAGCCTGCGCCTGATGTTCTCGCGCCTGGCAAGTCATCGCTGCCCAAACGGGCACGCCGTCCCCCCTTCCCTGCTCGTCGCCGCCGGGAAGGAGCTTGTCTGCCCTGAGTGCGGCGCGCATTTTTACGCGCCGTCCGCCGAGGAGCTGGCGTTCAACTCGCAGGGCGCGTGCAAGACCTGCGGCGGCACCGGCATCGTCCGCACGGTTGATTTGAGTACGCTCGTGCCGGACGATTCGCTGACCATCGACGGCGGCGCGGTCGCGCCGTGGAACAGCCTGATGTGGTCGCTGATGACCAACATCTGCCGCGAGATGGGCGTGCGGACGGACGTGCCGTTCCGCGACCTGACGGAAAAGGAAAAGGACATCGTCTTCCACGGCCCCGCCGAGAAAAAGCACATCTTCTACCACAACAAGAACTCCGGTCAGGCCGGCGAGCTGGATTTCACCTACTTCAACGCCGTCTACACCGTCAAAAACGCGCTCGCCAAGGTCAAGGACGAAAAGGGCATGAAGCGCGTGGAAAAATTCCTGAAAGAGGACACCTGCCCCGACTGTCACGGCACGCGCCTGTCCGCCGCGGCCCGCGCGCCGAAGGTGCGCGGCATCTCGCTTGACGAGGCCTGCACGATGACGCTCTCGGCGCTTGTTAAGTGGGTGCAGGGCGTTCCCGGCAGTCTGCCGGAGGAGATGCGCCCCATGGCCGAGAGCATCTGCGAGGCCTTCCTCGGCACGGCAAAGCGGCTCATGGACTTGGGCCTCGGCTATCTGACGCTCGACCGCGCCGCGTCCACGCTCTCCACCGGCGAGCGGCAGCGCATGCAGCTCGCCCGCGCCGTGCGCAACCGCACGACGGGCGTTCTCTACGTGCTCGACGAGCCGTCCATCGGCCTGCATCCGCTCGACGTGCAGGTGCTGCTGCGCGTCTTTCAGGCGCTGATCGACAACGGCGCGACGGTCGTGGTCATCGAGCACGACCTCGACGTGATCCGAAACGCCGACTATGTCATCGACATGGGTCCTGGCGGCGGGGACGCGGGCGGCACGATCGTCGCCGCCGGCACGCCGGAGGACATCCGCGCAAGCGCCGAAAGCATCACCGGAAGATATCTTTAAACGAAGGGAGAAGAGCATATGGAATTACCCGCCTGCCCTGTGGAAACCACGCTGATGCTCATCGGCGACAAATGGAAGGTCCTGATCCTGCGCGAGCTGATGGGCGGCACGAAGCGCTTCGGCGCGCTCAAAAAGTCCATCGGCACCGTCTCGCAGAAGGTGCTGACCGCCCAGCTGCGCGACATGGAAGACAAGGGCCTGCTCACGCGCAAGGTCTATGCCGAGGTCCCGCCGCGCGTGGAGTACACGCTGACGGACACCGGCTACAGCTTAAAGCCCATTCTCGACGCCATGGTCACCTGGGGAACGGACTATCAGGAGAAAAACGGGGGCCCGTCATGCGCTCAATGAGACCCGATCCGCTCGTGCGTGTCCGCAGTCTCCTCATTCCAACGCCGGGCGGCAGCATCCCGGCGCTGCTTCTCTCGCCGCGCTCGCCCGCCGAAAACGCCACGGGCGTTTTGTGGCTGCACGGCGGCGGATACATCGCCGGGATGAAGGAGATGGTCCACATGTCCCGCGCGGTGGACCTCGTCAAGCGCTTCGGCGCGGTGGTGCTCTCGCCGGGCTACCGTCTGGCGCCGTGGGCGCCCTACCCCGCCGCAATGGACGACTGCTACGCCGCCCTGCGCTATTTGAAGGACCATGCCGCGTCGCTCGGCGCGCGCGGCGATCAGCTCATGGTGGGCGGCGAGAGCGCGGGCGGCGGGCTGTGCGCCGCCGCCTGCATCCGCGCGCGGGACGAGGGCACGGTGAACGTCGCCTTCCAGATGCCGCTCTACCCCATGCTCGACGACCGCGACACCGATTCCTCGCGCAATAACCACGGCCGCGTCTGGAACACGCGGCGCAACCACTTCGCCTGGCGGCTCTATCTGCGCAAGGCGGACCGCGCGCACTTGCCGCCCTATGCCGCGCCGGCGCGGCTCACGGATTTTTCCGCGCTCCCGCCCGCCTATTCCTTCGTCGGCGACGGCGAGCCGTTCTACGACGAGACGCTGCGCTATTTTGCAAAGCTCAAGGCCGCGGGCATCCCGGCGGAGCTGGACGTCTACCATACCGACATGCACGCCTTCGACATGATGGACCCGGACGCTGAACTGAGCTTGCAGGCCGCCTCGGCCTTTGACCGGCACTTTGCAGACGCGCAGGCGCGCTTCTTCGCCCCGCAGCGGGACGGCGGAACGGCCTTACTCTAAGAATCTTTTCTCCATCGCACGATCATTGTCCGTATTATCGGACAGTCCTTGCGGTACGCTGTCCTCACAACCTGAAAGAACGAGGGAGGACACCGCAATGGAGCGTTATGATTTTCGATATGTCCGCGGTCACGTGGAGGTCTTTGACGGCAGCGGGAGCTTCTGCTTCTCCGCCGACAACATGTCCGAGGCCATGGCCGAGCTGCGCGAGGAGCTGCTCAGCGCGTAAGGCCGCCGCGGCGCCGATCAAAAAGGAGGTTCGCTATGCCCCGCAGCGCAAACCAGAAGTGCAAGGTGCTTTACATAATGCAGTTCCTGCTGCGCAATTCCGACGAGCAGCATCCCGTCACCGTCCGGCAGATCATCGCCGACCTTGGCTCGAAGGGCATCCCCGCCGAGCGCAAGAGCATCTACGACGATATTGAGGACCTGCGCCGCTTCGGGCTGGACATCGTTTCGGTCCGGCAAGGCAATTTCCACGGCTATTATGTGGGCAGCCGCGAATTCGAGCTGCCCGAGCTCAAGCTGCTGGTAGACAGCGTCCAGTCCTCAAAATTCATCACGCACAAAAAGACGCTCTCGCTCATCGCCAAGATCGAAGGCCTTGCCAGCGTGCATGAAGCGCAGCTGCTCAGCCGTCAGGTCTTCGTCAAGAACCGCATCAAAACGATGAACGAGTCGATCTACTACAACGTCGATGAGATCCACTCCGGCATTGCCCAAAACCGGAAGATCCGCTTCCGCTACTTTGACTACACCGTCTTGAAGGAACGGCATTTCCGCCACGACGGCGGCTTCTACGAGGTCAGTCCCTTCGCCCTCACCTGGGACGACGAGAACTACTACCTCGTCGCCTACGACTCCGCTGCCGCCGTCATCAAGCACTTCCGCGTGGACAAGATGGTCGATATCACCGTCACCGACGCTCCGCGCGACGGCCAGCAGGCCTACGAAGCGCTCGACATGGCCGTCTACGCCCGGAAGGTCTTCGGCATGTTCAACGGCACGGAAGCCAATGTGCGCATGCGCTTTTCCAACCAGCTCGTCGGCGCGGTGCTGGACCGGCTGGGCCGGGACGTGATTTTGATCCCCGACGGCGATGAACATTTCCTCGTCAGCGCCGACGTCATCGTCAGCCCGCAGTTTTTCGCCTGGGTCTGCGGCTTCGGCACGCTCGCGCAGATCCTCGGCCCGGAGGACGTTGTGCGGCAGATGCGTGCGCATGTCTGCTCGATCGCGGCGCTGTACGACTGAGCGAAGAATATTACGGTAAACCAAAAAGCGCTTTCCGCCCCTCGCAAAAGGGATGGAAAGCGCTTTTTTGATTCAATTTCGGTTTACAGCATTTCGATGAACGCCGCCATTCGGGTCTTGATCTGGCCCACATCGGCCTGCGAATAGTCGGTCTCGACCACGGCGTAGGGAATGCCCTTCTTCTCCTTGACGAGCTTGCCGACGATGGCGGTCTCCACGTTGTAGGTGTGGCAGGCCTGCAGCACGATGTCCACCACGCCGTCAACCTTAAAGTCGTCGATCAGGCGGTCGAGCATCGCAAGGCGGTTGGGGTTGGGCGACATGCACGAGCAGCCGATGCTCATGTAGCGGCGCGCGAGCGCGTCATAAACGTCTGGGTTCTCTTCGTCGGTCTGGAGCATGGCCTTGAGACCGCTGCAATTTTCAAACGCGACCACGACCGCGCCGCTGTCCTCAATGGCGCGCACGACCTTGAGCGCCGCGCCGCCCGATGGCGAGCCCGTGACCAGAATGCGCGGGCGCTTGCCGACGTTCTTGCCCGCGGCGTAGTCCGTTTCGATCATATCCGTCATCGCGTTGACACGCGCGGGCAGGTTCTCGATGTCCATATCAAAGCCGCTGCCGTAGGTCGTGTTGACGATGTCCATGCCCATGACCGGCGCGGGGTCCTTCGTCATCAGGTACTGGAAGCGCACGAGCGCCTGATTCATCTCGTTGCGCAGGTGGATCTGATGGCGGATGGCTTCCTCGGTGATGGTCGTTTCAAACTGCTGCTCGAGCTTTTCCTTGAAGCGGATGATCTCGCGGCGGTAGATCGCGATGCCCTCCTCCGACTGGCGGTTCGGCAGCTCCAGCACGTACACGGGCTTGAACTCCGCGAGCATCTCATACATTTTCTTCTTGCCGTCGCAGGTCGTCTCGCCGACGATCAGATCGGAGAAATAGAAAAACGGGCACTTGTCCGTCTTGGCAAAGCCGTAGCTCGACTTGATGAGCGGGCAGAGGTTGCGCGGCAGGTCCTTTTCCGCGTCGGGGATCGTCTCGTCCGACACCGAGCACAGGCCCACCACGGCGGCGCCCATGGCGTTGGGGATCTCCCTCGGAAGATACGTGCAGAACACGCCGACGATTGGCGTTCCCGCGTCCTTGAACTGCTTGACGGTCAGGAAGGAATTGCGGCGCTTGTCGGCAAATTCCTCAAAAACGGCCGGTAAATCTTTTTTCAGCTCTACCATGGTGAACGTTTCCTTTCTAATCCGGTCCGCCCGGACGATTTTATCTTTTCCGCGATCTGCGGGGCCTGAACCTTATCGTTTTGTCTTGCGATAGCCGAGCACTGCCGCGCCGATCGCGCCGTTGTACTGGCAGAGCGGGTGCGTGTGCACCTCCTCCACGCCGAGATAGCGCGCCAGCGCGGTGCAGATCGTCTGCGACTGCGCAAGGCCGCCGGAGAAGAACACCTTCGGCTTTGCCGGCGCAAGCTTCTGCGCGAACACCGCCGTGCGGCGGCAGATGGAGTGGATGCAGCCGAGCGCCAGATCGCCCGGCGGCGTCTCCTGCGCGAGAAGGCCGATGATCTCGCTCTCGGCAAACACGGCGCACATGCTGTTGATGGTCACGGGCGTCGCGCCCGCGACGAACTCGTCGATCTTCGCAATGTCGCTGCCGACGCGCGCCATCGTCATCTCAAGGAAGCGGCCCGTTCCGGCCGCGCATTTGTCGTTCATCAGAAAGTCGCGGACCTGTCCCGTCTCATTGAGCAGGATGACCTTGCTGTCCTGCCCGCCGATATCGATGACGGTGTCGCAGCCGGGGCCGAGAAACGCCGCGCCCGCGCCGTGGCAGGTGATCTCGGTGATGACCTTGTCCGCTTCGGGCAGCAGCTCACGCCCGTAGCCGGTGGCGACCACATAGGCGGTGTCCGCCGTCCGCATTTCTTCATATAGCCGGCGCATCACCTGACCGGGATTGGTGCCGCTCGGCTCCATCCGGCAGGCGACGACCTTCTCACCGTCAAACAGCGCCGCTTTGGTCATGGCAGAGCCGGAGTCGATCCCCAATGTCATCATGGCCGCGTTCCTCGTCTTTCTCTTCGCATATTGTATTGATTATAGCATTGAACGGGTTTTCATTCCAATTGAAGTTTCGTTCATTTCGTGTATAATCATCGATTATTCCAATTAATTTTGCAAACTCATCTGATTTGCAGATGACATTTCCCCGTCAGCGCATAAAAAAGCGGCCTCCGGTCGAAACCAGAGGCCGTGTTGGCGTTACCTATCTTTCCGGGCCGTCTCCAGCCAAGTATTGTCGGCAGAAGCGAGCTTAACTTCCGTGTTCGGGATGGGAACGGGTGGACCCTCGCCCTAATCAACACCAACTATATAAGGCTTGCGCCTTCAAAACCGAACAATGTAAAACTCGAAGCTCCTCTCAAGGCCTTGCCTGCTT
>JAYABH010000023.1:0-26112 GCA_037343695.1 bacterium | reverse complement strand
GGAGAGAAAACCATGCAAAAAGAAAAGACACAGAAAGCCCCGAGGGAAAACACACTGTTTATCGCGATTCTGAAGTTTGTTCCCCTGATCGTATTGGTCCTGCTCATCCTGATCGCCGAGCTCGACCTGCTGCTGGCAGGTCCGATCGCCGTCTTTGTCGCCATCGCGGTGGCGATGTACACCAACCGCGTTGACTTCAACACCGTTTATCACATTGGTCTTGACTCTGCGTCCAAGATCATCGAAGTTTTCTTCATTTCCCAGTTCGCCTACGCCGTGGCCGAGTGCTTCATGGCGACGGGCGTCGGCGCGTCGGTCATCAACCTCGCGCTGTCCGCGGGCGTCACCCCGCAGACGATCGGCCCGCTGGCGCTGATCGTCACCTGCGTCGTCTCGCTGGCCACCGGTACCTCCTGGGGCACCTTCGCGGCCTGCGCGCCGATCTTCCTGTGGATGAACTACCTCATCGGCGGCAACCTGCTGCTCGTGACGGGCGCGTGCGCCGGCGGCTCGTGCTTCGGCGACAACATCGGCATGATCTCCGACACCACCGTTCTTTCCTGCGGCATGCAGGATGTTAAGATCATCGACCGCGTGAAGCACCAGCTGGTGTGGTCCGTCGGCGTGGCGGTCATCACCGCGGTCGTGATCTTCGTCGTCAGCCTGTCCTATCCCAGCGCGCAGGGCGACATTCAGGCCGCCTTCGCCGCCATCCCCGAGGAGACCTATGAGGCCCTCGCCGTTGAGCGCCCCGGCGCGCTGGCCCTGCTCGATCAGGTCCGCAACGGCGTCGCCTACTACATGGTCATCCCCCTGATCCTCGTCATCGGCCTTGCCTTCATGGGCGTGAGCACGCTGCTCTGCCTTGGCGCGGGCATGCTCTCTTCCCTGATCCTCGGCTCCGTTGCCGGCACCTGCACCATCTCCGGCTGGCTCAACGACATGGTCTACGCGGGCTTCAGCAGCTCCGGCAGCTGGACCATCGTGATGATGCTGTGGATCTCCGCCTTCGGCGGCATCATGAACAGCATGAACGCCTTCGAGCCTGTGGCAAAGCTCGTCGTCAAGATCTCGAGAAGCGTCCAGTCCCTCATGGGCTGGTGCAGCGTTCTGTGCATGCTCGGCAACGCGGCCCTCGCCGACGAAGCGGCGGAGATCGCGACCTTCTCCCCGATGATCCGCAATATCGTTGAGGAAAACGTGGAGACCGCCGACGAAAAGAGCGCCTACACGCTCCGCCTGCGTCTTGCCACCTATACCGACGCGCTCGGCGTGTTCGGCTCGATGCTGATGCCCTGGCACTGCTACACGGTCTACTACCTCGCCATCGCGGCCGCGGTGTTCCCGCTGCACGACTGGGTGCCCATGGACATCATCGGCGGCAACCTGATGGGCATTATCGCGGTCGTTTCGATCGTGTTCCTGTCCTTCACGGGCCTTGACCGCTTCATCCCCGGCTTCGCTCTGCCCGGCAAGGACAAGGCGTGGCTCAAGAAATCCAAAAACTGATCCCATCCTTTTCACTATTCTCAGCACTTGCGCGCCAAACCGCGCAGACAGAGAGGCGCGGAAGCATCCGCGCCTCTCTGCCTTTTTACAGATGAAAAAAGGAAAAGGAGAGAAGAACATGGGATATCCGAAAATGACCTGCGACTTACCAAAGCTTCTTGAAAACGTAAACGCGGCGGCAGACCTGCTGCACCAAGGCGGCAGGACCTTTGCCGCCGTGACGAAGAGCGTCTGCGCTGCCGAGCCGATCGTTGAGATGCTCGAGCGCAGCCGCTGCGACTGGATCGCCGACTCGCGCGTGAAAAACCTCGTGCTGGTGAAAACGCATAAGCCGCGCTTCCTGCTGCGCATCGCCCAGCCGTGGGAGACGGCGAACGTCGTCGCCGCGGCGGACTACAGCTTCCAGTCAGAGCCTGAGACCATCCGCTTACTTGCCCGCGAGGCGGAAAAGCAGGGGAGACGGCACGGCATCATCCTCGCCGTGGACATGGGCGACCTTCGCGAGGGCTGCTTCTATCAGGACATCGACGATATCGAGCGCACCGCCGAGGCGGTGCTGCGCGAGAAGAGCCTGACGCTCTGCGGCGTGGGGACGAACCTCGGGTGCTTCGGCGGCGTGAAGGCCAGCCGGGACAACATGATGGGCCTGTGCGCCATCGCGCGCCACCTGCGCGAGAAGTATCAGATCGAGCTGCCGTATGTCTCAGGGCTTTCCACGCTGGGGCACAAGATGCTCTTCCGCGGCAAAATGCCCGCAGAGATCAACCACGCGCGCCTGAGTGAGATGTGGCTTACCGGCGGCGACGCGGTGAACATCTGCGATGTGCCGGGGATGCACACCGATACCTTCACCCTGTCGGCACAGGTGGTGGAGATCAAGGTCAAGGCCTCCAAGCCCATCGGCGAGATCGGCGGCGACGCCTTTGGCCATGTGAACGAGCGGCCCGACCTCGGCCCCATGCGGCGCGGCATCATCGCCTGCGGCGCGCAGGATACCGACTGCGAGCATCTCGTGCCGCTCGATCGCCGCATCCGCATCCTCGGCGGCAGCAGCGACCATACGCTGCTCGACCTGAGCGCCGCGCCGGAGGTCCGCGTGGGCGATATCGTGCGCTTTCGCATGAAGTGGGGCGCGGTGATGCGCGCTTACACGAGCCGCTATGTGGAAAAGGAGTATATTCCGCTCGCCTGAACGGAAACTTTATACAGCTTGACAAAGAATCCCCGCGCCGCGGCGCGGGGATTCCGCCGCTTCGTCGATTGACAGTGATTTTCCCGCGCCGTACAATGGGCAGTACCATGCAAGGAAGGGAAAAATCATGAAATACGTCAAGGAATTCGGCATTATTCTGCTCGTTTCGCTCGTAGGCGAGCTATTGAATTACGCGCTGCCGCTGCCCGTCCCGGCGAGCATTTACGGCCTGGTGCTGATGTTTGTGTGCCTTATTACGGGGCTCATCAAGCTCAGCGACGTGCACGACACGGCCTGCTTTCTCATCGAGATCATGCCCATCATGTTCATTCCGCCCGCCGTGGGGCTGATGGCCTCGTGGGATGTGATCCGGGCAAATCTCCTTGCCTATGTCGTGATCGCGCTCGTCACGACCGTGATCGTGATGGGCGTTTCGGGCCTTGTGACGCAGGGCGTGCTGCGCAAAGGAAAGAAGGGAGCGGAGAAAAAATGACCTTTTTCGAACAGTCCGTGTTCTTCGGCGTTGCGGTGAGCCTTATGGCCTACGGCCTTGGCGTGCTGCTGCAAAAAAAGTGCAGGCTCGCGCTCTTTAACCCGCTGCTCATCTCCGTTATCGTGACGATCGCGGTGCTTGCGCTCGCGCGCATCGACTATGACGTGTATTACGAGGGCGCGAAGTATCTGAGCTACCTCTTAACGCCCGCGACGGTCTGCCTTGCCGTTCCGCTTTATGAAAAGCTCTCACTTTTAAAGCAGAACTGGAAGGCCATCTTCGCAGGTATTTTTTCCGGCGTCGTTACGACGCTTTGCAGCGTGCTCGTGATGAGCAAGCTCTTCGGCCTGACGCACGAGGAGTATGTGACGATGCTGCCCAAGTCCATCACGACGGCCATCGGCATGGGCGTATCGGAGGAGCTCGGCGGCTATGTGACGCTGACCGTCGCCATGATCATCATCACGGGCATTTTCGGCAACGTCGTCGCCGTGGCGGTGTGCAGGCTCTTCCATATCACCGACCCGATTGCCAAGGGCGTCGGCATCGGCTCGGCCGCGCATGCGCTGGGCACGGCCAAGGCGATCGAGATCGGCGAGGTCGAGGGCGCGATGAGCAGCCTGTCGATCGTCGTGGCGGGCCTTCTTACGGTCGTGGGCGCGTCGGTCTTTGCCAACTTCATATAAAATAGAGGAAAAGCACCGCGCCGCGGTGCTTTTCCTGCATCCTTTCCCGGCAAAAAGCGCGGCGCGGCATCTTGTAAAGCGGAAAAAGGGATGCTACAATACCGGTGTTAAAAGGCTGCGGTTCGGCAGCTTTTTTCGGGAATAGAGGTTAGCTGCCTCTAACTGAGAGACGGACCGTATGAAGAGGAGGAAGCGCATGAGCTTTGGCGCAAAAATGATGCACGCCGCCTACCGCCTTTCCGGCGCGAAGAAGGCCTTCGCCCTGCCGGAGGACGGGCTGCTCAAGGCAATTGAAAAGGCGAACCGCGGCCGCGGCTTTTTCCTGCCGACAGACCGCAAGGCCCACTATGAAAAGAAGATGATCGGCGGCTTTCCGTGCCTTATCGTCCGCGCGGCGGAAAAGCCCGCCCGGCGGGCCATCCTGTTCTTTTTCGGCGGCGGCATGGTCATCGGCCCGGACAAGGGCGACGCCGCCGTGCTGCGAAAGCTCTGCTACGGCGTAGGAGCGGACGTGTGGTTCCCGATCTACCCGCTCTGCACCGAGCACTGCATCACCGAGAGCTACGACATGGCGTTCGAGTGCTACCGGCAGATGTGCGCGCTCTACGGCGGCGGGAACGTGAGCACCTGCGGCTTTTCCTTGGGCGCGGCGCTGGCGATGGGCATGGCCGCGCACAACAGCGCGCTGGGCCGCCCCCTGCCGCAGCCGAAGCACATCATCGCCGTCGCCCCCGGCGAGGTGCCGTGGAACGACGAAGAACGCGCGCGGATGCAGGCGCTCAACCCCACGGACGTGGCCATCGACTACGCCTTTATGGAAAAGGCGGAAAAGCTTATGCGCCATGGCCGCGCGGATGTGCCGGACTATATGCTCGCGCCCTCGCGCGGCGACTATACGGGCGTTGGCGATATCCACTTCTACTACAGCGCCGACGAGGTGCTCTACGGCGCGCTGCCGGAATTTGAAGAAGCGTGCCGGCGCGCGAACGTGCCCTATACCGTGACCGCGCGCCCCGGCATGACCCACTGCTACTGCATGCTGCCCTATTTTAAGGAGGCGAAGGAGGACTTCGTCAGGATCGTGGAGCAGCTGAAAAAATAAGAGAAGGACGGAAACGATGAAAGAAAGCTATCTTACCGCGGCGTTCCGGAAGACCGCCGCGCAGCGCTTTTCCGCGCAGGCGGATGTGCTCAGCGCCGTGTACGATACGCGCCTTGCACGGCTGCGGGAGGAATACGCCGGGGCCTCGAAGCAGCAGAAGCAGCACCTTGAAAGCCAGATCCTGCCGGGCATCGCGGCCTATGAGACCTTGCAGACCGTGATGCCGAAGGACGAGGCGCTCAGGACCGTCCACGGCTACGTGGAGCAGCGGGCGTGGAAGCTCAAAAAGATCATCCTGCACCTCATGCGCATTCCGGGGCTTTACCGCAAGGTGCCGGGCATTTTTGCGAAGAAAACACCGGAGCTTTTCGGCGAGACGGCGGGCTTTGCGGCGCGGGAGATCCAAACGACCGGCGGCGTCTGGCGCATTGACATGACGAAGTGCCCCTATCACGACGCCTGCGTGCGCCACGGCTGCCCGGAGCTGTGCCCCAGCTTCTGCGACAGCGACGATATCACCTACGACGGTATGCACCCGCAGCTTTACTGGCGCCGGACCAAAACGCTGGGCCGCAGCGACGACTGCTGCGATTTCTGCTTAAAGCTCAGAGAGAAGGATGTCAAATGACAAGCTATTCGGAAAAGGCAAAACGATTTGCCGCGGCGCACCCCTGCGAGACCGTGACGGTGGACGGCGCGGATTTTCGCTATCTGCTCTGCGGGAAGGAGGGCGGCAGGACGCTGGTGCTGCTCAACGGCGGCATGGTCGCGCAGATCTACGTGCAGAAGTTTCCGGGCGAGACCGGCGGGCTTGTACTCGTCTCCACCGGCGGCATGGACGAGAAAACGCTCAAGAGCCTGAAAAAGAAGTATTTTCTCGCGCCCGTTATGCTCTGGTACATGAAGCACTGCAACTATGAAAAGCTCAAGCCCACGCTCATCAAGTCCGGCATGAGCCACATGCGCGATGAGAGCGAGGAGGAGATCGCCTACGCGCAGGGCATGTTCGAGACAATCTTCAAGGACTATCCGCAGGAGAAGGATGTGCATATCTCGGGCCTTCTGGCGGACCTGATGCGCCAGAAGCCGGTGACGGCGGCGGATTTCGCGTCGCTGAAGGGGAGAATCCTTCTCATCCTGCCCGATCAGGACTTTTTCTCCGGCGAGATGCAGCAGGACCTCATCCGCCTGATGCACGAGCCGCAGATCGCCTATGTCTCCGGCGGGCACCTCTCCACGGTGCTGAGAGCGGAGGATTATGTCAGGACCATCCGGGAATTTCTGGACCGCACCTTTGGCGCGGAAGCGGCCCGCTGAACGATTGGAGGAAGCATGATCAACAGAACCCAAAAAACGGAAGAGACCGTAAAGGCGCTGTACGGGCAGGAGGGATGCGCGCTGCGCGTCACCGACCCCGAGTTTGCCGCCATCAAGGAGCGGCTCATCTACGGCGAGGTCTACGCCGAGGAAAAGCTCCCGGCGAAGCTGCGCGAGCTGCTGACGTTTGCCGTTCTCGCCGCGCAGGGCGGGTGCGAGCCGCAGGTCAGGGCGCATGTCGGCGGCAATGCCGCCGTGGGCAACGGCAAGGAGACGCTGCTCGCCGCGCTGACGCTTTGCATGCCGTACATCGGCTTCCCGCGCACGCTGAACATCAACGAGGTCCTGCCGGAGCAGCGCTGAAACGCGCTTAGAAGCGGAGGGAGGACACATGGAAGTCAGGCATTTTGGAAACGCGGCGGGCAGGAGCGCGCCGTCGAGCTGGGGCTGAGCGACGAGGAGACGATTCATCGCCGCTTCAAGCGCTTTATGGCGATCTTCTGCGTCGGCATGGCGGCGGCGCTGGTGCTCATCGTCGGGCTGTGGAACCGCGCCGCGGACTTTTGGAGCGCGTACTGGCAGTCGCTCCTTTTTCTGGAGGTCATGAACTGGTACGACGGGATCGTGATCGACGAGCTGTGGGTGGACCGCAGCAGCTTCTGGGTGATCCCGGAGCTTGCGGACATGCCCTACGTGCAGACGTGGCCGCAGATGCTCAGAAAGCGCGTGTTTCTGAGCCTTGTCTGGGCCGCGGGCGCGGCGCTGACCGCCGGGCTCGTCGTGCTGCTCTTCTGAAGACCGTGCCGGAGCAGGCGGTCAGGCCGAAGCGGAGACCTTGATGTATCACGGATACAAAAAAAGAAGAGACAACCAATGGTTGTCTCTTCTTTTTGGTGGACCTGAAGGGATTCGAACCCACGACCTTACGGATGCGAACCGTACGCTCTCCCAACTGAGCTACAGGCCCAAATAGCAATGCTGGTCTCCCAGCGCGGATTATCATAACACACTTTTTTGAATTTGTGAAGCCCCTTTTTCATTTTTCTGTTGATATTTTTTCTGAAATATAGTAGAATACCATTTGTTCAACAACTCCTCCGCATACAGCTGCGGAACCGGTCTTGCGCAATGGGTACCTGCGAACCATGTCAGGCGGGGAACCGAGCAGCATTAAGCGGGACCATCCATGTGCCGCAAGGGCGCCGGTCCCGCAGCTGTATGCGAAGGAGTATTTTTATCAAAAAAGGGAGGGCTGCGGATGTATCAGGCGCTTTACCGCAAGTGGCGTCCCAAGACCTTTGCCGACGTGGTCGGCCAGGAGCATATTACCGAGACCTTGCAGCGTCAGGTGGCCGAGGGGCGGCTGTCGCACGCCTATCTCTTCACCGGCACGCGCGGCACGGGTAAGACGACCTGCGCGAAGATCCTCGCGCGCGCGGTCAACTGCGAGCACCCGGAAAACGGCAACCCCTGCAACCGCTGCGCAAGCTGCCTTGGCATCGAGAGCGGGCGCTTACTCGACGTGGTCGAGCTGGACGCGGCGTCGAACAACGGCGTGGACAGCGTGCGCGCGCTGCGTGACGAGGCCATCTATTCGCCCGCGCAGGTAAAAAAACGCGTGTATATCGTCGACGAAGTCCACATGCTCTCGACGCCCGCGTTCAACGCACTGCTCAAGATTTTGGAGGAGCCGCCCGAGCATCTGATGTTCATTCTGGCGACAACGGAGCTGCACAAGGTGCCCGCGACGATTTTGTCGCGCTGCCAGCGCTTTTCGTTCCGCCGCATCCAGCCGAAGGACATCGTGGGCAGGCTCAACTACATCGCGGGGCAGGAGAATATCGACTTAAAGGAGGACGGCGCGGCGCTGCTGGCCCGACTGTCGGACGGCGCGCTGCGAGACGCGCTGAGTCTTCTTGACCAGTGCGCGGCCGCGGGCGGCGCGATCGACGCGAACGCCGTGCTCGACGCGCTGGGTTTGGCCGGAAACGTGCAGACCGCACAGCTCATGTCGCTGATCCTGACGCGCGACGCGCGCGGGGCACTCGAGCTTCTCGGCAAGCTCTACGACGGCGGTAAGGATGTGGGCGCGGTGCTCGGCGAGCTCTCGACCCTCTCGCGCGAGCTGCTCATCAGCGCGACGGCTGGGGAGGGCGGCGAGAGCTTACTCAGCGGCGCTTATGACGCCGCAACGCTCCGAAACCTGCGCGCGCAGGGGACGAGCGCACGCTTCATCCAGCTCTGTACGATCTTGCAGGAGACGGCGGCGCAGCTCCAGTTCAGCGTAAACCGCCGTACGGACGCAGAGCTCTGCATTCTGAAGCTCTGCGACGAAACACTCTCCGGCGACCTGGCGGCGCTCGGCGCGCGCATCGCGCGGCTCGAAGAGCAGATCGCCGCGGGCGTGCAGTTCGCGGCGAAGCACCCTGTATCCGCACCGGCGAGCGCACCCACTCCCGCGGCGGTACAGACGGTCACACCTACACCGGAAAAGGCCGCGGAAGCGCCCACAGAGAGCGCAAAGCCCGCCGAGGAAGCGCCGCTTCCGTGGGACGAGCCGCCGCTGCCCGACGATTATGACGCACCGCCGCCCTACGGCGAGCCGATCGCACCCGCACCGAAGGCCGCAGCGCCGAAGATAGCAGCAGCACCCGCGCCTGCGCAGGAAGCGCCGACGAGTGGAGACAGCGGGGATGATGAGATTTTCTACCAGCTCATGGAGAGCTATAAAAACCGTCTGACGCCCGACAAGCGCGCGTTCATCGGCATGGCGCAGGGGGATGTGAAGGATGACCTTCTCACCGTCTACTGCTCGACCGAGGTGCAGAAGTCCATGCTCGACCAGAAGGTCGTGACAGACGTTTTGAGCGAGGTCACGTCCCGCGCAGTTGGACGGGAGATCCGCGTCCGCTTCCTCGTGGGCGAGCGCCCGGGCGCGAAAAAGCGAGACAAGATGCAGGACCTCCTGCGCATGGGCAGTAAATTCGACAATTTTACAGTAAAATAAAAGGAGACAACAACGATGGCAAAGGGTTACAGCGCACGCCGCGGCTTTTCCAACGGCAGCGGCCAGATGCTCAAGCAGCAGCAGATGCAGCAGCAGATCATGAAGATGCAGGAGGACATGCAGAAGGCGCAGCAGGAGGTGGAGGAAAAGACCTTCAGCGCGAGCGTCGGCGGCGGCGTCGTCAGCGCCGAGGTCAACGGCAAGAAGGAGGTCACGAACATCACCATCAAGCCCGAAGCGGTCGATCCCGAGGATGTGGAGATGCTCCAGGATCTCATCATCTCCGCCGTGAACGAAGCGCTCCGCCAGGCGGAGGAAGCCATGAACGGCAAGATGGACGCGCTCACGAGCGGTTTAGGCCTCGGCGGCCTTGGCGGGCTGGGGTTCTAAGCGTTTGCCGCGAAAAAAGAAGAAAAAAGGAAGGAATTCTCCCACAGGAGAATTCCTTCCTTTTTGATGATTCAATTATTCGTCCTCGTGCGCGGTGACGGCGATGTGCAGCTCGTCGAGCTGCTTCTGCGTGACCTCGCTGGGCGCGCCCATCATGACGTCCTGCGCGTTCTTGTTCATGGGGAAGGGGATAATCTCGCGGATGGAATCCTCGCCCGCGAGCAGCATGACCATGCGGTCCACGCCCGGCGCGATACCGGCGTGCGGGGGCGCGCCGTAGCAGAAGGCGTTGTACATGGCGGGGAACTTGGCCTTCACGTCATCCTCGCCGAGACGGACGAGCTCAAAGGCCTTGATCATGATCTCGGGGTCGTGGTTACGCACCGCGCCGGAGGAAAGCTCCACGCCGTTGCAGACGAGGTCGTACTGGTCGGCGGTGATGGTGAGCGGGTCGATCTCACCGCGCTCGGCCTTGAGCAGCACGTCGAGGCCGCCGGCGGGCATGGAGAACGGGTTGTGGCAGAACTCGAGCTCGCCGCTCTCGTCGCCGATCTCATACATCGGGAAGTCGACGATCCAGCAGAACTCGTAGCGCTCCTTGTCCATGTGACCCTCGCACGCAGGGCCGAACGTCTTGATCATCACGCCGACGAGCTTGGTGGCCAGCTCGCCGCCCGCGACGAGCACGAGCGTGTTAGGCTCGAGCGGCAGGAGCTTGGAAGCAGCTTCCTTGTCGACAAACTTCGCGATGCCGCCGGCGAGGTCGCCCTTTTCGTCGACCTTGAACCAGTAGCCCTTCGCGCCCGCCTGCACCTCGCAGTCGGTCAGGAGCTTGTCGATCTGCTTGCGCGTGAGCGTGCAGTTGGAGATCGCGACGGCCTTGACGGTCTTGTCCGCAAGGACCTCAAAGCTGCTTCCCTCGAAGAGGGAGGAGACGTTCGTCGCGGTCAGGTCGATGCGCAGGTCCGGCTTATCACTGCCGTAAATCTCGAGCGCGTCGAGGTACTTGATGCGGCGGAACGGGGGCTGGGAGGCGATGTCATAGGTGCCGAACTTCGCGAAGATCGGGGGCAGGACATCCTCGCAGACGGCGAAGACGTCTTCCTGAGAGGCGAACGCCATCTCCATATCGAGCTGATAGAACTCGCCGGGGCTGCGGTCGCCGCGCGCGTCCTCATCACGGAAGCACGGCGCGATCTGGAAGTAACGGTCAAAGCCGGAGGTCATCAGCAGCTGCTTGAACTGCTGCGGCGCCTGCGGCAGGGCGTAGAACTTGCCGGGGTGCTTGCGGGCGGGGACGAGGTAGTCACGCGCGCCCTCGGGGGAGGAGGCCGTCAGGATCGGGGTGGTGATCTCGAGGAAGTCGTGCTCCATCATGGCCTTGCGCAGCGCGGCGATGACGTTGCAGCGCAGGATGATGTTCTTCTTGACGGCGGGATTGCGCAGGTCAAGATAGCGGTATTTGAGGCGCTGCGTCTCGTCGGCCTCGCGGCTGCGGTTGATCTCGAACGGCAGGGAGTTGTAGCGGCAGCGGCCGAGCAGCTCGATCTTCTCGGGCACGACCTCAATGTCGCCGGTGGGCTGATTGGGGTTCTTGCTCGCGCGCTCGCGCACGGTGCCCTCGACGGAGATGGTGCTCTCTTTGTTGTAGCCCTTGATCTGGGCGAGCAGCTCGCTCGTCTCGACGACGATCTGCGTCGTGCCGTAGAAGTCGCGCAGCACCACGAAGGCGAGGCTGCCGCCGACTTCGCGGACGTTCTCCATCCAGCCGACGAGCTTGACGTGCTCACCGGCATGCTGCGCGCGAAGCTCGCCGCAGTTGTGTGTACGGGATTGCATCATGGTAAAATCTACTCCTGTTTGTATATTATAAATTGAAAATTACTAACTGTATTGAAAAATCGCCTGATTTTGTGCTCAGGTGGTGAAGGGCTTCGTCTTCGGGTTGACGATATCGCGCCAGTCGAGGTCGCCGCGGGCAAGGCCCATGATGAGCATTTCAGCGGTGGCGAGGTTGGTGGCAAAGGGGATGTTGTTCTGGTCGCAGAGCTTGGTGATATAGGTCAGGCTGTCGTTATACTGCGGGTTGGCGGGGTCGCAGAAGAAGAGGACCATATCGATCTCGTTGTAGGAGATGCGCGCGCCGATCTGCTCGGCGCCGCCGTGGATGCGCGCCATGAACAGGTGGATCGGAAGGCCGCTCGCTTCGCTGACCATCTTACCGGTCACGCTGGTGGCGCAGAGCGTGTGACGGGACAGAATGCCGGCGTAAGCCGTGCAGAACTGGACCATCAGTTCCTTTTTGTTGTCGTGTGCCATGAGAGCGATGTTCATGTAGTGTCACAATCCTTTCTGATGTGAATTTTTCTATTGTAGCGGCACTTTCATCGGTTGACAAGGGCAAGCAGGCTTTGAAAAGATGTTTGCGGGAAAAGCGTGTTTGCCTTTGTGAACCGGTGCTACAGCCGCATCAGACGCACGCGTTCGCCGCACAGGCGGCGGGCGATGTTTTCGCAGGCGCAGAGCGCGCCGGAGCGATACTTGAGGCGCTGGGAAAGTCCGCGCCCCAAAACGGCAGGGACATTCTCGTCCTCCGGAATGACGCCGAGCAGCGGAAGACCCGCGGCGTCGATGGCGTCGTCGATCGTGGTGTGGAGGGACTGTAAGAGCTTGCGCCGCACGCGGTTGACGACAAGGTGCAGGTATCCGCTCGGGAAGCGGTGCAGCTCCATCACGGTGCGCTGCGCGTCGCGCAGGCTCGAGGGGTCGTTCGTGGTGACGACCACGGCGCGGTCGGCGCAGCAGGTGGCAAGCGCGAAGGCTTCGCCGATGCCGGCGGCGGCGTCGATGAGGCAGAAGTCGAAATGGCGGCGGATCTCGTCGATAAGCCGCTGCATCTCGCGCTTGCTCGGCAGGCGCACGCCGAAGCTCACGGGCGCGGTGAGCAGATACAGGTTCGGGTAGAGCGGATGGCGCACGACGGCCTGAGCGAGTGTCGTGCGTCCGACGATCACGTCGGTGAAGTCCATGAGCGCGCGGTCCGAGACGCCGAGGTAGAGGTCGAGATTGCGCAGGCCGATGTCGCAGTCGAGCAGCAGCGTTTTTTTGCCGAGCTGCGCGAGCGCCATGCCGGTGAGCGTCGTGAACGAAGTTTTTCCCGTGCCGCCCTTGCCGGACACGACGGCGATGACCTGAGACAAGGCTCGTACCTCCTTTTTGTGAATTTGATGCGTTACAGCGGGGCTTTTTTGATCTTGGCGAAGGCGCGCGGATAGGCGCGCGGGGTAGGGGAGACCTTTTCGACGATGACAAGGCGGTGGACGACGTCGCTCGTCGGGATGGTGTAGTCCTCGACCTTGACGATGTGGCCGCCGAGCGTCTTGATGGCGCTCTTCGCCGCGGCGATCTCGTCCTCGGTGTCGACGCTCTTCATGGCGACGAACTGTCCGCCGACCTTGATGAGCGGCAGGCACAGCTCGGATAAGATCGAAAGCTGCGCGACGGCGCGCGAGGTGGCGATGTCGAACTGCTCGCGGTGCTGCATGGCGAATTCCTCCGCTCGCGCGTGGACGCAGGCGACGCGCTTTAATTGCAGCTCGTCACAGACCTCTTGCAGCCAGTTGACGCGCTTGCCGAGCGAGTCGAGCAGCGTGAGGTCGAAGTCGTCTTTTAAAATGCGCAGCGGCATCCCGGGAAAGCCCGCGCCGGTGCCGACGTCGACGACGGTTTTACCCGTCAGATCGACAAAAGGCAGCAGCGCCGCGCTGTCGAGCAGGTGGAGCTGCGCGACGGCGTCGGGCTCTGTGATGGCTGTGAGGTTCATCACCTCGTTCTTTTCCAGCAGCAGGGAAGAGAAGCGCTCGAGCGTTTCCGCCCGGCTTACATCCAGCCCCAGCTCGCTGAGGCCCTGCAAGAGAAGCTCGTTCATTTGCTCTGCTCCTTCAGAAGGTCGCGGATCTCGGTGAGCAGAACTTCTTCCTTCGTCGGCTCGGGGGCCTTTTCGCTCTCCGGCTCGGCGGGCTTCGAGAGCTTGTCGTGCATCTTGTTGATGGCCTTGACCATGCAGAACACGGCGAAGGCGATGATGATGAAATCGAGAATGACGGCGATCAGGTTGCCGTAGTTGACGGCAATCTCGGGGTCGACAACTTCTTTGCCCTCCATGACTGCTTCTTTGAGCACCCACTTCCAGCTGGAAAAGTCGATGCCGCCGGTCAGCATGGAGATGAGGGGCATGATGATATCGTTGACGACAGAGTTCGTGATCTTGCCGAACGCGCCGCCGATGACAACACCGACGGCCATGTCGATGACGTTGCCGCGCATGGCAAAGGCCTTGAACTCTTCCAGAAACTTCTTCATACGAAGGACTCCTTTGTTGCGAATTTGTGTGAAAATCGAAAACTATTTGTATAAAATATTCAAATTATTGCGCTTTGGATTTACTTTTTGGGGATGAGCACGCTCTTGCCGCCCATGTAGGGCTGGAGGACCTTCGGGATGAGCACGCTGCCGTCGGCCTGAAGATTGTTCTCGAGGAACGCGATCAGCATGCGCGGGGGCGCGACGACGGTGTTGTTGAGCGTGTGCGGCAGGTACATCTTGCCGTCCTCGCCCTTGACGCGAATTTTGAGGCGGCGGGCCTGCGCGTCGCCGAGGTTGGAGCAGGAGCAGACCTCGAAGTACTTCTTCTGGCGCGGGGACCACGCCTCGATGTCGCAGGACTTGACCTTGAGGTCGGCGAGGTCGCCGGAGCAGCACTCGAGCTGGCGGACGGGGATGTCCATCGAGCGGAACAGCTCGACGCTCCACTTCCACATTCTGTTGTACCAGTCCATGCTGTCCTCGGGCTTGCAGACGACGATCATCTCCTGCTTTTCAAACTGGTGGATGCGGTAAACGCCGCGCTCCTCGATGCCGTGCGAGCCCTTCTCCTTGCGGAAGCAGGGGGAGTAGGACGTGAGCGTCTGAGGAAGGCTGCTCTCGGGCAGAATTTCGCCGATGAAGCGGCCGACCATCGAATGCTCGCTCGTGCCGATGAGGTAGAGGTCCTCGCCCTCGATCTTGTACATCATGGCGTCCATGTCGTTCTGGCTCATGACGCCCTCGACCACGTTGCCGTGGATCATAAACGGCGGGATGCAGAATGTGAAGCCCTTGTCGATCATAAAGTCGCGCGCGTAAGCGAGCACGCCCTCGTGCAGGCGCGCGATGTCGCCGAGCAGGTAGTAGAAGCCCGCGCCGGAGACGCGGCCCGCGGCGTCCATGTCGACGCCGTCGAAGCTCTCCATGATCTGTGTGTGGTAGGGAATTTCAAAATCGGGGACCTTCGGCTCGCCGAAGCGCTCGACCTCGACATTGCAGCTGTCGTCCGGGCCGATGGGGACGCTGGGGTCGATAATGTTCGGGATCAGCAGCATGATCTTGTGGATCTTCTGCTCATACTCCTCTTCGAGCTTTTCAAGCTCGGCCAGGCGGTCGGCGTTCGCCTTGACGGTCGCCTTGATCTTTTCGGCCTCTTCGAGCTTGCTCGGGTCCTTCTTCGCCTGACCCATCAGCATGCCGATCTGCTTCGAGAGGGCGTTGCGGCTGGCGCGCAGCTCGCTCGCCTCGGTGATGGCGGCGCGGTTCTTGGCGTCGAGCTCGATGACCTCGTCGACGAGGGGGAGCTTTTCGTCCTGGAACTTCTTCTTGATGTTTTCCTTGACCAGATCGGGATTTTCCCGCAGGAATTTCATATCCAGCATAATAATTTACCTCGTTATCGTTGTAAAGTGAGCGGCACAGAAAGCGCGCCGCGAAAATGCTCAGTTCACGCCGTCCGGGAACAGCTCGTCCGCGATGGCCTGATAGCGTTCGGCGGGGGAGGGGGCGTCGTCGCCGGTGATGGCGGTGCGCAGCGGCTCTGCGGGGAGATATTCGGAAACGCCGGTCTCCTCGAACGAGCGGATGTTTTCCTTCGCCGCATCATAGTCCTTCGCGGCATAGTCCTGCTCGATCTCGAGCAGCCAGTCGAGCGCGCGCAGCTGGTTGGACTGCAGGCCCGCGGTCTCGTCGAGGGCCTTGGCGTTCTCCTGCGCGGCGGTGAGCTGCTCTTCCAGCTCCGTGATGCGGTCCGTCAGCGCCTGATTTTCGTCCAGCGTGCTTTGCAGAGTGTTGTTGCCGCTGCGGATCTCATCGCGAATTTCCCGGCTGCTGCGCTGATTCATCAGGAATGTCCATAAGATCAGCAGAAACGCGACCGTGAACAGCACCGCGACGTAGGTGTAGACTTTTTTCATGCGCTCGCGCTCGGTGGTGGGCTTTTCCTCACCGGGCACGGGCGGCTTGTTCGGGTCCTTGGGACCCTCGTGGACAAAATCCGTCATGCTTCTTCTCCGTTCTTTCTGCGTTTGATGGCGGCGAGCGCTTCGAGCAGGTCGTTCAGATCGTCCATGCCGTAGTAGTCCAGCTCGATGCGCCCCTTCTTCTTGCCCGAAACAATGCGGCAGGTGCGGCCGATCTTGTCGCTCAGCTCCTGCGCGGCGAGACGGCCGTAGCTTTTGGCCATGATCTCCTCGTTCGAGCGCTTTTTCTCTTCCTTGACGCTGCCAAGGCGCTTGGCGAGCGCTTCCGTCTGGCGGACGCTCAGCCCCTGCTGCGCGATCATGTTCGCCGCTTCAAGCTGCAAATCCGCTTTCAGGGGCAGCAGCGCGCGGGCGTGACCGCCGGAAAGCTTGCCATTTTGCAGCATTTCGCGCACCTCGGGGCAGAGACCCAGCAGACGCAGGCTGTTTGCCACGGCGGAGCGGGACTTGCCCACGCGCTCGGCGGCTTCCTCCTGCGTGAGCTGGTAGTTGTCCATCAGGGTCTTGTAGCCCTCAGCTTCCTCGATGGGGTCGAGGTCCTCACGCTGTAAATTTTCAATGAGCGAAAGCTCCGTCATCTTGCGGTCGTCGGCTTCCACGATGATCGCGGGCACCTCGGCAAGACCGGCAATGCGCGCGGCGCGCCAGCGGCGCTCGCCCGCGATGATCTGATAGTAGCCGGAGGAAAGACGGCGGACCGTCAGCGGCTGGATGATGCCGTGCTCGCGGATGGAATCGGCCAGATCCTGCAGGGCTTCCTCGTCAAAATGGCGGCGCGGCTGGTTGGCGTAGGGCTCGATCTGCGAGATAGGGAGGTAGAGGTTGTCGGAGGTGTCGGTGCGCAGGGCGGCGTCGCCCAGCAGCGCGCCGAGACCCTTGCCAAGGCCGCGGTTTGCATTTGCCATGAGATCGTCTCCTTTCTGTGGGGGTGAGCGGGCGCAGGGCCCGTATTATGTTTAATGTGTCGCCCGGTTCTGCTTCAAAAACTCGTTGGCAAGGCTGCTGTAGGCTTCCGCACCGCGGGAGGTGCGGTCGTAGTAGTTGATGGGCTTGCCGTGGCTCGGCGCTTCGGAAAGGCGGACGTTGCGCGGGATGACCGTGGAGTAGACCTTTCCGGGGAAGTAGCGCTTGACCTCTTCCGCGACCTGGAGGGCGAGATTTGTACGCCCGTCGAACATCGTGAGCAGCACGCCCTCAAGCTCCAGACCGGGGTTCAGGCTGCGGCGCACCATGCGCACGGTGTGCATCAGGTCGGACAGACCCTCGAGCGCGAAGTATTCGCCCTGCACGGGCACGATGAGCGAATTGGCCGCGCAGAGCGCGTTGACCGTCAGAAGCTCGAGCGAGGGCGGGCAGTCGATGAGGATAAAGTCGTAATCGGGGGAGAGGACGTCGAGCGCCTGCTTGAGCAGAAATTCGCGGTTCGGGCGGTCGATCATCTCGATGCCCGCGCCCGCGAGCGCCTTGGAAGACGGCAGCACATCGCCGTAGCGTGTGTGCGACACGCTCGCCGTCACGTCCGCGCCGTTGATGAGCACATCGTAAACGCCGCGCGACGCCGCCTTGTCAACGCCCATGCCGGAGGTCGAGTTGGCCTGCGGATCAAAGTCGCACAGCAGGACGCTGTTTCCCTTCTCCTTGAGGGAGGAGGTCAGATTCACACAGGTCGTCGTCTTGCCGACGCCACCCTTCTGATTGACGATTGCAACGATTTTAGCCAAAAAAACACCCGCCTTAGTCGTAGAAACATAAATCCATTTTCATTCTTGTTCAGTATAGCACAAAAGCGGTCGATTTCAACAGGAAAGAAGCAAATTTGCAAAATTTGTTTCACGTGAAACATGACAAGGCGCAGGCCTTTACGTCTTGTGGAGGGCAGATATTCGCTGGATTTCCGGCTTGCTTCGACGGGCTATGTGAGAGTAAAAAGAAACGTTGGTAAAGGGGTATCCCTTTACCAACGTCCATTTTTCTGTGTTTCACGTGAAACAAACGGGGTCATTCGACCTCGGTGAGCAGCATCGTGCCGTAGGGCTCGAGCGTCAGGCGGAGCAGGCCGTCCCCGCAGAAGAACTCCTGCTGCGAGAGCGCGTCCAGTGCAAGCGGCGCGTCCCACGGCAGCGTGAGCGTGACCGGCTCGCTGCCCGCGTTGACGGCGGTGATGCAGTGGTCGCCGTTCGTCCGGCGGGAGAAGGCCAGCGCGCGGCCCTGCGCGGCGTGATAGGTGATGGCGCCGCACTGGAGCGCGTCGTGCTCACGGCGCAGCGCGCCGAGGGTGCGGAACCACGCGAGCAGCTCCGGGTCCTCATGCCCCCAGGGGTAGGTGCCGCGGTTGAACGGGTCCTCGAAGCCCTGCATCCCGGCTTCGTCGCCGTAGTAGAGCATCGGCGTGCCGGGGAAGGTGTAGAGGATGAGCGAAGCGAGCTTCAAAAGCGCCTTGCCGCGCGCAAGCTCCGCATCCGTCAGGTGATAGACCGCGCGCTCATCGCGCGTCTGCGGCGCGGGGGAGGTGAGACCGAGGATCGTCAGAAGCCGCGGCGTATCGTGCGTGGAGAGAAAGTTCATCGCGCCGTAGAACGCGGGCGCGGGGTAGTTTTCGCGCAGCTGCTCCATGCTGTCGCGGAAGTATTCCGCGCCGCCGCCGAGAAGATAGGCCATCAGCGCCGTGCGGAAGGGGTAGTTCATCAGGCCGTTCGTCTCGCGGCCGAGAAGGTATTTGCGGCGCTGGGAGTAGGAGATCTTCGTCGTGCCATCCTCCCAGACCTCGCCGAGAAGGTAGCTGTCCGGGTTTTCCTCGGTCATGGCGGTGCGGATTTTGGCGATGAATTCGTCCGGCAGCTCGTCGGCCACGTCCAGCCGCCAGCCGGACGCGCCCGCGCGCAGCCAGCGGCGGATGATGGAGTTGTCGCCCTCGATGATGTAGTCCACGTAGCTCTTTTCCAGCTCGTTGACCGCGGGCAGGTTCTTGATGCCCCACCAGGCGTCGTAATCGTCGGGGAAGGGGTGGAAGCTGTACCAGGAGTAGTAGGGGGAAGCGGGGCCCTGCGCCGCGCCGAGATCGTCGTAGAAGCCGTCGGCGTTGAAGTAGACGCTCTTGCGGCCCGTGTGGTTGAACACGCCGTCGAGCATGACGCGGATGCCGCGATTTTTTGCTTCCGCGCAGAGCGTGCGGAAATCGTCCTCGTCGCCGAGCAGCGGGTCGATGCGCTCGTAGCAGGCCGTGTCGTAGCGGTGGTTGGTCGAGGCCTCGAAGATGGGGCAGAGGTAGAGCGTCGTCACGCCGAGGGATGCGAGATAGTCGAGCTTTTCCGTGATGCCGGCGAGGTCGCCGCCGAAAAAGTCGCTGCAGGTGATCTCGCCGTCGGCGTTCGGGCGGTATTCGGGGAGCTCGTCCCAGCGCTCGTGCAGCGTGCGCGGGCCGACGAGACCCTCAACGCCGCGCGCCTTCGCGCGGCGGAAGCGGTCGGGGAAGATTTGATACGTCACGCCGCGGCCGAACCACGCGGGCGTTTTGTGCGTATCGTCGTAGACCGTGAGCTGCCAGGGCTCGACCGCGTCCCAGGCGCAGAGACCGTTTTTGCCGTAGCAGCTTGTGCCGCCGTCGGCCCAGGAAAGGCGAAAGTGATACCAGATGAGCTCCACATCGTCCGGCGCGGTGAATTCGCCGCGAAAGACCATGTGACCGTCCTCCTGCGCGGGAGAAAGCTCGAGCGTGGTCCACTGATCGGCAAATTCACCGTGGCAGAGCAGCTCGCAGCGCGTGACGGCCGCGCCGCACTCGGGATGGAAGCGGAAGCCCACGCGCGTGCCGCAGGGCACCGCGCCGAAGGGCGACTTGTCAAGAAGGTCGCGCGGATCAAACCAGATAGTTGACATAATACTCCTTTCCGCCGCTGGAAAAGCGGCATTCCAAAAAGGAAAGCGCGCCAAAGGCGCGCTTAACCCAGCAGTGTATTCTCGCCCGTCACCGTGGAGGAGGCGGACGCATTGGAAAAGTAGGCGTTGAGCACCTGCACGGCGGTGGACGCGAGCGCCGCACCCGAGCCGCCCTTTTCGATGACGATGGCCACGGCGATCTGCGGATCGTCGTAAGGGGCGAAGCAGACGAACGCGCCGTTGTTGTTCTTGGTGTCGCCGGTCTGGATGGTGCCGGTCTTGGCGGCGGCGTCCACGATACAATCCTTGAAATAGGGTGCCACGGCGCCGTCGGTCGCAAGGTCGTGCATACCAGCGAGCACGGCGGAGAGGTTCTCGCTGCTCATCTCGATCGTCTGCACGGGGTCTGCGTCGTAGACGTATTCAAGCGCGCCCGTGCCGCTCTCGCGCACGTTCTTTAAAAGGTGCGTCGCGTAGCGGTCTCCGCCGCCGGAGAGCGTCGCGATGTAGTTTGCGAGCTGGAGCGGCGTATAGAGCTGGTTCGCCTGACCGAAGGCCGCCCAGGGGGCAAGGTTCTCGCCCGCGCCCTGCGAGGGGAGAAGGCCCGCCGCGTCGCCGATCTCAATGCCCGTCGGCGAGCCGAGGCCGAAGTCCGCGTAGTACTTGCGCAGGGTGTCCATGCCCATGCGGTAGCCCATTTCGGCAAAGTAGTAGTTGCAGGAATTCATGATCGCGCCGCGCACGTTGAGCGAGCCGTGGCCGCTGCGCTTCCAGCAGTAGGTATAGCTCGCGGAATAGCCGGGGTAGGTCCACTTGCCCGAGTCGTAGAGCTTTTCGCGCACGGTGGTCGCGCCGGATTCGAGCGCGGCGATGGCCGTGAGCGGCTTTAAGGTCGAGCCGGGGGCGTAGGTACCCTGCGTGGCGCGGTTCCACATCGGGCGCATCGTGTCGCTCGTCAGCTCGGCGATCTCGTCGCGGAAGGTGGAGAGAGAATAGGTCGGATAGGACGCGAGGGCCAGCACGTCGCCCGTGCCGACCTGCACGACCGCGGCGGCCGCGCCGCGCTCGATGCCGTCGGACTTCGTCATCGCGGTGACGGTACTCGCGAGGGCCTGCTCCACGTCCTCCTGAAAGTCGATGTCGATGGTCAGGGCCACGGTGGAGCCGGGCTTCGGCTCGACGGAGTAGAGCTCGCCCGTCACCTTGCCGGTGCTGTCGTCATAGGTGACAAGGCGCTTGCCGTCGCTGCCGTGGAGGTACTGCTCAAACGCGCTCTCCGCGCCGGAGATGCCGACGATGCTCGCGAGCGTGTAGCCGTCCTTATCCTTATACTCGTCCCAGTCCTGAATGCTGCCGGTGTAGCCGAGGACATGGGCGGCGTAGTCGGTCTCGTAAACGCGCACGGAGGAGGTGTCCACCTGCACGCCGGCGTAGCCGCCGTCCTTGATGAGTGAGATGAGCGCCACATCCACGTCGCTCGCGAACTCGTAGACCGTGGTGCCGTTCAGCTTGGCGACGGCGAGCGAGTAGCGCAGGCCCACGAGCGTGCGCACCGTGGCGGCGGGCAGGGTATCGTCGATGCCGTACTCATTGCGAAGGCGCAGAAAGAGCGCCGGGCCGGTGATGGAGCGGGGCAGGCCGTCCTCATCCACGTCGCCCTCATTCATCCATTTGAGCGAGACGAGGTATTTGGCGAGCGTCTTGACGCTGCCGCCGGAGGTATCGTAGGCATAGGGGCCCTTCTGGGAGAGGGGAAGCGTGTCCTTGACGGTGACACCCTGCTCGTCCATCAGATGCACAAGGCGCAGCAGCGCGTCATTGAGCTCGTCGGACTTGACGAGCGAGGAGTCAAAATTCAGTGTGTAGACCGCGCGGTTCGACACGAGCACCTTGCCGTTGCGGTCGGTGATCACGCCGCGCGTGCCCTTGACCGTTTCGACCTTGGCGTTCGTGCGCACGGACTGGGCAAGGTATTCGTCTCCCTTGACGATCTGCGCCTGAAAGAGCGTGACGACAAAGACGAGCGCGCAGAGGAAAACAACGCCGCCGAGCGCGATCAGGCGGCGGGTGAAGCGTTTGGGGTCCATAAGATCGCTCCTTTCCGAGCGGAGTGGGGAAAAAGCTGAGGAAAACGGGGAAGATCAGTCGGCAAAGAGCCGGTGCACGGTGCGCAGCAGCGGATACGAGGGCAGCAGCAGCACGCAGGAGACGAGCGTTTCGCGCACGAAGAGCCAGAGCATCACGGAAAGGTCCGCGCCGCGCGCGAGCATCGCCGCAATCTCAAGAAGATCGACGACGACGAAGGCAAGCACGCTCGAAAAAAGCGCACGGGCGAAGCCCTGCTGCATGAGATTGCTCATCACCGTGGCGATGAGCAGCGCCGCGGCGGTGAACGCGAGCGTATACAGGCAGGGGAACGGTGCGGGAATGACCAGGTCGCACAGCGCGCCGAAGGCAAGGCCCGCAATGACCGCGGACTTTGGCTGCTCGAACGCGGCGATCACCGCGAGCAGCACCGGCGGCAGGAAGGGCAGCACGCCCCAGAAGGTCACGGAGCCGAGCAGCAATCGCTTTAAAAAGCACAGCAGCAGCACCGCGAGCGCATAAAACGTCCATTTGAGGGCGGTTGTCTGCGTCAGGTTCATGCGCGCCCCCTTATTCGACCACGTCGTGATCGATGATGACGAAGATCTCCGTCAGCGCATCGAAATCGACCATGGGTTTGAGGACCGCGTAGCGGGCAAGGCCGTCGTCCCCGGTGCGGACGGATTCGACCGTGCCGATGACAAGGCCGCTGGGATAGTACCCGCCAAGGCCCGAGGTGACGATCTGGTCGCCGGTGAGGACCTCATCGTCCGCCGTGAGGTAGGAGAGCTTGAGCCGGCCTTCGTTCATGAGGGAAAAGTCGCCCTCCGCCACGGCGATCTCGCCGGTGCGGAAGATGCGCGCGCCGAGCTCGGTGTCCGTGTCGATCACGGTGAGGACCGTGGACCAGTTGAGCCCGACCTCGGACACCACGCCGACAAGGTAGCCCTCGGCGCTCACGACGCAGTCGCCCACGGCGATGTCCTGATCGGTGCCGTGGCTGAGCGTGAGCGACGAGGTCCAGTTGCTCTCGCTGTGGGCCAGCACGCGCGCAGAGACAAAGGTGAAGTCGCTGCGCTTTTCCTGGAGCTTTAAGAGCTTGCGGAAGAGCGCGTTTTCATCGTTCGCGGCCTGGGCCTCGCGCTGCTGGGCGCGCAGCTCCGCGATCTCCTTTTTGAGCGCCGCGTTCTCTTCCTTGAGGGCGGTCACGTCCTCGTAGTACTGCCGCTTGTCCGCGGCCCAGTCGCTCACGGCGGTGGCGGCGGCGCGGAACGGCGAGGTCAGCACGCCCGCGATGTTTTCAAGCACCGAGGACGTGGAGGAAAAATAGGTCAGCACGCTCAAAAGCACGGCGACGGCCGCGGCCGCGGCCAGAATGCGCAGCCCGTGCTGGCGGAAAAATTCTTTCAAAGGAGCACCCTCCTTTCAAGTAGGGCGGGGGAGAGGTCTTCTTACAGCAGCTTCACGCCGAAGCGCGCGAGCACGAGCCCGAGCCGCTCGACGGGAAGGCCCATGACGTTGAAAAAGTCGCCGTCGATGCGCTCGACAAAAAGCGCGCCGCGGCTCTGCACGCCGTAGGCCCCGGCCTTATCCATCGGCTCGCCGGTTTTGATGTAGGCGCGGATCTCGTCGTCCGTCGCCGGGCGGAAATAGACGGCGGTGGACACGGCGAAGGATTCGTACTGCTGCCCGCGCCGCACGCTCACGCCGGTGCAGACCGTGTGGCCCTTGCCGGAAAGCTCGCGCAGCATGCGGAACGCGTCGTCCTCGTCGTGCGGCTTGCCGAGCCGGTCGCTTCCGAGAAAGACCATCGTGTCCGCCGTGATGATGAGATCATCGGGCGCGCAGAGCGCCGCCGCGGCGTCGGATTTTTTCCCGGCGATGTAGCGCACGGTGTCCTCGGGAGAAAGACCCGCGGGATAGCTCTCGTCGATGTCGAGCGAGAGGGTCTTGAAGTCCTCCACGCCGATGCGCTGGAGTAGCTCCTGACGGCGCGGGGACTGGGATGCCAAAACGATAGCCATGGGATTGCCTCACTTTATGATAAAAAAATGTAGAATCAAGATCAAATATTACAGGCGGGATTCATTCTGCGCCCCGGTAGAACAGGCCGCGCGTGATATTCTCTGGCGCTTCGACCGCTTCGCCCTGATAGGCGCGCAGCATGCGCACGCATTCTTCGGGCGATTCCGTCGTGAAGCGGAGCAGCGCATAGCGCAGGCCGAGCGACTGCCAGTCGCCCGCCTTGTCCGCGAGGTAGAGAATCTTTCCGTTCTCGATCTCACTGCGGCAGCCCCATGCGCGCAGCACGGGGAAGCGTTCGCCGCGCCGGTCGGTCAGCTCCGGCGCGCTTGCGCACGCGCCGTCAGACGGGACGGACACGGGGCGGGAAGCGAAATGCTTGCAGCCGAATTCGTTCGCGTTCAGGCAGTTCTCCGTCAGCATCAGCGGGAGCCTGCCGTAGACGACGGCTTCGCACGGGATGCACTTTTGCAAATCGCGCAGCTGCGCGTCGCGCAGCTCGAACGAGACGCAGGCGCTCGCAAGGCCCTCGCCCTTCCAGAAGTCGAGCGCGGCGGAATTGTAAAGGTTCAGCGGCCAGCCGCCGTGCAGCGTCACGTCAAGCCCGCGCACGAGCGCGAGGTGGCCGAGGTTGCCGAGCGACACGCCCGTCGCGCCCTTTTTCACCGCATCCTCGAGCAGCGCGCGCAGCACAGGCTCGTCCTGCGTGCGGTAAATGCGCGGCAGCACCGCGAAAAATTCCGTCCGGCTTAGGTACGGCACAAGGTCGAGCTGTGGAAAAAGCTCGAGCGGCGCATAGACGCGCGCGGGCGCGCGGGCGATCAGCGCTTCGCTCAGCTGATTCGCGGCGTGAATAGAGACGGTGAGCAGCGGCTTGTCCGCGCTGTTTTTGACTTTTTCGGGCGGGACGAAGGGAAATGCGCGGCGTTCGGGCACGGCGGTGCGCCGCGCTTCCATCTGCGCGAGCGCTTCGCGGCGCAGCGCGTTGAGCGCGCCCGCGCTGACGGCAAGGCCACCGTCGAGCGTCACCGCGCAGCAGTCTACGGAAAACGCCGTGCCGCCGGTCTTTTTGAGCCGCGCTTCGACCTCTTCCGCCGTGACGGCGCGGCTGCGCGCGGTCTCGGGCACAGCGCCGGTCACGGTGACGGTGTGCCCGTCCGGGTCCGACGCGGTCAGGCTCATCGGCTCTCCTTCGCGGATGGCGCAGACAAATATGAGCGGCACGAGCCGCAGGTTTTCCTTTTCATAGCGCGCGCGGACCTCGGCAAACCAGTCCTCGGGCCAGCGCGCGTTTTCCGGGCGCGTGCCGAACATGGCGCGCCCGCGCTCGCCGCGATAGTACCCCTCGGTGAAGCCGTCGCGCGAGAAGGCGAGGGCGAGCTTTTTCTGCTCGTCCTTCGTCGGTCCGCGGTGCTCGCGAAGGAGACGCGCGTAAATTTCCGTCACAGCGGCGACATACTCCGGGCGCTTCATGCGTCCCTCGATCTTCAGGCACGCGACGCCGAGGTCCTGCATCTCCGGCACAAAGGGCGCGAGGTTCGCGTCCTTTAGGCTCAAAGGGTGAGCGTCGGCCTTTCCGTGAAAGCCGTAGGGCAGGCGGCAGGGCTGGGCGCACGCGCCGCGGTTGCCGCTGCGCCGCCCGATGACGGCGGACATTTCACACTGGCCGCTGTAGCACATGCACAGCGCCCCGTGGACGAAGGTCTCGATCTCGATGGGGCTTTTTTGGCAGATATCGGCGATCTCGCCGCGGCTCAGCTCGCGCGCGAGCACCGCGCGCGTCATGCCGAGCTGGGATGCTTCCTCCACGCCCGAAAGCGTGTGCAGGCTCATCTGCGTGGAGGCGTGCAGCGCCACGTCGGGGATGATCCTTTTGAGCGTCGCGAGAACGCCCCAGTCCTGCACCAGGATCGCGTCCACGCCGCACGCCGACGCGGTGCGCGCGGTTTCGGCAAGGGCGGGCAGCTCGCGGTCGGTGACGAGCGTGTTGAGCGTCAGATAGACCTTCACGCCGCGCAGATGGCAATAAGCGACCGCCGCGCGGAATTCCTCGTCGGAGAAGTTCCTCGCGCTGCGGCGCGCGTTG